>CASFAP010000108.1 GCA_949292695.1 uncultured Eubacteriales bacterium | reverse complement strand
CAATTTTATAATATGGAAGACGGCAGTGTGATGACGCCCTTTCGATTTCATGCTGAGCACCAAAGCTATCCAAATCGTGTGCATGGTGGTTTAATCGCCGCTATGCTTGACGAACTTGGTCTTCGGGCCCTTTGGACTCGGTCAGAAGATATTTGGGGTGTCACTGTTTCGATTGAGCTGAAATACAGAAAACCTGTTCCTTATGATGTGGATCTGATCGGCCGCGGCAACATTGAAAAAGAGACGGCGCGATTTTTAACTTCACGCACTGAAATATTGAACCGACAGGGTGAGGTGCTGGCCTTTGCTACCGTAAAATATATCAAACAAAATCTTGATGAAATTGACTCAGCAGATGCACAAGAAGAACAGTTTTTTCCCTCTGACAATGATATATGTGAAATTAATTTTGAAACAGTGTGACCATCGCCCGCAGAATTCACTTTCTGCGGGCGATGGTTTTTAGACGAATTGAATCCATGGATGCTGTAGTTCTGAGTAGAAGATCTAATGGCGGCTGGGTTTCTGACTCCTAAAGTATGTCGACTTTTAGGCATTGGTCAAGCATCTCGCATACACTTAAAATGAGGAGTTAAAGATGGATGATGACAGGGACAATGCCCGCAGGTGTCAAATCAATGACGGCATAGGAAGCAGAGCCTATCCGTGGAGATGAAAGCGAGCCGGGGTTGACAAGATAAATTCCATCCCGGTAGGTAATGCAAGCGACATGGGTATGACCGTAAAGTGCGATTTTAGCCCCTTGCCGAAGCGCCTCCTGTTCGAGGCTTTCCAATCCGGACTTGACATGGTGTAGATGCCCATGCGTAAAGTAAATGCCGACGCCGCTAAGCCTGACCAATCCGCTCGCAGGTGCATCATCATAAAAATCGCAGTTTCCCTTAACTATATGAAAAGTCCTGTCGGGAAAAAAGCGTGGAAGTTCTTGGGCGTCGCGAACGATATCTCCTAAAAAGAAGACCTCTTTCGCTTCGGGTTGCGCTACGATTGCGGCTTCCAGCGCTGATCGTCTTCCGTGCGAATCGGAACATACCAAAATCCGCATTGCCTGCCTCCAATCATACTTCTGAAATTCTTCTCATACAATATTATAAGAAAATTGGGTGGTGAATTCAATGGATCCGAGGTTCGATCAGAAAAAAATTATGGATGCAATTGAGATGGCGGCCGCAAAAACCGGTTCTGATGCGCAAAAATTGAAAGGGGCGGCGAGTCGTGGTGATTTCAATCAAATTCTGGCATCGCTCAATAAGCAAGATGCGGCCAAGCTCAATCAGTTGCTTTCCGATAAGGCCGCAACCGAAAAACTGCTCTCTTCCCCGCAGGCCCAACAACTCTTAAAAGCCTTGATGAAGGACGGTAAGATGTAAATGGATGATCTGGCGGAGAAGCTGTCTGCCTTACTTGACAGCCCCGAAGGCATGGAAAAGGTGCGCAATATGGCTCAAACGTTGTTGGGAGATGAGGGGTCGCTCGATCATCTGGCAGAAAATCTCACAGGTGGCCATGCAGAGTCGCAAAACGATTCGCAAGAAGCGGACGGCCTGCCAGCCTCTGAAATGGCGTTGTTTTTAAAGGCTTCAAAGTTACTTAAATCAGGGCAAGAAGACGACCGCACCCGCCTCCTTTTGGCACTGAAACCCCATTTGAGTCCTCCACGGCGCGAACGTGTCGATAAAGCAGTACGGTTGCTGAAGCTATTTCAGCTTGCACCACTCTTGGGAGAAAGTGGATTATTGCAACTTTAGGACCGCAAAAAGTGGACCTGGATTTTGGAAGGAAGGGAAATAGCGTGGCAGAACACGACCGCAACGAGACGGATTTTGAACGGATGCAACGGCAAGCTACCGAGCGGATGCGCGAAATGCAACGCCGCGCCCGTCCGCCTGTCAATCCACCCCATACCATGCCACCGACCCCTAGTTTTGTCCAGATTCCGAATCATCATGCCGCCCAAGAGCCGGAACGGGATAGCACAACCGTTCCTCATGAACCGGCCCGTGGCTCCAGAACCGGCTTTGATCTTTTCCGCCTATTAAATTTTAAGAATCTTGAGCTGGATAGCGACAGGGTGCTCATTTTAGGCTTGGCGCTTTTGTTGTCCAGTGAGGAAACCGACGAGCTCTTGATGCTCGCTCTTCTATACATCATGCTATAATTTTGTGCATGACACAGAAACGCAACGCATATTTTGAGAGGCCAAAGACCCCGCTGCATGAAATCGCCGGCATAATTATAACCAAGACCCGATATTTGGTTTCGACGCGTGAAGTGCACTGGCAAAACTTTGGCGCGGGAGAAGTTGCATCCTGTCTTTAAAGGCATGGCTTTACGCGGCCGTTATGATTTATCAATCGGTTGTAAATATCATCACCAAGATCGACAATAGGTAGAGCCGACCAGTGCGCTTATCGTGCAAGGCAACAGCGTTGCCAGAGTGTGGTATCCAAAGGCACGGGCCTTTCCTCTTGTTTGCGCCAATATTTTATCTTTCGCCCCTGGTGCATCATTATCGCCGCAACAGATGATAGCGCAGAATGATGTGCGCCTTGCGTAGAAATAAGATTTGCCGGAGGTTCTGGGAAGTAATACGTTATATACAGACAAAGAAACGCTTAGATTTCCACAATTTACTTTCTTCGAATGAAGTTTATACGATAGATATGCCAAATATGCAAAAATGCGATCTACAATGGTTAATGTAAGTCGATTGCGAGCGCCGATGTTGTTCTCTTGAATATTTTCAGCCGTTCAGAAATGGACGGCTTTTCTATATTCAACGAAACAATAATTATAAACTATAAAGATATGCGGTGATGGCGCTTTGAAAAATCCTTTTCTCCAGGTGGTGTTCATCTGCGCATTTTATAATGCAAATCAATGAAAGCGCCCACTTAAATAAAGGCGCTGACGCGTATTTTCTGACAATTGGATTAGCGCCCTTGGTAGATAGTTTTTGTGAAAGCGTCGCACCGGCCGCCTTGGCAGAATATTTATGTAACAACAATATGAATCGCTTGTCGCCAGTCTTCTCTGCATAAAGTCTTTAATTGGCAGTCATTCTTTCCCATTCTTTTGCAAATAAAACCTCGGATGTCTTTATGGCCGGCAGGAGCGCTCCGGCGGTTGCGGGCCCGCTTTTGTTCGCCAGGCTTGTTTTTTACTTGACGCTATGATAAAATCAACCTAAAGGTCTTTCCTTATTTCACCAAAGTTTTGCGGAGTATGAACGGGCGAGGAGGAAACGGTTTGAAAGAACGAGAAAAATTTGCGTCCCGAATCGGATTCATCCTGATTTCGGCAGGATGCGCGATTGGGCTCGGCAACGTTTGGCGCTTTCCCTATATCACCGGAAAGTACGGCGGCGCCGCATTTGTGCTGATTTACCTTGTTTTTTTGGTAATTTTAGGGATTCCAATCATGACAATGGAATTTGCCGTTGGCCGAGCAAGCCAACGTTCAGCCACGAAAAGCTTCGAGGTGTTGGAGCCAAAGGGTACCAAATGGCATCTCTACGGCTGGGGCGCGCTGGCAGGGAACTACCTGCTCATGATGTTTTATACAACGGTTGGCGGTTGGACACTCGCTTATATTTATAAAATGGCAACCGGCAAATTGACAGGGTTAGATGCCGATGGCGTCGGTGAGGTCTTCAATCAACTGCTCTCCTCCCCCGCTGAATTGACGCTTTGGATGGTCATTATCGTTTTCTTGGGCTTTGGCGTTTGTAGTCTTGGACTTCAAAAGGGGGTCGAACGGATTACAAAATGGATGATGAGTTGCCTGTTTCTCATCATGATTGTGCTATGCATCCGAAGCGTCACGCTCGAAGGCGCAACAGAAGGATTAAAATTCTATTTGGTACCTGATTTTTCTAAGATGACCCAATCCGAAGGCGGCTTGTTTGAGGCAATCTTCGCCGCAATGGGGCAGGCCTTCTTTACCCTCAGCCTCGGCATCGGCGCCATGGCCATTTTTGGGAGTTATATTGGCAAAGACAGGGCCCTGACCGGTGAAACAGTTCATATCTGCCTGCTTGACACTACGGTCGCGCTTATGGCCGGCCTGATTATCTTCCCGGCCTGTTTCGCCTTTTCTGTCGATCCAGGCGAGGGCCCCGGCCTCGTGTTTGTTACTCTGCCAAATATCTTTAATCAGATGAAAGGCGGCCGCATTTGGGGTGCGCTGTTCTTTGTCTTTATGAGCTTCGCCGCGCTCTCGACGATTATCGCCGTCTTTGAAAATATCATCAGTTGCACCATTGATAAATGGGGCATCAGTCGAAAAAAGGCAGTGTTAATCAACGGTGTGCTCATTCTAATTTTATCATTGCCTTGTGTCCTTGGCTTTAACCTTCTCAGTGACTTTCATCCGTTGGGCGGCACAAGTAGCATTCAAGACCTGGAAGATTTTATCGTTTCCAATAACCTGTTGCCGCTCGGAAGCCTCGTTTATTTGTTGTTCTGCACCAGCCGTTATGGGTGGGGCTGGAAAAACTTCCGAAAAGAAGCCAATACCGGAGAAGGGCTCAAATTCCCGGCTTGGGCCCGAATCTATGTTTCCTATATATTACCGGTCATCATCTTATTCATCTTTGTAATGGGATATTTGCAGAAGTTTTTCCCCAACCTGTTTTAAAAAATCTCCGGACGAGTATGTCCGGAGATTTTTTATTCGGCCAACCGGCCCTTACATCATTCAACTTGCCGGTTGGCAGTCCCTTCCCTTGCCGAGCTGGGCAGGGCAGGGCCGGTAATAGTGCTTTCTGTGACAGAACTTTCTACCTCAGTGCCAGCCGGTAAAACGCTCGACACAAAAGAACTCGCTGTGACGGCGCTGGTCATTGCGGAACTGTCAGAGCCCGATTCAGGTGGCTCAGATGGCGCATCCTCTGTTACATAAACGATTTCATACCCTTCGCAGGTCTCTAAGACATGTTCGATAAAGGCATCGACCTTGTCTGTGCCGATAAAAAAGGCCTTCCCTGTGTCTAACAGGTTGGTGGTCAAATACCCATCCTCCGTGACCGCAAGCGAAACGTTTTCATATCCGAGGAGCGGCAGGTCGACCGATAGGCTCATCGCCTCGCTAAATTGCATGCTATCGTAATCTTTTACATTCGGCGCCGATGCATCAGACAACAGCATTTGCAATACGTCTTCTTTTTGAACGCCCTCAAATTCAACGGTTGCAAAGGCACCGTTCGGCTTACGATATGGGTAGTAGGCCTTTCCAAAGCGTATTGTTTCTTCGAGGTTTAAATCTTTTAAAAATTGGCCCAGTGTTTCGGGGCGGTAATCACTGTTGCAGTAGACATAAAAAGATTCATCATTCGCAAATTGCACCGCCACAGCACAGTCGCTTGAAATTCCCGCTATTTTAAAAACATTGCCACTATTTGTATGGGTTGTATCGTTGTGCTCGTCAAACCCCGATAGTGTATAATTGCCGAGCGATTCACCGATCTGATCCAAAGACAGTGCCTTTGTCGTGCCGCCGTATTCCATTGCACCCATTTGCAAATGATTGTATTGCTCGCTGACGCTCAGTTCCTCCCACTTTGGGATAACATCAACATCAATTTCTACCATGTCAGAGGTAATATGGGTTGGCACTTCTCTGATCGGCCAGCGCGGCGCTTTTTGGCGGCCCCAGAAAAACAGGGTAGCCAGGAAAGTGAAAACAAACGCCGCGGCAATGCTCCAACGCATCCATACGCCACGCTTGGGCTTTTTTTGTGCAGTTTGTGGGTCCGCCTCAGAAATATATTGATCGTCAATTGCGCCAATAGATTCCAATAGGTCTTTCGCTTTCATTCCATAAAACCTTCCTTCTCCAAATAACATTTCAGCTGATTGCGCAAGCGGAAAAGTAAAGACTTAACCGCGCCCTCGCGCATATGCATTTCTGCCGCAAGTTCTCGAATCGGGCAAAGGTACCAATACCGCCGAACAAAAAGAATCCGATTTTCTCGAGGTAAACCGGCCAGAAAGGCGTTAATCGCTTCGCTGAGACTGTGCGCCGAGCATGCGGTTTCCACACTCCCGTTTGCCGGTAGGCAGTCTTCCAGCTCCGATAGCGCAAGCGTGACCTGACCGCCGCCCCGCTTTTGGGCAGAGCGCGACTCAAATCGGTTCAGTGAAAGGTTACGGGCAATTTTTCCGAGAAAGGTGCGCAGAACCGCCGGCCGGTGCGGCGGAATCGACTCCCATGCGCGGGATAATACGTCATTTACGCACTCTTCGGCATCCTGCTTGTCTTGCAGAATGCGCTGGCAGATCGCAGTTAGGTAGGGGGTGTATTTTGCCGCGACCTCAGCAACAGCCACTTCAGAACGCTCCCAGAAAAGCGCCACAATTCTTTCGTCTTCCATGGTTTCCTCCTCTATACAGTAAAAGGCCTTTCACCTATCTACACCGGAAAAAGAGCGGGACGTTGCAAAAAGCGGCGAGAAAATTCTCGCCGCCGAATGAAAATCAATCTGAAAGGGATAGCACCGTCGCCTGAGGCGCCCACTGCAATAGGGCGCCGTGGCAGGTGAAAAGCAAAACCTGCCGGCCAGCGCTATACTTCTGCAAAAATTGCATGCCGGCTATAGCCCGGCTGTCGTCATATTGCATCAGCACGTCATCCAAGAATAATGGTGGCGGATCGTCTGGATTGCTGATTAAGTCGCTAATCGCCAAACGGAGCGCCAGATATAGCTGGTCGGCCGTTCCGTTGCTCAAATAGGGCGTGGCGCGCAACGAAAAGGAGCCGGCCGGTTGCGCCTGCACTTCGAGATCGCGGCTGACAACAGCTTCGGTGTAAGCGCCTTTGGTCAGCTCTTCGAGAATCTCTGAAGTGCGCTGGTTGAGCTGAGGGCCAAAAGACTGCCGCAATTCGCCAAAGGCCTCCTCGAGCGTGGCTTCGGCAATCTCACATGCGTCGCAGAACGACTTTTGCCGCGCAATCTCTTCGGTCAATTGCCGGATCTGCCGCTCCAGTTGCGCAACGGAAGGTTGACCGCGGAAGGCGGTTTCCAGCTCAGTGTTGACCGATGCAAATGCGGCTTTCGCGGTCGCCAGCGCCTGCGTTGCCTTTTCCTGCTCGGCCTGCAATGCGATCGGGTCCGCCTTATAATCGGCTGGGAAAACAAGGCCTTCTCGCTTGGCGCGAAGCGCCTCGAGCGGTTCTGACGGTTCATGCGAAGCGAACGTAGCGCGCTCAATTTGGAGCCGTTCATAGTCGCGCAACGTCGCACTCAAAACCGCATACGCCGCATCGAAATCGGCCACTGTATTGACTTCCCGCCACGGCTCGATCGAAGCAAAAAGCGCATGCCTTGCCGCCGCTACCTGTACCTCCCGGTCTTTTTTGGCAGGTGCATCAAATAAGGCGCAAAGCGATTCTTGTTGGGAAATGGCAAGCTCCCGTTGTTTGATTTGATCGCACAAAGCATCATATGCATTGCGCAGAGTCCTTTGCGCGGCGGCCTTTTGATAGCTTCTAGCGCTTAAAAAAATGCAGGCCAATGCGGCGATAAAGCCTGTAGCAAACGCAGGATGCACAAGAATTGCAAGCGTTGTAAAAACCGCAGTCAAGAGAACTGCGCCAACGAGCCCGATTCCAAAAGGCAACCGCCAGCGTTTTGGGTCTTTTTCTAAGCCGGCCGCCATCTTGTCTCGTTGCGCTTCTGCCTGCGCCTGCGCGGCCTGCAAATCGGCCAACGTAGCCGCGGCGGCTTCCCGCTTTACGGCATGGTTGCCGTCGTCAACAGGATCCTGCGTTTCAAGCGCCGCATACTGCGCACGGGCGCGTCTGAGCTTTTCAAGGAACGCCTCATCAGCACAACCGGTTGCGGTCCGTAACTTTTGGTGAATTTCATCAAGTGCCTTATCGGCCGTTTCCAAGCGTTCCGCTGTGAGAATCTCTTGGTCGAGCCTTTTCGCCTCCGCGTACTGCTCCGCCATTGAGAATTCGGATTTTAACCGTTTCAGGATGCCGTCGTATTTTGAAATATTCTCTTTTGCCTCTTCCGCACGCTGGCGCAGTTCTTCTTTGCGCGCGTCTCGAAGCTCGGCTTCTTTGAGCCGGACCATAAGCGATTCCCGTTCGGCTTCTAACTCTACCATACTGCCCGCGCGCCCCGATTTGCTCCGAAGAGCGTACCGGGCCTTCTCGAGCCGGTTTAAGACGACCTGAAAAGATACGGTCTCCTCGCCCGATTGCATAAGGTTCGAAAGCCGCCCGGAGATTTCCCCGTCCGGATCAGCCGGCATGTCTGAAAGTTGGCCGATCAAAATAGCGCGCCCTGCCGCCACGGCCCCAAAACCAAAAAAACGATCTCCGGGTGAGGTTTTGGCGGGGAGAGGGACCTCTTTGCCGTCGTCAAGGTTCCAAAGCGCCGTGCGGTCCCCCGCCGTTGTGGCCCCAAAACTTCGTTCCAGGCGCCAGTGGGCACCCTGTGCGAAAAAATCCACACTTCCCGCCATCTTTTCGCCTGAAAATGGCGCATATTTTTTTCGAAGGTTGCGGCTGGGGTCGCTTGTCCGGCCCGGACTGCCGTAAAAGAGCATCTGCAAAAAAGCCAGCACCGTAGATTTTCCGGCTTCGTTCGGCCCATAGAGGATATTGAGGCCTTTTCCCAACTCCAAAGTGACATCCTTCAACTTGCCAAAAGCGGTGATGTGAATCCGGTCAATCCGCACGGTAACGCACCTCCGTTTCAAAGGCAGTGAGCCCCAAACGCAACGCCTCTTCTAGTTGCGGTAAAGATTGCGAATCAGCCGATTCCATGCGTTGCCTCAAATTCTTTACAAAAAATCCCCGCAAAGAAATCTCGCTTTCCAGTTGCTTTAAATCCAGCGCAGGAAACAGTTCGTCCCGAATTTTTAAAAAGTATACCGATTCACCCAGCCGCGCGGAAATTAAGTCAAGATCAATTGGAACCGACGGCGCGCCGTGTGCAATCACTTTATAAAGATGCCGGGGCCAATCTTTGCCGCCGGCCTTTTGAAGCGCGCTGAGCAGTCGGGAACCTGCTTCGTCATTGGATCCCGTTCCTGTCAGATCCACCCGCAACACCGTATGGTTGCGGCCGGCAGTTGGATAAAATTCGAGATCGGCCCTACCCTTTTGCACACTTCCGAGTAACACGCCCTTTTCACCGGTCTCGTCAAATCCCTGCCCTTCAAAGCACCCAGCGTAGGCGTAAGGAACATTTCCGGCCAATTGGATGCCCGAGAATGCGTGCACATGCCCTAGCGCAACATAATCCATACCGGTTCGAGCCAAATCCGGTATAGATAGGGGGCGATACCGGCTACTGCCGCCGACATCGCCGTGCAAAACCAATAGATTCAGCCTTTCATCAGGAACGGCAACCGGCAACTGTGTTGCATCGCAATATGCGTGGTCAAACGATGCCCCATAAACCCGCACCGGAAGGTCTTGGAGTTCCACATAAGAAACATCCCGACCAAACACATGCACCTGTTCAGGAAGTACGCCACGGTAAGGCGATACAGCTGACACCGGGTCGTGGTTGCCGGCGGCAAGAAAAATGTGCGTTTGCGGCAAGGACGCAAATCCCTCCAGCACGGCCTGCCGCAGTTCGCGCGCAGGCTCCTCCCGATCAAACAGGTCCCCTGCGATTAACAAAAGCGGGATTTGTCGCGTGCGGCACAGCTCTAGAATGCGTTCAAATGTGCGCAAGACTTCCGTTCGGCGTGTAACAGCACGCTCCCCCAAATAAGCGTTGTCGGCGCCTAAGTGCCCATCAGCGCAGTGGAGCAGTTCAATTTGCGGCATGAAGCCCCCTCCTTTTGATTTATTGTACTATTTTTGAGTGCATTTCGCAACAGGATATTGCCTTTCCCCAAATTCTGGGATATAATAAAAAAAGATTTGAAGGGTGGTATGGCCGCATGGATATTCACATTGGGGACACCTTGCAGTTAAAAAAGCCGCACCCTTGTGGCGCCGACCGCTTCCTGGTGATGCGAGTCGGCATGGATTTTAAGCTTAAATGCCTTCGTTGCGGCCATGAAATTTTTGCGCCGCGCCGAAAAATAGAAAAAAACATTAAGCAGATTTTCCCAGTCGGAAAGGACGAACCCAATGTTTGAACAGCTAAAAGACGTCGAGCTTCGCTATGAGGAGATTGCAACGGAACTGATGGATCCCGGCGTCGTTTCAGACCAAGAGCAGTTCAAAAACCTAATGAAAGAGCATAAGCAGTTGACCCCCGTCGTCGAAACGTACCGCGCCTACTGTGCGGCCCTCGATTCCGAAGATGAGGCGCGCCAGTTGCTGGACGCCGGCGGCCTCGATAAGGATTTTAAAGCGCTGGTCGAAGAAGAGCTAGAAGCAAGCCGCCAAAAACAGGAAAGGCTGGCGGAAGAGCTCAAAGTCTTGCTTTTGCCCCGCGATCCCAATGACGATAAAAACGTCATCATTGAAATCCGGGGCGGGGCAGGCGGCGAAGAGGCCGCGCTTTTTGCCGGTGTCTTAACACGCATGTATTCCATGTACGCCGAGTCGCGGCGCTGGAACATCGAGATCCTATCATCCAATGAGACCGAACTCGGAGGCTTCAAAGAAATTAGCTTTATGGTCGAGGGAGAGGGAGCCTATTCCCGTCTGAAATACGAAAGTGGTGTGCATCGCGTTCAGCGAGTTCCCGAGACCGAGACCGCCGGGCGGATCCATACCTCGACAGTTACAGTCGCGGTGTTGCCTGAGGCCGAGGAGGTCGAGGTTGAAATTAATCCCGCTGACCTGCAAATCGACACCTACCGCTCGGGCGGTGCCGGCGGTCAGCACGTCAACAACACCGAATCGGCGATCCGGATTACCCATTTGCCGACAGGCCTCGTGGTCGAATGCCAGGACGAACGGAGCCAGCACAAAAACCGCGATAAGGCAATGAAGGTTCTGCGCTCCCGCCTTTATGAGCGGATGCAAGCCGAGCAGAATGAAGCCATTGCCAATGACCGCAAAAATCAGGTCGGAACGGGCGACCGTTCCGAACGCATTCGCACCTACAACTATCCGCAGGGGCGGGTGACGGATCACCGTATCGGTCTGACCCTTTACAAAATTGAGCAGATATTAAACGGCGACCTCGATGAAATCATCGACGCGCTCATCACCTTCTACCGCGCCGAGATGCTCAAGGCGGAGGACTGAGATGAAAACCGAACGCCTAGTAGTAACAGGCGATGGTGCCGCTGAAGCAAGGGCCGCCGCGCTGTTGCGGCGCGGCGGTATCGTCGCGATACCGACCGAAACAGTCTATGGATTGGCCGCTAACGCACTGAATGAGGCGGCGGTCGCCAAAATCTTTGCGGCCAAAGGGCGGCCGCAAGATAATCCCCTGATTGTGCATATCAGTACGATCGATGCGTTGCATCAAGTTGCAAAAGAAATTCCGGATATCGCTTTCACTTTAGCCGCATATTTTTGGCCCGGGCCTTTTACTATGGTTCTGCCCCGCAACGAAAACGTTCCGGCCTGCGTCTCGGCGGGACTTGATACCGTCGCAGTGCGACTTCCCGAAAGCGCTGTCGCCCGCAAAATCATCTCTCTTTCCGGCCTGCCCTTGGCCGCGCCGTCAGCCAATCGATCGGGCGCTCCCAGCCCAACGACAGCCGAGCACGTGCTTAGCGATCTTGATGGATTGATCGACGCCGTTGTAGTTGCCGATCCGGCGCGCGTGGGGGTAGAGTCCACCGTGATCACCCTTTGCACAAATCCGCCAAGGCTATTGCGCCCCGGCGCTGTCACACCCGAACAATTGCAGGTGTTTTTGCCCGACCTTGCCATTGATCCTGCTGTCCTGCGCCAACCGGAAGGTACAGGCCCTATTGCCTCTCCGGGGATGAAATATAAACACTATGCGCCCAAAACCGAAATTACCCTGATCGATGCGGACCAAAGGGCTTTTGTAGACTTCGTAAACCAGCAACCGAGGGGCGTCGCGGCTCTTTGCTTTTCAGAAGATCTCTGTGCCTTAACCGTTCCGGCTGTGGCATATGGGAGCGCAAGCAACGCCGAAGAGCAGGCTAGCCGCCTGTTTGAGGCTCTGCGCGAGTTGGATGGGCTCGGTATGCAAAAGGCCTATGCGCGCATGCCGCAAAAAACCGGCGTGGGACTCGCGGTCTATAACCGGCTGATTCGCGCCGCCGCTTTTCGGGTGATATCCTTATGAAAATTATTGGATTGACTGGTCCCTCAGGCGCCGGCAAAAGTACGCTCGCAACGCTCGCCACTGCGCGGGGATGGGCCGTGATCGATTGCGATCGGACGGCACATGCCGTTTATGCTGAAGATAAAATTTTATGCATCCAATTGGCAGAAGCCTTTGGCCAGGAGATATTGAATTCGGCCGGGCAAATTGACCGCAAACGTTTGGCATTGCGTGCATTTTCGAGCAAGGAGGCGACCATGCGCCTCAACCGCGTTGCATTGCCGCGAATTGTCATACGGATTGAGCAACAAATTTCGAACTGTAGCGCGCAGTTTTGTTTGCTTGACGCGCCGACCCTGTATGAGAGCGGCCTGAGTACCCGTTGCGATTCAGTCATAGCGGTGTTGGCCAGCGAACGCAAGCGGCAAAGCCGTATAATGACCCGCGACTCGCTTACACTAGAAGAAGTAGCACTTCGGCTTTCGGCCGGAAAGCCGGATAAATTTTACCGGCAAAGGGCTGACTATATTTTGGAAAACGACGGCAGTGCCGAGGCCTTTATCCAGCAAGCTTCCCGCCTGCTTGAAACCATAGAAAAGGAGTAGATAGATATGTCGGAAAAAAGTTTATCGGAACGCCGCAAGGAGGCGCTTTTTCTGCAAAAGAAAAATGGACGCCTACTCGCGAGCGAGGAAACTTTAGCATCGGCCGACGCATTTTGTGAGGATTATAAACGTTTCCTCGATGCGGCCAAAACCGAACGCGAGGCCGTAAAGACTGCACTGAAACAGGCTGAAAAAGCAGGGTTTTCCGCTTTCGATCCAGCCAAATCATATAAGCCGGGCGAGCGGTATTATGTCAATAACCGCGGCAAAGCAGTGGCTTTTGTCACGGTCGGCCAGGCGCCGGTCGAAGAAGGCGTCTGCATTACAGCGGCCCACATCGACTCCCCTCGCCTCGATTTAAAGCCCAATCCGCTCTATGAGGATCTCGAGCTGGCCCTCTTCAAAACCCATTATTACGGCGGTATCAAAAAGTATCAGTGGACGGCGATCCCTTTGGCGCTCCATGGCGTCTTTGCCAAAAAAGACGGAACGGTAGTTGAAGTTTCGATCGGAGAGGCCGAAGATGAGCCTTGTTTTGTCGTCAATGACCTACTCCCGCATTTGGCGGCTGAACAGAGCAAACGCAAACTCGGCGATGGCATCCGAGGCGAGGAGCTAAATGTCCTTGTCGGAAGCCACCCATTCAAAGATGACGCCGGCAGTGAACTAGTAAAGCTTCAGATCCTTGAACTGCTTTACGAGAAATATGGCGTCACCGAAGCGGATTTTCTGTCAGCTGAACTCGAATGTGTTCCCGCGTTCCACGCCAGAGACATCGGCCTTGATCGTTCCATGATTGGTTCTTATGGGCAGGATGACCGCGTTTGCGCTTATTGTGCGCTCCGCGCCGCCCTCGAAGTCAAAAATCCGCCAAAGACCGTTATTACGATCCTGGCGGACAAAGAAGAAGTAGGCTCTGACGGCAACACTGGCCTCAACTCTGCATTTTTGCAACACCTTGTTGAAGATCTTGCAGCCATGCAAAATACGACTGCCGGCCGGGTCTTGCGCGCATCGGTCTGCCTGTCGGCCGATGTCAACGCTGGCATGGACCCGACATTCCCTGAGGTCATGGAAAAACGCAACGCGGCGCTCCTCAATTACGGCGCCGTCATTACGAAATACACAGGCGCCCGCGGAAAAAGTGACACCTCTGACGCGTCGGCCGAATATGTCGGCGCAGTGCGCAAAATGCTGGATGAGGCCGGCATTGCCTGGCAGGTCGGCGAACTCGGTAAAGTGGATATCGGCGGCGGCGGTACAGTTGCAAAATATATCGCTGACCTCGGCGTAGATGTCGTCGATTTGGGAGTTCCAGTCCTTTCTATGCACGCCCCTTTTGAAACAACTGCCAAGTTTGATGTATTTATGACCTATCGGACCATGTGCGTCTTCGGCGAACGCCCGCCCTTTGTCCGGTAACGGATTTGGACGAATCGACCGGTTGAAAGCATAGCACTTTCAACCGGTTAATTTATAAGCTTTACATAAGTAATGGTATATATCTACACAATTTATATATGTATCACTAGAAATCTTAAGTGATATCCGTTATGATATAAAAAAGGGGTGATTTTAATGCCGATGGAAGAAACAAATTATGGTGAAGTGAAAATTCATTTAAAAGAATTAATTGAAAATAGGAAGATTAGCAAAAACCGACTATCGGCCTTGACACTAATGCAACGCAATCAACTCAATCGTTATTGCAATGGAGATGTTCAACGGATTGATCTCGGTATTCTCGCCAAACTTTGTTATGTTTTGGATTGCAATGTGAGCGATATTTTGGAATATGTATCCCCAAAAGAGGACCGTTGATACTGAACGATAAATGAAAAATTCTCATAGGCCGGCAACCCCTTTTTTACCTACGCGCGGGGTTTCTTGCCATGGGTTATCGGCCGTAAGGACACGCTCCCTTAATAAACGCAGGCGCCTATAAGTTAGAAAATACTTGGAACTTAAGTTTTGTTTTGTGCATTCATAAATACTGAGAAAAGAGCAGGTGTTTACCACCTGCTCTTTTGCGAGCGCGCTTATTAATTGAACAATATGCCGACTGAAAACGAGCGCAATGCGGCATATCTAACATGCAATATAATTTTTGTGATAGATAGTAATTTTGAATTGCATTTATAAAATGCAAAGAAGCGATACTGAAACTAGTTTTGGCAAATGGTGATTTGGGCTGTAATAAATTTTTGGAGTTAGGCTCCTATTTTTGTGTCCAATCGTACAAGCATTTCATAAGATGTAATACATCCCCCCAAAGGGATGATAAAGAAAGGAATGTGAAAAAATTATGGGATGCAATTGTCAATCTTCTTGGCAGAATAACTGCAATCAGAATTGGGGCGACGACTTCCATTCGATCAGTTGCCAACTGACCGCGCTTGTCCGCCGCGCAGAGGCCGCCGCTGAAGCGGCAAAACAGGCTTGTGTTGCCGCACAGGCCGCCGCTGAGCGCGCCTGCGAATGTGCTTGCAAGCACGACAACGACCGCAAATCTTGTTGCTAATAATCCAGCCGAGACGTGAAATAAAAAGGATGTAAAAAAGCCGCTCAATGAAGAGCGGCTCTTTTTAGTTGCAAAAACCTCCGTGGGCGGCAAAGGGATTGTCGATGGTGATATATCCTTCGCAGGCGTCGCACAGCCCGCCGTAAAGATCAACCTTCCCATCCTCGCGCGGCACGATTCCTGACGGAAAGACGACATCATACATCTGGTTTGTATCAAATTTCATGGCGTCGGCGGGCGGGAAATTTGCTCGGGTTGCCAACACCTGTTGTTCCGAAACAACCCTTGTATCAGGGTCAAAGACTGCTGAGGTGACAAGATACGTCCTATGTCCATCGTCAGGGCGATCATAGGCCTTGTGCCCAATCACGCCGATTTTTCCATCTTCGAGCAGATGCGCGTCATTGATGCCGCCATATTCTCCCTCGCGAACAAAGGGAATCTCCTGGGCGTTTACAAGCTGTTCTGGATCGAGATCCAAAAAATTGTTTACTATTGTAAAACCGACCTTTCCACTTGGGCGAGTAAAGACACCAATCTTATCGCCTAGCGGCACAAGACGAATGTCTTTCATGCCATCTGGCCCAGATGAAAAATGTCTTAAATCGGATGCAGAAGTACCGTGATAGAAATAGGTGCGGAAAGACTGCCAGACGCCGCGTACAACTACCGTATTGGTGCCGCCGACAATCCACTGGCCATCGATCCATTTTATATAAGGATCTTCTAGCGG
Organism: uncultured Eubacteriales bacterium; assembly: GCA_949292695.1. GTDB lineage: Bacteria > Bacillota > Clostridia > Oscillospirales > Acutalibacteraceae > CANQSG01. Next base: position 7,559 of record CASFAP010000108.1, on the reverse strand, counting down.
ATAGGTATAACTATCAAGTACGCGCGTATAGGTGTCGGGCGCAGTGCGCTCAAAGAGGAAAGTCCACGACTGGGCCATGGCGCCACGTGGCTCCACACGCCCTAAAATAAACCATTTTCCGTCCTGTTGGAATGGAACAGAGCAATTATATACATCCATTCCCTTCGCACCGATAAATGTAAGGATTTTCCCGGGCCGCACGCCGGCCGCGTCGGCAGATTGCCGATCCGAATGCAATGTCATCCGCTTAACCTCCCACTATTTAATATCTAGAAGCATACCATTTGATCTTTGAAAAGTCAATTGTTTTCATCGGGATTTGATAAATTTTCTTATCTTGTTTGACTTAAGCTTAAATCACCCTCGTTTACATAAAATTCTAAAAAATCGTTCGACAAAAATGACACCACATATGGTAATGCTTTGCAGTAAGTGCGCCGACATCTTGCCCTCAAATAAAATTTCAGTTAACATAACAGCAAAAAATCACCTTTTTTTACAATAGGATTCGACAAACCGTTTTTTGCTTCACCGATATAATGGGCTCATCAGGACAAGGAAAGACACGGTGAAGCAAAGTGAAAGAACAAATCAAACGTTTGCCGCAAATTGGCGCATTATCGCAAAAGGAGGTGCTACAGGCCGCCGGTCTGCACCTACTTAGTCTGCTATGCGGATTTGTAGCCTCGCGGGCCAGTGTAATCGGCGGTTTGGCGCCCTTTGGTCTTTCGGTTACAGCCGGAATGCCTTCGGTGTATACTATCAGTGTCGGCGCAGGCGCGTTAGTCGGTTATTTCTTTCCAATAACGGGCGGCAGTGGTTTCCGCTATCTGGCGGCGTTGTTTGCCATTGTTGCAATTAAACTGTTGCTTCAGTCGGTAGGTCGGTTCTCAAAAAGTCCTGTTTTTTCCGGCCTGATCGCGCTGGTGGTGACCATCCTCACAGCCTTTGTAACCCATAATAATTCCCTGGCAGAAATTTTGACAGCCGGAATGGAAGGGGTGCTGGCCGGCGGTGGCGCGTATTTTACACATCGGACCTTTGCCCGCAACCGCCTGAAGGACAAGCTGTTACCGAGCCGCGAAGACCTCGTGTCAATGGTCATCTTTTGTTTTCTTGTATTGATGGGACTTTATCCCATTGGCATTGCGGAACTCTCTCTAGGACGGATGCTGGCTGTTACAGCCGTTTTAGCCGCCGCCCGGTTTGGCCAGACCGGCGCCGGCGCCGTCTGCGGTGTGACAGCCGGACTTTCTGTGGCATTGGCAGGCGGAGATTTTACTTCTGCAACCCTGCTTTACGCATTTGGCGGTCTGATGGCTGGTTTGTTTTCGCCAGTCGGCAAGTTTGCGAGTGCGGCGGCATTTCTGGCCGCGGCAGGCATTTCCTGCCTGCTTGCCCAAAACACCGTGACAATCCTAGGGCTTTTACTCGAAACAGTCTTTGGCGCCGCCATTTTTCTGTTGCTTCCCAAAAGCGTCAACATCTATCTGGGCCGGCTGTTTTCTCCGCCTGCGGATCTGGCGGAGGCCGATGGCCTGCGGCACGCGCTGACGATGCGGCTCTCCTTTGCCGCCGAGGCGCTGAGCGATGTCTCCAAAACGGTCGAACAGGTCTCAGAAGAGCTTGGCCGCATTAACGCGCCGGATTTCAACACGGTATTAACCCGCATTGAACAGGATGCCTGCCGAGGTTGCACCCTTTGCACTCATTGTTGGGAGACAGTCAAGAACAGCACGGTCTCCGCTGTTCTTGATATGACAAAAGCTGTAAAGCAAGGTGAGGAACAGCCCGAATCTGCGGCTGGAGAGGAGTTCTTGGGCCGTTGTCTGCGCCCCGCAAGGGTTGGTCGAGCTGTCCAAAAACATTTTGCCGATTACGCCGCCCATATGGCGGCCGAAAATCGCATTGAAGAAGTCCGTTCCGTCGTTTCCGATCAGTTTGAGGGGATTTCCAACATGCTTTGTGACCTCGCGGACGAATTCGAACAGGCTGAACGATTTGATACTGTACTGGCCGCCAAGGTTGTAACGGCGTTATCAGGTATGGGAATCCACGCGACCGAATGCGCCTGCCGCACCGACCGATTTGGCCGCATGGCAGTCGAAGTCAAGGTTAAACAACGAGAGGGACAGGTCTTTAACCGCATTCATATTATGCGGCAGGTGGAAGCGGTCTGCGATCGAGATTTCGATCCCCCCTGCTTTACCGAATCGGATGGCGCGATTCTCATTACACTCAGTGAAAAAGCGGTATTTACAGCTGAGACAGGTGTCGCACAAATAGCCTGCGGCAATGCGGCGATGTGCGGCGACGCCTATCACTATTTTACAGATGGTAAAGGGCGCATGATGCTTATTCTGAGCGACGGTATGGGGACCGGCGGCCGCGCAGCCGTCGACAGCGCCATGGCATCTGGCCTGATGAGCCGCCTGTTGAAGGCCGGTTTTGGATACGACTGCTCGCTTCGAATCCTAAACTCTTCAATGCTCTTTAAATCGACTGACGAATCGCTCGCGACAGTGGATATCGCCTGCATTGACCTTTTTACCGGTATGACCGATCTGCTCAAGGCCGGCGCCGCCCCGACCATTGTCCGCCGGTCCGGCCGGACCGGAAAGGCGCAAAGCACCTCACTCCCAGCCGGTATTTTGCGGGAGGTCGGATTCGATAAGGCCACCATTCGCCTAAAAGCCGGCGATATTGTGTTGATGCTTTCTGACGGCGCTACCTCGAGCGGCACGGAGTGGATTTGCGCCGAGCTCGAGGCTTGGCAAGATGGGACAGCACAACAGCTTGCGGATCACATCGCCTCCTGCGCACGCCGCAGAAGAAACGATGGACATGAAGACGACATTACCGTTTTGGCCTCGATTTTAGAGCGCGCCGTCTAAGTGGTGTTGCGCGCTTGAAACGGAATGCACCTGCTTTGACTCCAAAACGCGCAATAAGATCCTTAATGGCATTCAAACAAACAGGCGACAGCAAAAAAGCTGTCGCCTTTCAATTGATTCGCCCGTTTCATGGCATCCTTACTTTAAATAGATACACAAAATCTCACAACATTTGGGCAGATTTCACCTAAATAAAACGGATCATTGGCTTGATGTTTCACTCCGTTTTCAGTGTCATTTTGATATGCTTGATCCCATCTTCCAAATATTCATCCGATGATTGCACGAAGCCCGCGTTTTCATAAAATTTACGGGCATAAACCTGCGCTTCAACCACAATGCGATTCGCATGGAACTTTTCCCTTGCAACTCCAATTCCGGCCTTCAAGATTTGACTTCCAAGCCCGCAACGGCGTTTGACAGCGATCACCCTGCCGAGAGATACATCCGCAAATTTCGCCCCTGCCGGTAGCACCCGCAAATAAGCTTGGATTCCTGCCTTATCTTTCAAATAAATATGATAGGCTACCTTATCAGCATCGTCCACCTCCTGGTATGGGCAGTTCTGTTCAACCACAAAGACCGAAATGCGCAACTTGTAGATATCAACTAACTCTTCTGTGGTCAACTCACGAAAGTGTTTTATTACGAAATCCATCAAATATTCATCCTCATAAACGATTTGTGGGTCCTATGATCTTATCCCCGGCCTTTGGAACCGAGTAATTTTACAAGCGCTTTTTCGAGGATTCAAAGCTACTTTTAAAGCCGGCGAGCAAATATTAGAAGCGATGCTGATAATCGTTGGGTGTCCTTCCGTTTTCTTTATCTCATAGCGCGGTCCCTTAAAACAAAAAAATAACCATTGGGACGATTGCAGAAAAAGCCGGCTTTTATGTCTTCCACGCAAACACTCACTCGTCCAACTTGAGCACCGCCATGAAGGCCTCCTGCGGCACTTCGACCGAACCGAGCTGACGCATGCGTTTTTTACCTTCTTTTTGCTTTTCAAGCAGTTTTTTCTTGCGGGTGATGTCTCCGCCATAGCATTTGGCTAGTACGTCTTTCCGCAAGGCCTTAACCGTTTCGCGGGCGATGATTTTGCCGCCGACCGCAACCTGGATCGGCACCTCAAAAAGTTGCCGGGGGATGAACTCCTTGAGCTTTTCGGCAATGCGCCGGGCTCGCGCATAGGCATTGTCCGCATGGACAATAAAAGAAAGCGCGTCGACGACATCGCCGGCCAGCATGACATCTAACTTTACTAGCTTAGAAGGCTGGTACCCTTTCATTTCATAGTCGTAGCTCGCGTAGCCACGAGTGCGGCTTTTGAGGGCGTCAAAAAAGTCATATACAATTTCGCCCATGGGCAATACATAATGGATGTCGACACGGTCCCCCATATACTGCATATCTTTATACTCGCCGCGGCGTTGCTGGCAGAGTTCCATAATGGCGCCGACAAATTCGCTTGGGCTATAAATATGAACATCTGCAATGGGCTCAAGCGCCGTCTCAATTGTTGCCGGATCGGGGTAGTTTGTCGGGTTGTCGACAAAAACCGTATCGCCATTCGTCAATCGAAATTCATAGATTACGCTAGGTGCAGTGGTTATGAGGTCAAGATTATACTCACGTTCCAGGCGCTCCTCGATGATCTCCATGTGCAATAGCCCTAGGAATCCACATCGAAATCCAAAGCCGAGCGCCGTACTGGTTTCGGCCTCAAACAGCAGGGAAGCGTCGTTGAGTTGGAGCTTTTCGAGCGCTTCGCGCAAATCGGCATATCTGGCGCCATCCGCAGGATATATGCCGCAGAAGACGACCGGATTGACTTTGCGGTACCCAGCCAGCGGTGCCGTAGCAGGCGCGTCTGCCAATGTAATTGTATCGCCAACCCTCGCATCTCCCACCGTTTTGATTGCGGCGGCAAGGTAGCCGACTTCACCGGCCTCCAAACAATCGCAGGGTTCCATGCTCGTCGCGCGTTTCCGGCCAAGCTCCACAATGCTGAACTTTGCGCCTGAAGCCATCATCATAATGGTATCGCCCGTCTTAACCCGGCCGCTGACGACGCGGAAATAGACAATAACGCCCTTGTATGAATCATAATAGGAATCAAAAATTAACGCGGTCAATGGCGCCTCACGATCGGCCTTTGGCGCCGGGATATCGGTGACGATCCGTTCCAGCACCTGCTCTACATTTAAGCCGCTCTTCGCCGAAACCTGCGGTGCATCTTCGGCCGGAATACCGATGACATCCTCGATTTCAGCAATGACGCGCGCCGGATCCGCGCTTGGAAGATCTATTTTGTTAATGACAGGGAGCAATTCCAGCCCGTGGTCAACGGCAAGGTAGGTGTTGGCCAGCGTCTGCGCCTCAATGCCCTGCGAGGCGTCGACAACCAGCACGGCGCCTTCGCATGCCGCCAAAGACCTCGATACTTCATAATTGAAGTCGACATGACCAGGTGTATCGATTAAATTGAGCTCATATTCCTTGCCATCAGTCGCTTTGTAATAAAGGGTGACAGCGTGCTCTTTGATGGTGATGCCGCGTTCGCGCTCGAGCTCCATGCTGTCAAGCAGTTGCTCCTCCATATCCCGCTCAGACACCGAACGGGTCAGCTCAAGCAGGCGATCGGCCAAGGTTGATTTGCCGTGGTCAATATGGGCAATAATGCAGAAATTGCGGATTTGTTCCAGCGGATAGGACACGTCGGGAATCTCCATTCTCTTTTTCGTTCATGCAAAGCATGTCCAAATTATAACACACTTTTAGGCCTCTTGCAACGGAAAAACGGCCAGCGCGCTTATTGCCGCGCGGCCGCTTCAAAAAACTGTTTATTCTGTTTTAGCCTCGTATCCTGAGGAGATAGGCGGATCGCTTCGTCGACATATGCGAGCGCTTTTTCATAGAAACCGAGATAATAGCAGGCCAAAGAGGCAAGATCATACGGTAGGCTCCCAAAGGATTGCGCTTCGGTAATATAGGTGCGAGGGCGCTCAGTAATGGCCAGCGCATGTTCCGTTGCATCAAGCACTCCTTGCCAGTTCTCTTTTTTATAATAAAATGTGGCGAGCGATAGCCACGGTTCGCGCAAATAGGGGGCTTCCGCTGTGGCGCGCTGTAGCCACACCTCTGCTTCTTTAGGTTGGCCCAGGGCCTCATAGGCCTGCGCAAGATATCGCATTGAGGCGGCACGTTCATCTTTCCAAGTCGCCTGCGGCATCGCTAAATGCCGTTTTAGCGTTTGAATGCAGGAATACCAATCTTTGTGAAAAAGATATTCCCGGCCGAGATAATGCATGTTGCGGTCATTGTCGGGATTTTCACGGACGGCCAATTCCAGTAAAGGCAAATATTGCCCGCGGGATTTTGTATCGTCTGCATGGTGATCGAGTTGTACACCCTCTGCATAAATGGCATTTGCCGGGCCAGCCTCACGGCGTAGAACCTCATGCACCGGATTGACCCAAGAAAATCCATGCCGCGCATGGATTTTATCGATCCAGAAGACATACCCTTCTGAACCGTCCGCATTAAAATTCCAGGTGTAACGATAGTGGAGTTGATCCGCCCCCTGCGCCCAGGCGCGCTCAACGCACTCCCTCCAGCCGGGATGAAAGACCTCATCCAAATCAGTGCAGACACAAATATCTGTATCTTCCGGCACCAGTGCAAGCGAACGGTTTCGGGCCGTATCAAACCGCCAGGGGCGGATCAACTCCACCGTTACGTTAACGCCCAGCGCACGGAGCTTATCAACCGTATCGTCGGTCGATCCGGTATCTAGAACATAAATGGCGTCAGCCTCCCGCATGGATTCCACCCAACGTTCGACAAATTTGGTTTCATTTTTGCAAATGGCATAAACGCTGACGCGATAATTTCCCATTTTTTCTCCTCCTCTTTTTATTTTCTGATCCTAAGGGTTCTGAAATGAAGGGGGATACCCGTAGATATCCCCCAACTGTTCAATCTTAGATTGGGCTATAGGTCAGCCAATTTATAGACGGTAATAGAAATGCCAGTATAAATGAAGTTTCCGCCTTCTGCGACGATGTCTAACGTGACCGGCGTTGAGGTAACCTCGATTACCTGCACAAAAGAAACGTTGCTGGTATCCGATGTGGTCTGGAAGGTGTGGAAGATACCGGTGCCAGGCACTTGTGTCCCTTGCTGACGCAAATACAACTGAATGGAAAGCGGGAAATTTACGTTGCTTGCAGGGCCAATCGTCCCGTGGAAGGAAACGAAATAATAACCAGTTGCCTGAATCGTAATGTTTGATGTGTTCACTGTATGCGTAATGGTATTGCCAATGATCGTACCGTTGCGGTCGAAAATCAAGGTGCTTCCTGAGGTCCCCGCCTGAGGCGGTGTCGAATAAGCGCTCAGGAGTTCTTGCGTCGTACTGCCGCCGGACGCTCCCTGTGGAATCACAAAATCAAAGACAGCATCCTGCTCTGTACCGCTATTTGTGACACTCGCAGAGGTGCCGGGATCTCCAGTGGTTACCGTACCGACGCGAACCGTTGCCGCATCTCCCTCTGGACCAGTCGGTCCCGTTGGACCGGTCGGACCAGTTGGGCCTCTAGCTCCAGTTGGGCCGGTGGGGCCAGTTGCTCCCGTTAATCCTGTGGCACCCGTAAGACCAGT
>CASFAP010000107.1 GCA_949292695.1 uncultured Eubacteriales bacterium | reverse complement strand
CGAGGACGAAACTAGCAGAAACTGACACGAAACTGACTGATCCTGACACGCACTTTATAAAACTCGAAATCAGGTAGTCCTCACGGGCTCGTGGGTTCGAATCCCACCGCTTCCGCCAGCGGCAAGTCGCCGCAGATAAGTCACGCATTTATAGTGCGTGACTTTTTTTATCCCTCGCGGTTAAAGATGATTTTTTAGCTACTGTATAGTACGTCGCACGCAATTGCCGCTTGCTTTGTCTTTTTATAAAATGAAAACTGATTTCGCTTCAATCTGCCGCTCGATCTTTTCAATTGCATCTCGCTTTTCGGCTTCAATTTCCCGTAAATGGCCTTTCTCGTTCATACTAGACGTATGACAAACTGTTTTTTTGCTACAGGCCAAGCAATAGATTGTTAGTTCAATTTTTTCACCTCATGAAAATTTATTAAAAATTAATAACAGATTTGTTTGATATGTGCACATGCGTATACGATTGTGCGTATATTTTAATAAAATCTGTATGAGGTGATGAAAATGTTGATTAAAGATGCTGTCGTAAAGCGCCTGCAAAATATATGTAGAGAACGCGATATTTGTTATAACGAGCTTGCAATCTGTTCTGGTGTAACTCCGTCGACTGTATATAGTTTGATGAGTCCGGATCGCCGTGATCTTTCCATCATAACGCTGAAAAAGCTATGTGATGGCCTTGATATGACGATTACCGAATTTTTTGACGATGCTATTTTCACGACATTGGAACAGGAGATTCAATAACATGTGCAAAAGGGCGCCTCAAGCGAGGTGCCTTTTTGGCGTTGCAATACCTTGCGGGGGCGGAGGAAACCAAATGCACCATAATGAAAGCTATAAACGCCAAAATCATCCATGCAAATGCAAGGATAAATCAGAGCAATGAATTAAGACGATAGATTGCGCGCACCAAATACAGAAGTAATGATTAATTCTTTAGATGAAAAAACAAGAATATTAAATAATGAATGCCTAGTTGAATCTAATACGAAACAACGCTCCTGCAATCGCTTGGAATAATCGAATGCAAAGATGTTTTTGATGATAATATTATTTATAAATCTTTTGTGCCACCTCTTGCGTTTTAGCGAATGATGTGATAAACTAAATTGAAATCGAATTTCAATTTCAAAGTAGGTGAAATATGATGCCTGCAAAAAATGGCTATCATACCCGGCAGGGCGAGGCTGTACTCTCCCACTTAAAAGCAGTGGATTATACCACGGCCGACGAACTCTATGAGACGTTGCGCGCAAACGGAATGACCATTGGCCGCACCACAGTTTGGCGCCAATTAGAAAAACTGGTCGAAAGCGGCCTTGCGCAAAAATACACCGGTGCGCCGGGGGCGAGCGCATGTTATCAATATGTCGGCGACGCACACGATTGCGACTCCCATTTTCATTTGAAGTGCACCTCCTGCGGGCGTTTGATTCACTTGGAATGCGAGCACATGGCAGAAATCGAAGCACACGTCAGCGAGGCGCACGGATTCCGGGTCGATCGATTTCGGACTGTGTTTTTTGGTGAGTGCAAGGATTGTTTTGCCTCGGAAAGGAAGCCCAAAGATTGAACCGAAAATGCTTGTCGATGCTTTTGTGCATTAGTTTTATCATTTGTTGTTTTGCCGGTTGTGCGCGTCCAACTCCGGCCGATACGCGTCTGCGGGTTGTAGCGACCTCTTTCCCGGTCTATGATTTGGCGCGCGCCGTTGGTGGTGACCAGATTGCGCTCACCTTGTTATGCGATCCCGGCACAGAAATCCATGACTTCGACCCAACCCCTTCCGATCTGCAAGACTTGCAAACTTCGGATGTTTTTTTGATGATCGGTGGCGAGTCTGACGCTTGGGCCGACCGGCTCTTGCGCGAAAAACATACCGGCCGCGTGTTGCGCCTGATTGATACGGTCGAAGCATTGGGTGAGTCAGAACACGGTCATGCGCACGGCCATGGCGATGAAGAATATGACGAGCACATCTGGACCAGCCCACGCAATGCGATTGCGCTGTTGGATGCAATCGAACAAACGTTGGCAGAGGCCTCTCCTGCGCAAGCGGCGGTTTTCTCAGCCAACTCCGAGCGGTATCGCGAGCAGTTGGAGCAGTTGGATGAGAACTTTCGCAACCTTGTGGACCAAGCGAAAGATCCGTTTGTGCTCATCGCAGACCGTTTCCCATTCCGGTATTTTGTCGAGAAATATGGCATTGCCTACGAGGCCGCCTTTGCAGGATGCGACGCCGCAAACGACCCCTCCGCGGCGACCATGGTCCGCCTTTTGCACACGATTGAAGCGCACGACCTATCTGTGATTTACACGATTGACCTATCCAATGGACGTGTTGCAAATGCGCTGGCAGAGCAAACCGGTGTGCGAGTAACCACGCTCTATTCTGGCCAATCCATTAGCCGGGACGATTTCGAAGCGGGATTCACCTACGCTGATTTGCTCGCGCGAAATTTAAAGGCTCTGAGAGAAGGATGGAACCTATGAATTTAATAACAGTAACAAATCTCAGCATGCGCTATGAAAGTAGGACTATCTTTTCTGATCTGAGCTTTCGTGTCTTAGAAGGGGATTATTTATGTGTCGTCGGCGACAATGGTTCAGGTAAAACCACCCTCATAAAAGGCCTACTCGGCCTAAAACAGCCGCTGGCCGGCAAAATCGAGCTCACTATCGACCGAAACGAAATTGGATATCTGCCGCAAAAAACCGCCGTGCAAAGCGATTTTCCGGCGAATGTCCGGGAGGTCGTCGCTTCGGGCGTTTTAAATCGGTTGGGATTAAGGCCTTTCTTGCGCGCGGAAGAACGGACGACAGTGCAAAAAAACCTGCAACGCCTGCGCATCAACGAATTGCAAACGCAGTCTTTTCGCGCCCTTTCGGGTGGTCAACAGCAAAAGGTGTTATTGGCGCGTGCGCTCTGCGCGGCTGACCGATTGCTAATTCTTGACGAGCCGGTCACCGGTCTCGATCCGCAGGCGGCCGCTGAATTTTATCGCCTTGTCAAAGAGCTCAACCAGTCGGGCATTGCTATTTTAATGGTCTCGCATGACATCCGGAGCGCAGTGCGATACGCTAATCATATTTTGCATTTGGGCCAAGATAGCGCTTACTTTGATACAACCGAGCACTATCGCAATAGCAAGTATTATCAACAAAGTCTGGGGGTATAGCACGTGATCGAAGAATTGTTCTCTTTTTCTTTTTTTCAGCGGGCAATGTTGGCCGGACTGCTTATTGCGCTGTGCGCCGCACTTCTCGGTGTGAATCTGGTTTTAAAACGCTACTCAATGCTTGGAGACGGCCTGTCGCACGTCGGTTTTGGGACGTTGGCTGTCTCAGCCGCCGCCGGCATCGCACCGATGGCGGTTGCTGTCCCAGTCGTCATATTGGCGGCCTTTTTGCTATTGCGTCTGCAAAGTAGTGGCCGGATGAAGGGAGACGCCGCCATCGCGCTAACCTCAAGCAGTGCCCTAGCCATCGGCCTGATCGCCGCGAGCTTAAGCCACGGTGGGAACATCGATTTGCATAGTTATCTTTTTGGTAGCATTCTCGCCATCACAAAGTCCGACCTATGGATTTGTGTGGGCTTGTCGATCATTGTCCTCGCGTTATACACTCTATCCTACCATCGCATTTTCGCCATCACCTTCGACGACACTTTCGCCCGCGCGACCGGTCTGAGGGCCGAGGTCTACAATCTTCTTCTCGCTCTGCTCACAGCCGTTACCGTCGTCGTCGGTATGCGGATGATGGGGGCGCTCTTAATTTCTAGCCTTCTAATTTTTCCCTGTCTTACCGCGATGCAGGTATGCAAGAGCTATCGAGGCGTCGTTCTCTGTTCCGCAGGGGTTTCAATTTGCGCCTTTGCGCTAGGGCTTGTCGCATCCTTTTGGTGGGATACACCGGCCGGTGCCACGGTGGTTCTTGCAAACCTTTCAGGATTTTTGCTCTTTTATCTGGCCGGTCATCTGCGCGCGCAAAAATAATTACCGGATTGCACTGCGAAAATATAATTTTAAAAAAGACTTGCATTATTGCGCCATTCTGTGTATAATATAAACACTTCCCCATGGGGAGCACTAAAATATCGCGGAGTGGAGCAGTCCGGTAGCTCGTCGGGCTCATAACCCTACGAATTCACTCACTTGATTCAACTTCGAAAGCCGCACACAATTAAATATCGCGGGGTGGAGCAGTTCGGTAGCTCGTTGGGCTCATAACCCAAAGGTCGTAGGTTCAAATCCTGCCCCCGCAACCAAAACTGGTCCGCAAGCCCTTTATTTTCAAGGGTTTGCGGATTTTTTTAACCCTTGCAGTTTTTTCGATTGATCGGTTTGACACCAATTGACACCAATTCGTTGCTGTGTTTTATGCTGTCGTATCCTGTATTTCATTCCTTTCTATCTATACGGTTTTTATGAGTAATTTTAGTGGTTTGACACCAATAATTGACACCAACCGTATTTCTGACATCTTTTACTGGTGTCAGAAACTATTCATTGATATCAACTACATGGAAGCCTGAAAATGTTTTGACACCAATAGGATGGGGACTTTTTTTATTTGACACCAAAATCCGTTGGTGTCAAACTGCATCAGGTACTTTTTCTTCGATCAAAACTATGTCGCTGTTGGTGTCAAATGAAGAGGTATAATATCCGCTCATTTTTTCCATGCTTGCCCGTTTATGATCCGGTAAAGTGTGCCCGTACAGATTCAGCGTTGTAGAAGCTTGTGCGTGACCGAGAATGGATGATAGGACTTTTACATCCATACCTGCTTCAAGAGCTCTTGTTGCAAAAGTGTGTCTTAATGCGTGAAAATTGATTCCCTTTAGACCTGCAGCTTTCAAAATCCTCTTAAATAGGTCTTCATATACTCGTGGATCATATGGCTTACCAAAAGCATTGCTGAATATATACTGGTTTTCATCAAATTTCATTCCCAGTGCATCTGTCATTTCGATCACTTTCTGACGATAGTTTAACAATCCGTCCCAAAGTTCATCAAACAGCGGAATTTCTCGCCGCGAAGAAATAGATTTAGGTGTCCGTACAACAATTTCGGTTGACTTAACCCCATTGGTCCTTTCAATCAGATTCCCCTCTTCATCCACCTTTGGCAGACGTCCCACTGTGCGATTGACACGAATCGAATGTTTTCTATAATTCAGATCGGACCAACGAAAGCCAATCAACTCTCCTAATCTGACACCGGTATTCAGTGTAAAAATAATACCGAAAGCTTGCAATTCCGGAGAACTTTCCGCAGCCGTATGCAATGCAGATTGTTCAGCAGGTTCAAGAACTGTAATCTCAGCCTTGGTGACTTTAGGGAGCTTGACACCGAGCAAAGGGTTGCGAATCAGTTTGTTATTGATAACAGCCTGACAAAGAGCAGAATTGAACATATTATATATGTTCTTTAATGTCTTTGGAGACAAACCCTTCTCTTTTTTTGTTCCGGCAGCCTTTTTGTTGAAAAATCGTTGTATCTGTTCCATGCTTAAACTGATTAGTTTGATTTCTCCAAGCTCCGGTGTCAAGTGATTACGCACATATCCCTCATAGGAAACATAGGTTGATTGCTTTACTGTTGGAAACGCATAGGTTATCAGCCATTCGCGCAGCCATGAGGCAACGGTGTCCTTGCCAGGTTCAATATAGGTGCCTTTTGCGATGTCGTTCAATTTCTCATTGAGCTTTTGACGCACTTCTTCATGGGTTGCCCCATAAACGGTTTTTCGTTTGCCATTCACGGTATAGCGTCCCATATATCTGCCATCCGCTCTTTTTGAAATTGATCCCTCGCCATTCGCTTTCTTTTTGCTCATTGAAATAATCCTCCTTTACATGTGAGCAAAAAGCATTGTATTCTGTGGTATTCAGTTGTCAAAGTACCTTCGGGTTTTACTCATATGTATTTTACTACTTGAGTAAGGCTTTTTCAACAAAACTTTAGTTAAAAGACACCCTCATTGGTGTCAGAAAAATGAGTATTCATCCATTGCAGGAAATGCTTTTTGCTTATAATTATTTTTCTTCCCATCCTATATTTTGGAAAATCGGATCTGTTCACCAATTCATAGGCTTTATTGCGCGAAATACCGAGTATAGTGGATAATTCATTAGGTCCAAATGTGATGGGAAGTTCATCAATATTCTTATACATAATATTCCTCCAACAAATATTATCATTCAATATAAAAGACACCTAACCGCCGAACCATTTCCTATGCTCTTTCCGACCATGTATTTGCAGGCTGACGCTGTGCGGCAATTCTCATGTGGGCACGCGAACATACAATTTAATGATTGCTGGGAAAATGCCAACGGCATTTTCAATGCGCCGCAGACATCGCTTTTCATCAGCATTGACCAAGGCGGCGCTATGCATACTATCCGCAGATCCTGTATAACTTCCAGCGGCGGCTATTCAGTTTTCAAGGTACATTGACGGACGATGCGCCCAGCTTGTCCGTTCAATAATAAATACGAACAATGTTCCCTTTTTTCTGCAATCTGCCGAAAATACTATATATAGATATTTCAACTTGACAAACACAATATATTG
>CASFAP010000106.1 GCA_949292695.1 uncultured Eubacteriales bacterium | reverse complement strand
GATCGGCATCTGTTCGGGGAGCGGCGCTTCGCTCTTCGAAGAGGCCCTGCGGCAGGGGGCCGACGCTTTTCTGTGCGGCGACGTCAAGCACGAGGTCTTTATGCTGGCCGAGGCGTTGGGCGCCACCCTGATTGATGCGGGCCATTTTGAGACCGAGGACATTGTCTTGGAGCCGCTGAAAGCGCGGCTGGAAAAGGACTTCCCGGAGGTCGAATTCCGGGTATGTCACGATAGCGGCATCAAAACGCTTTAAGTCGAAAGCGCTCAGTCTCTGAGCGCTTTCCGTTTATTGCTTTAAAAGGCCCCTTTTCGCCCCTTCGCAACTCGAAGTTGGCAAAAAGAAACCGCGACTTGGTGGCGTTTTTGAACGAATTTATGCAACAATTGATCTCGCCGGCGACCCGCCCCACTGCAAAGCCTGCACGTCGCACGCCGGAAGCCGGGTGAAAGGCGACCCTGCCGAGTCCGCCTCAGTTTCCACCCACTCAATCCAAACGGCCATGTCAGCAAAGGAGTTTTTTATGACAACTGGAGAAAAAATTGCCACGCTACGCAAGGCGCAAAATTTAACGCAGGAACAACTGGCCGAGCGGCTGGGCGTCTCGCGGCAGTCAGTTTCAAAATGGGAATCGGACCTCGCTTATCCTGAGACCGAAAAACTGATTCGTTTAAGCGAGTTGTTCGATTGTAGCGTCGATTCCCTGTTAAGGCCGTCAGCCAAACAAGTACAGCAAAGTGGGCCAAGCGGAGATTTTCTTTTTCGCCTCTGGCGTTTTTCGTATTCTTATCAAAGTAATCGGCGGATCCATGGTCTGCCGCTTGTGGATATCCAGCTCGGAACAGGCCGCGTTGCCAAAGGCGTTTTCGCCATCGGCCTCAGGGCTAAGGGCATCATATCCTTGGGCCTTTTATCAATGGGATTCTTATCGGTTGGCGCCTGCTCTCTCGGCGTTTTATCGTTTGGCTCGCTGGCACTGGGGCTTTTATCCGCCGGCGCCATTGCCGCAGGCGGAATTGCGGTGGGTGCCATCGCTGTCGGACTCTTCGCGATCGGCGCGGTTTCGGTGGGCCTTTTTGCCGCCGGTGCCGCCGCATTTGGTTATTACGGCGCCTTTGGCGACTGGGCGCAAGCGAAAATCGCCATCGGCGGGCAGGTCGCGCACGGTTCTCTATTCCTACATGCGTCAAAACTGCAAGGGGACCTAACGGAGGCAGACCTCCATACCATCCGCGCGCTATTAGCAGACCGGGTGCCCCTTTTCTGGCGGTGGCTGTCAAAGCTGTTTTCGGGCCTTCTGTCCTAATATACTTTAAGTTCAGGCATATATCTTGTCCGGATTGTTTGAGGCAGATTTCCTGTATTGATTGAGTGTGGCTCTTTTTGGCATTTATACCAATGCGCTTGTCCCTTTGGCCACCTTGAACCGCCGGGTGTGGACGAATCGGAAATCGTTTTCAATTGGTATCAATGAAACATTTGTAAATCCTGCCGGAGTATTTCGCTTTTCGGCGACCAAAATCATCGGTTATCCTATATGAAATGGTTGGAGGTCTTTGGCTTGCAAAAAATTTTTAAAATAGCGGTGTTACAGGCGCGCTCCTCGCCGGAAAAGTGCACGGAAAATGCAAAACTTGCCGCAAAGGCGATGCAAAAAGCCAGCGCGGCAGGCGCCGATTTGCTCCTGCTTCCGGAATGTTTTTTATCCGGATACCGCTTTCCACTGACAGAAGCGCAAATTCTCAGCCCCG
Source organism: uncultured Eubacteriales bacterium (assembly GCA_949292695.1). Taxonomy (GTDB): domain Bacteria; phylum Bacillota; class Clostridia; order Oscillospirales; family Acutalibacteraceae; genus CANQSG01. The sequence continues at coordinate 436 of CASFAP010000106.1, read as the reverse complement.
ATGCATTGCCGGTTCGCCTTTTGTGCGAAGAGGCCAAAAGGCTGTCAATTGGCGTCGTAGCCACGGCTTTCACGCAAGGAAAAGAAAAACCCCGCAATACGGCCTTTCTCATCGGCCGGCAGGGCGATTTTCTGATGCGGTATGACAAAGTGCACACCTGCGATTTTTCGTTTGAATGCGAGCTGGAAAGCGGCGAAGAATTCCGCGTCTGCGATTTTGACGGCGTCAAAATCGGCGTCATGATCTGCTATGACAGAGAATACCCTGAAAGCGCACGGATGCTGATGTTAAAGGGCGCCGAACTCATTCTCGTGCCCAACGATTGCGGCGGCATGCGGCCGCGGTTGTGCGCATTGCAAACAAGGGCGTATGAAAACATGGTTGGGGTCGTCATGGCCAACCCGCCGGGTGAAAATGCGGGCAATTCCAGCGCCTG
>CASFAP010000105.1 GCA_949292695.1 uncultured Eubacteriales bacterium | reverse complement strand
CCGGGTGGAACCGGCCGTCGCCGTAACCGGCGGCATAGAGCATGCTGTGCAGTCCGCAGTAGATCGGCTCCCCAAAGCAAGGCGTGCCCTCCATATCGCCGTCGATGATCTGGGTCTGCCCGGTTTTGAGGTCATAAAGGCCGACCTTCGGGTGCAGGCTGTCGCCGTCCGACGCCGAATAATAGACCGTCGTCCCGTCCGGCCCCCAGGACTGCCAGAAGCCGGTGTGGAAAAACGAGGTCGTCACCTTCTGGCGGCCGAACGAGCACAGCACCTGCCCGCCCGCATCCAAAATATAGACCTCCCCCATGCCGGTTTTCAGGTCGCACCCCGCGGCCAGGATCCGGCCCGAGCCGTCGGGCGCGTAGGGGCAAAGGGAATAATAACTGTGCACCGACCAACGGCCGGGGATTCGAAACTGCGCATCTGCCAATCATATCACCCTTTCTGAAAGTCTTGAGGCGGAGGCAAAAGCGATCCGCGCCAGGGGCTGTTTTGCAACAGCTTCCATATTTGCATATTTCGATTATACGCACACAAGACTTCCTTCTGAGCACAGTATAGCACATCGCTCTAAAAATGCAATACCTTTTCCAAAAAAGATTGAAATTTGCGGCAAATCCTGTTATAATCATACCATAAAGCCAGTTTTCGGCTGGAGGCGCTCACTTTTGGGACCCCGGCCTGCAACGGAATTTTATTTGTATATTTTGCTTTTGCCGTGTCCCATTTTTGGCATTTGTACAAAACGATTCAGAGGTGCTTTATGGAACTCGAAACCCAACTCAACTTTGCCGTCGGCGAAGTCGGCAACATCGCCGAGCGGGAACCCAACCCCGCGTGGTCGATCGAAAACTTCAAAGATCCCCGCTATTACGTGCTGGGCCTGGCGCTGGGCGGCGAATCGGTCTACGAAATGGACAAGCGCCGCTACCAAATCCATGCGGGCGACGCCCTGTTTTTCCCAAAATCCTATCTGCGCACCGCTTCGAGCTCGGGCGCCAACCCCTGGCGGTTCATCACCGTCGCCTTCGATATCCTGCCGCTCTCTTCTGAGGCGGAGGCAGCGCTGGCTAAGCTCCCGCCCATCACCCTCGCCGTACCTCAAAACGTGCGGGATCTGTTCGAAACCCTGAGCGCCGTCTGGACCGCAAAGGAAGCCGCCTACCTGCTCAAATGCCGCTCCTTAATAGAAGACATTTTGTATCAGCTGATCCGCCTCAACATCCGGCGGCAATACGACCCGGCGCTGTATGAACGCGTCGACAAGGTGCGGCAGTACATCTATCAGCATTATGACCGCCCGGTCCGGATGGAAACGCTGGCCGAAATCGCCGGATGTAGCCCCTCCCACTTCCGCAAGCTCTTCCGCGCCGTCACCGGCACCTCGGCCCTTTCCTATCTCAACACCATCCGCATCCAAAAGGCCCGCGACTTGCTGGCCGCCGGCGGCATTACGGTCGGCGAGGCCGCGGCGCGCGTGGGTTTTTCCGACCTCTATTATTTCAGCCGCTATTTCAAGCAGATGACCGGCCATCCGCCTTCCTTTTACTGCTCCGCCCGCAGGCCGGAAGCTAAAAGCCCGCCCTGCGGCCAAAGCGAACCCCCATCCGGCTCCGGCCAAAATTAAGCCAGAATG
>CASFAP010000104.1 GCA_949292695.1 uncultured Eubacteriales bacterium | reverse complement strand
AAACCGGCGACTTCAAAATCGACACCACGCCAATCGACGATCAAATGATCGATCTAGCGAGATTCGCTGAGCTCGGTAAGGAGGGAGTATTGGCCCTTTTATCGGATTCGACTAACGCCGAGCGCCCTGGATTTACACCGTCGGAACGCATCGTCGGCGAATCTTTTTCGACCCTTTTTAAAAAGGCGGAGGGGCACCGCATCATCGTGGCCACCTTTTCTTCCAACATCCATCGCATTCAGCAAATTATTGATGAGGCCGTCAAATGCGGCCGGAAGGTTGCCGTCTCGGGACGGAGTATGATCAACGTTGTCGGCATTGCCGCTGAAATGGGATATTTAAAGGTGCCGCAGGGCGTGCTTGTGGATATCGACCTTATCAAACGTTTTCCGCCCGAACAGCTTGTCATTGTGACGACCGGCTCCCAAGGTGAGCCGCTTTCGGCGCTTCACCGCATGGCCTTTAGCGATCATCGCCACGTGGAGATCGTTCCTGAAGACATGATTATCATTTCAGCGACTCCGATCCCCGGCAATGAAAAAACGGTCAGTAAAGTTGTAAATGAGCTCATGAAACGCGGCGCTAACGTTGTGTATGAAAAAATGTATGACGTCCATGTTTCGGGCCACGCCTGCCAAGGCGAACTCAGCTTGATGCTAGGGGTTGTTCGGCCGCGGTATTTTATCCCGGTGCATGGCGAACAGAAGCATCTTGTCAAGCATGCGGGACTGGCGAAACAGATGGGAATTCCCGAGGAGCGCATCCTGATTGCCACGATCGGCAACGTGATAGAATTGAGTGAGGACCAGATCAAGGTTGTCGATACCGTCCCGGCGGGCCGCGTTTTGGTCGACGGGCTTGGCGTCGGCGATGTCGGTAGCATTGTCCTTCGCGATCGCAAGCATTTGTCTGACGACGGGATTATCGTTGTCGCCATGACGATGGACCGTGCGTCGGGAGAGGTTGTTTCGGGCCCAGAGGTCTTATCCCGCGGCTTTGTTTATGTCAAGGAAGCCGAACCACTTTTAGACGAGGTCAACGAAGTGGCTTGCGATGTGCTGGAGCAGTGCTATCTTGCGAATATTCGCGACTGGAACACAATCAAGGGGAAAATTCGCGACGCCATTTCAAAGTTCCTCTTTGGCCGAACCAGGCGAAGCCCAATGATTTTACCAATCATACTTGAACTTTAAAGGCAAAGGTCCGTTTTATTTTGGCCGGATGGCGCAATTGCTTTTTTATCAGTATTTATTAGGATAAACTTTGCATCCGGTTGCGATAGGGGGTGTTGACGATTCGACACAATCGAAAAAAGCTTTGGAATTTTGATGAAGTCGTATGGTTTTTAAGCATTATTCTTGTCTTGCAGACAGCGATTTCACCATTCTTCAGCATGGAGCTGTTTTTTGTACTGCTTCCCATTACGCTCCTCTCTTTAATCGGAGCCGGAATTCGGATCTGGCTTCTCAAAGAGCGGCTGGAAAAATCGGTTTCCAAAATTGCTTATCAAATTTCAGATGAACATTCTGATACGCTCAATTCTTTCAGTGTTCCGGTGCTTTTCGCTTCGCCTGAGGGAGAAATCATCTGGTATAACCGCGCATTTTCCGTTACAGTCGCGGGGGATACCGAATTGCTTGGCGAAAAGCTCGAAACCGTTTTGGATGCTGACAGTATTGAACTGCTGAACGATATGCACAATGCCGACATCGCCTATAATAATAAGTTGTTTACGGTGTTTGACTCGGCGTCAGGTGAAAATAAGGTCTATTATTTTGTCGACCAGACTTCCTTAAAGCGAACGGCCTACGAATACTCCTTGAGTCGTCCGGCTGTCGCCATTTTGGCCATCGATTCTCTTGATGAGCTCCTCGGGAATGCCAGAGACAGCGAAAAAATCCGCATTAATGGCCTCATCCAAAACGCCATTGAAGCATGGTTCGCGCCGGCCAATGGCATTCTAAAGACATTATCGAATGACCGTTTCATGTTGATTTTTGATGAGCGTAGTTTGCGATTTTTTATGGAAGGGCGTTTTGAAATCCTCGAGCAGATCCGCAAAATTGAGGTGGGCGCCGGCACAACTTTGACCCTTTCGGCCGGCGTCGGGCACGACTGCCCGACCTTACGCGAGTGCGAGGACCTCGCGCGCCAGGCCCTTGATATGGCTTTAGGGCGCGGCGGGGACCAGGTGGCATTAAAATCTCCCAGCGGCGACTATCAGTTCTTTGGCGGCGTCAAAGCCGCATCTGAAAAACACACCCGCGTCCGCACCCGGATTGTGGCCTCAGCCCTTTCGGAGCTCATCGCGGGAAGCGACCGCATTTTGCTGATGGGGCATAAGTATTCGGACCTGGACTGCCTGGGCGCGGCCTATGCGTTTGCCAGCGCCATCGAGTCGATCGGTAAGCCGGTGCATATCGTGCTCAACCGAAAAAATACGCTGGCAAAGCCGTTACTTCAGTATATTGAGGCGGAGCATGCCGCCTGTTCGATCGTTGATGATGCGGAAATTCTGCCGATGATCGATCGCAAGACCTTGCTCATCATCCTTGATACTCATCGGCCCAGTTTTGTCGACTATGAAGCTGTTTACGAGGCTTGCAAAACGGTTGTTGTCATTGACCACCACCGGAAAGCGGTGGACTACATTGAAAACGCCGTCATCTTTTACCATGAAACGGCCGCTTCTTCGGCCTGCGAGATGACGGCCGAGTTGATTCAGTATATGAACGCTACCAGCATCTCGTCGGTTGCGGCTGATGCACTTTTGGCTGGTATTATGCTGGATACCCGTAATTTTGTGTTGCACACTGGCGTTCGCACCTTCGAGGCTGCGGCATTTTTGCGGCAACGCGGTGCGAATCCTGTCGTTGTCAAAAAACTTTTTGCTGGCAGTATGCCGACCTACCGGCAACGCGTCAGCATCGTCGCCTCGGCCGAGTTCCATGAGGGCTTTGCCATTGCAAAGAATGAGATTCAAGATGAAAATAGCCGCGTTGCAACCTCCCAGGCCGCTGACGAACTGCTCAACATTGACGGTGTCCGAGCGTCGTTCGTTATGTGTTTAGTCGGCGATTCCATTAATATCTCTGCTCGTTCGCTGGGCGAGGTGAACGTTCAATTGATTATGGAATCCCTAGGTGGAGGCGGGCACAGGACGATGGCGGCTTGTCAGTTGCCGACAACGAATTTTGACGAGGCAAAAGCACAATTGCTGAAAGCACTCGAAACATATCAAAAGGATAGGTGAAACCCATGAAAGTCGTTTTACTAGCCGATGTCAAAGGAAAGGGGAAAAAGGGAGAGCTCTGCAACGTTTCGGACGGTTATGCACGCAACTTCCTGTTCCCAAAGAATTTGGCCGTAGAAGCCAATGCGGCGGCGATGAATGAGCTCAAAAGCCGGCAGGAGGCGCAGGCGCACCATAAGGCTGTTGAACAGCAACAGGCGGCAGAGGCCGCTCAAAAATTAGACGGGAAGACCGTTGTTATTCATGCCAAGGCCGGCGCTTCCGGAAAGCTGTTTGGCGCTGTCACCTCCAAGGAGATTGCCGCCGAAATTGAAAAAAGCCTTGGCGTGGTCATTGACCGCAAAAAAATGCAGGTTACGGACATTAAAGCCTATGGGGCTTACACCGCTGAAATTAAATTATATGCCGGTATCACCGCAACGGTAACGGTACGCGTTGAAGAATAGGAGCCACATATGGCAGAGGAAAAATTAGCGCTCGATTATGAAGGCGTTCGGCTTCCCTACTCGGTGGAGGCCGAACAATCAGTTTTGGGCGCGATTTTAGTCGATCCCAAAAGCATCAGTCTGGTCGCCGCCGAGATGCGGCCCGAATATTTTTATATCCCACAACATAAAGAAATCTATAAAACCCTCTCGAGCATGTTTGAGCTCAATCAGACCATTGATTTTATCTCTTTGCTCGAACGGCTCAAGAATGACGGGGTTTATGATGAAGCCGGCGGAAAGGCTTATTTGACACAGCTTGCACAGATTGTGCCTTCGGCCGCCAATATTGCGACCTATGCTGGTATTGTGCGGGAGCGGTATTATGCGCGTTCTTTGATCCTTGCCGCCCAATCGATCATCAAAGATGCCAGTGAGAATGTGCTGGATGCGGGATTGTTGCTTGATACAGCAGAACAACGCATTTTTGAAATCCGACAGGGAAGAGACCTTTCGGGCCTTACGCATATCCGGGATGTCATTGAGGGGGAAACCTATGACCGACTGACCAAAATGTCTGACCCCGAAACGCGGGAGGATTATATCGGCATTCCTAGCGGCATTGCCGATCTCGACCGGATGATTACAGGGCTCAATAAATCCGACCTCATTATCCTGGGCGCGCGCCCAGGCATGGGTAAAACCTCTTTTGCACTCAATATTGCGAGAAGCGTTGCAATCAATGCCAAAAAGACAGTCTGCTTTTTCTCGCTTGAGATGACCCGCGATCAGCTGGCGCAACGGATGCTCTCAAATGAGGCTTCCATTAAGAGCGAAAAGCTCCGCACAGGAGAACTGACGACCGATGAATGGACTCGCCTTGCCCAGGCCGGCGCGCATCTTTCAGAGGCCAATATTTATTTTGACGAGACCTCAGCCATCACTGTCCCTGAAATGAAAGCGAAGCTTCGCCGTATGAAGCAGGTCGACTTAGTTGTGGTCGACTATCTCGGCCTTATGCGTTCGCCCCGAAAGACAGAAAACCGCGTGCAGGAGGTTTCGGATATTACGCGAAACCTGAAAATCATGGCCAAAGAGCTCATGGTCCCCATTATTGTCTGTGCACAGTTGTCGCGTGGAACTGAGGTAAAGGGCAAATCTCATCGCCCGGCGCTGTCGGACTTGCGTGAATCAGGCTCAATTGAGCAGGATGCCGATATTGTGCTTTTCCTTTATCGCGATGTCTATTACAGTAGCGAGAAATCTGAGACCGAGCCGCAGGGAGACCCGAGCAAGGCTGAATGCATTGTAGCCAAAAATCGACATGGGGAGACCGGCACCATCGAACTGCACTGGGATGGCCAGTTTACAAGATTTTCTGCGCAGGATGTGTTTCACTGATGTTGCAGACGGTTTTAAAGACGATTGAGCGTTATGGGATGTTCCCGTCGCCCGGCAAGGTTACAGTCGCGCTTTCGGGCGGCGCCGACTCCATGGCGCTTCTTTCATTGCTCTTGAAAGTTCGGGAACGCTATGGATTGACCGTCACAGCCGCACACCTCAACCATCTTCTCCGCGGCTCGGAATCCGAGCGGGACGAAGCATTTGTGCGCGGGGTCTGCGAGAAGCTGGGGGTTGAGCTTGCCGTAAAGCGCCTTGACGTTGCGGCTTTGGCGCGGCGGAAGGGCATCGGCCTGGAACTGGCCGGGAGGCAGGCTCGCTATGCGTGGTTCTCAGATTTTGAAGGCCAGGTCGCGTTGGCCCATACGGCCAGCGATTCGCTCGAAACCGTTTTGTTCAACCTCTGCCGCGGAACAGGCATGCAAGGCTTAGCGGGCATTGCCCCGATGCGCGGTGCATTTGTACGGCCGCTCATTGAATGCACACGGGAAATGGTCGAGGCTTATTGTGCAGAAAATGAAATTCCATATGTCATAGATTCGAGCAATGCGCATTTGCAGTTTGCCCGCAACCGTATGAGGCAACTTGTCGTCCCGCAACTAAAAGAAATTAACCCCGCGGTCGAAGGGAATGTTTTAAGGACGGCTCGCATACTACGGCGTGAATCTGACTTTTTGACCGATTTGGCAAAGGAAACTTTGAACAAAATCCGGCAGGAGGACGCCCTACCGGCCGACGCGTTAAAGACACTTCATCCGGCCATCAGGGGCCGAATTTTGGCTCTTTTTGCCGCACCGGTTGACGCGACGCATGTCGAAGCGCTGATGAATTTGATTGCCCAGGGGCGGGGCAGGCAGTCCCTTTCGGGGGATCGAATGGCAGTTTTAGAGAATGGGTTTCTTTCTGTGGTTCCCATTTCAGTGGAACCGCCACAGTATGTGGTGGATTATGAAACGATTTCTATATCAGAATTTGACAAAATCCGAAAAGTTCACACTTTGTTATCCAAAACGGCATTGGATTGTGATAAAATTACTGGAAAATTGGTACAGCGCACAAGATTGCCGGGCGATAAGATCCGTCTAAGCGGCCGCAAGGGGACAAAAACCTTAAAAAAATGGTTCAATGAAGCAAAAATTCCGCTTATCGAGCGGGATGTTCTCCCAGTACTCAGTGACGAGTATGGTCCGGTTTGGGTCGAAGAACTCGGCGTCGCGCAACGTGTGGAAGTCGATGAAACGACGCGGCAGGTGCTCTTAGTGCGGTGCCGCAAAAAAGAGTAATCAATTCTTTTTGGGGGATGTTATACTTGGCAATGATCGACGATATCGAAAAGGTATTGTTGTCTGAGCAGGAGATTACGGAGATAATCAGCCGGCTCGGAAAACAAATATCAGAAGATTATGCAGGCAAAAATCTATTGCTCGTCAGCGTTTTAAAGGGTTCCGTAATTTTTATGGCGGATTTGATGCGTGCCATTACAATTCCCTGCAAAATCGATTTTATGTCGGTCTCCTCCTATGGGGCTGGAGCAAAGTCCTCTGGTGTCGTCAAGATCGTCAAGGACCTTGACTTGAATCTCGCAGGGTATGATTTATTGCTGGTCGAGGATATCCTGGACTCAGGCAATACCCTTTCCTATTTAAAGGAATTATTGGCCGGGCGGAGTCCAAAGAGTATTCGGATCTGCACCTTCCTCGATAAACCTGAACGGAGGACGGCTGATATTCAGGCCGATTATGTCGGCCATATTATCCCAGACGCCTTTGTCGTCGGGTACGGCCTGGATTACGATGAACACTACCGGAACCTGCCTTACTTAGGCATTTTGGATCCGAAAGTATATAGCAAATAAAGGAAGGAGCGCTTCATTTTTGAATAAAACACTCAAAAACATTTTACTCTATCTTGGCATTCCGGTCGTTCTCATTTTGGCGATTGCGGCTGTTGCGCTTGGGACGCAGAACACCAATCAGAAAAAATACTATGAAATTCGAGATATGGTGCTGAACAATGAAATCTCGGAATATCAGCTCAATCTCTATAGCGGTGAATTGATTTATACTTTGCGTTCTGATGGAAAGAAATACCGTTATACCATCGCAAGTCCGGAAATCTTTTATAACGATGTTAATGAGGCCGTTCTTGCTATGAATGAGGAAAATAAAGACAATCCAGACCTCATCATCAAGCAGGACTACAAACGCGGCAACGAGGCATCTTGGATCATCAATCTGTTGCCAACGCTCATTATGGTGGGCGTTATGGTCTTCATCTGGATCTTTATCATGAAGCGGATGAATCAGACCATGGGCGCCGATAAGACCATGGGCTTTGGAAAGGCAAAGATCCGCAGGGCGGATGAACGCCGCAAAACCACCTTTGCAGATGTCGCCGGAGCGGACGAGGAGAAAGCAGAACTCGAAGAGATTGTTGAATTCCTCAAAAATCCGCAACGGTTTAATGAGCTCGGAGCGCGGATTCCGAAGGGTGTATTGCTTGTCGGCCCGCCCGGAACTGGTAAAACTTTGTTGGCTCGCGCGGTTGCGGGAGAGGCCGGAGTGCCATTTTTCTCGATCTCTGGCTCTGATTTCGTGGAGATGTTTGTCGGTGTCGGCGCTTCGCGTGTGCGCGATTTGTTTGATGAGGCCAAAAAGAACTCGCCGGCTATCGTTTTTATCGACGAGATCGACGCCGTCGGTCGCCAGCGCGGCGCCGGCCTTGGTGGCGGGCACGATGAACGCGAACAGACCCTCAACCAGTTGCTCGTTGAGATGGATGGTTTTGGCGCCAACGAGGGTGTCATCGTTATGGCCGCGACCAACCGCCCTGATATCCTCGACCGCGCGCTGTTGCGTCCCGGCCGATTTGACCGCCAGATTACTGTGAACTATCCCGACGTCAAGGGCCGTGAGGATATTTTAAAGGTTCATTCGCGCGGCAAACCTTTGGGGCCGGACGTCAATCTCAAGACCATCGCGCAGTCGACCTCTGGCTTTACTGGCGCCGATCTGGAAAACCTTCTGAATGAAGCGGCGTTGTTGGCCGCCCGCAAAGGGCTCAAGGCCATCACCCAGGAGCAAATTGAAGAGGCTACAATCAAGGTTGTGATGGGCACCGAAAAACGCTCTCATGTCGTGAAGGATAAGGACAAAATGATCACCTCCTACCACGAGGCCGGTCACGCAATTGTTTCCTATTTCTTGCCGACCCAGGATCCGGTGCACCAAATTTCGATTATTCCGCGCGGCATGGCGGCCGGATATACGATGTATCTGCCGACCGAAGACCAAGGGCATGTGACCCGCACGCATATGCTTGAGCAGATTTGCTCTCTGCTTGGCGGTCGAGCGGCCGAACAGTTGACGCAAGAAGACATCTGCACCGGCGCCTCCAACGATATGGAGCGCGCGACCGATCTCGCCCGCAAGATGGTGACAAAATACGGCATGAGCGAAAAACTCGGACCGGTGACCTATGGAAGCGGCAACGAAGAAGTCTTTCTTGGGCGCGATTTTTCTTCGACGCCAAACTACTCGCAGGAAATCGCCGCCCTCATCGATGAAGAAATTGAAAGCATTGTGATGACCCAATATCACCGTGCGCTTGATATCCTCAAGGGTGCAATGCAGAAATTGCATGCGGTCGCCAAAGAGTTATTTATGAATGAAAAGATCGATGGTGAAGCCTTCCGCAAGATGATGGAGGAAGCGCCAGTCGCTGAATAAAAAAAGCCCGCCCACAATCGGCGGGCTTTTAAATCATTTAATTGGCAAATCTGAAAGCCGCTCAGTGGTTGACTTTAGCTCTTCACTATGTTAAACTGTGATAAAACAATGCAATAGGAGGTATCCTGCCGTGGATAAATTGCGAAACGAAGGAACCGATTCATTTTTTGAAGCGGTTTTGACACTTGAAACCATCGACGAATGCTATCGTTTTTTTGAAGATGTATGTACAGTCAAAGAGATCCAATCCATCGCGCAACGGTTTGTCGTTGCAAAAATGTTGCGGGACAAGCGGATTTACAGCGATATCGTGGCCGAGACCGGCGCCAGCACCGCAACCATCAGCCGCGTCAACCGCTCGCTGGGTTATGGAAGTGACGGCTACGAGCTGGTTTTTAAGCGCCTGAAAAAATGAGCGGATATGAAAACTTTTCGGCGTATTATGATCGCTTAATGGGAGAGGTCGACTACGCATCACGATGCGAATACTTGTGCGCGTTATTTCGCCGCTTTGACAGGATGCCAACCCTACTTTTAGATTTAGCATGTGGTACGGGCGGATTTTCAATTGAATTTGCTCGAAAAAACATTGAGGTCATCGGCGTCGACCCATCGGCCGGGATGCTGAGTGAAGCGCGGCAAAAGGCGGACAGGGAAGGAATGTCGATATTATTCCTCTGCCAATCCGGGCAGGATTTGGAACTTTATGGGACTGTCGACGGAGCGATTTGTTGCCTGGACAGTCTCAATCATATTGTGGACTATAAAGTGCTGAGTGAAGCACTAAGGCGGGTAGCGCTATTTCTAGAGCCGGGGCGCCTTTTTTTGTTTGATGTCAACACAGAATACAAGCATCGCGACGTATTAGGAGACAATACGTTTGTGTTTGAAGAGAAAGGTCTGTTTTGTGTCTGGCAGAATCAATACGACCCGTCCTCTAACATAACAGGAATGACGCTCGACTTTTTTGAGGAGGACGGCGCCTTGTATCGCCGTTGCACAGAGTGGATCGAAGAGCGCGCCTATTCACCGTCTGAATTGGAGCAAGCGCTTTTCAAAGCGGGCTTGAAAATCGAGGCCATTTTTGGTGACGGGACCTTTTCGCCGCCTAATGAGACCTGCGAGCGGGTAATTTATGTAACCAGGAAGGAAAACTAGATGGGAAAGCTGATCCGTTGCATTACAAATGACGGCCAGGTGATGGCCTCTTGCATTGATTCGACCGATATTGTCGCGCGGGCCGAACAGATTCACAAAACTTCAGCCGTTACAACAGCGGCGCTCGGTCGGCTTTTGACGGCGGCGAGTTTGATGGGCAACCAATTAAAGGGAAAGGATCAAAGCCTGACCCTGCGGCTTGCCGGCGACGGTCCGGCGGGAACTGTGCTTGCGGTTTCGGACTGGCTGGGGAATGTGCGCGGCTATGTGTCCCATCCGATCGTGGAGTTGCCGCTCAACGAGAAGGGGAAACTCGATGTCGGCGGCGCGGTTGGCCGGAACGGGACACTGCACGTCCTTAAGGACTTGGGGATGAAAGAGCCCTATCACGGTTCTGTGCCGATAGCGACTGGTGAAATCGCCGAAGACATTACAGCTTATTTTGCATTGAGCGAACAAATCCCGACTGTCTGCGCGCTAGGTGTCCTTGTCAACCCAGATTTGACGGTAAAAGCCGCGGGTGGATATTTGATTCAGCTTTTGCCGGCCGCCGATGACAGCACCATCGACCGGCTTGAGCAGAGCATTGCCGACATTCCGCCAGTCACTTCCTTGCTGGCTTCGGGAAAGACGCCGGAGGAGATTGTCGCCTGGGCGCTCAAAGACTTTCAGGTCGAATTGCTCGATAGCACCGAGGCGCAGTATCGTTGCGACTGCAATCGCCAGCGCGTCGAACGGGCATTGATCAGCCTTGGGGAAGATGAGTTGTTGACTATGGCCGCAGAACAGGAACAAACCGAAGTGAAATGTCATTTCTGCGATCAGGTTTACCATTTTTCAGCCGCTGAGGTTCGGGCTTTGTCCCGGCAAAAAGCCAAAAAAAGTTAAAAATAAGTGTTGACAA
>CASFAP010000103.1 GCA_949292695.1 uncultured Eubacteriales bacterium | reverse complement strand
GCCGACCATGGCGCTGAGAAACAGATCTTTTCAAGCGCCGCAATGCCCTGCGCGTCCTGCGTGCAAAAGGGGAGAATCTGCCACTCATTGATCGACATGAGCGAGCTCCTCTAAGAGCGGTTTGAGCGCGGCTTCGATGGCGCCTAGGCAGGCGCGGTAGTCTTCGAGCGAGCCGCCGAAGGGATCGGGAATGCCATCCCCCAAAATGCGGATTTTGGCAGGTTTTACACCAGCCGATACAAGCGCCTGACGATGCGATTCGGTCATGCAGACGATGCAATCGGCCGCTTCGCACATTTTTTGCGTCAATTGACGCGAGGGGCGCCCGCCTGCGTCAATGCCGCGCTCAGCCAAGACGGCCGCGGCCTGCGCCGTGATGGGACTGCCGTCGGCAAACAGGCCGGCGCTTTCGACCGACCAACCTTGCGGCAGGTTTGCCCGCGCCAGGGCCTCGGCCATGGGGCTCCGGCAGGTGTTGCCGGTGCAGACAAAAAGCAGTTGTTTCAATGGGATCACCTTGCTATTTTTTTAAAAGTTTGGGCGCTATGATTTGGCGTCGTACCAGGTTTTGCCGCTGTGGACGTCGACCAGTAACTTGACCGACAAATCGGCGGCGTGTTCCATCTCTTCTTTCAAAATCTGGCAGGCGCGCTCGGCCTGATCCTCCCTTGCCTCGACGATGAGCTCATCGTGCACCTGCAAGATCAGTTGCGCATCGAGCCCCTCGCGTTTTAAACGGTCATAGACCCGGATCATTGCGATTTTGATGATATCGGCCGCAGTCCCCTGAATCGGCATGTTGCGGGCCACACGTTCACCAAAGGCGCGTATCGCCGCATTCGAAGAGGAAAGCTCCGGCAAATAGCGGCGCCGGCCGAAGAGGGTGGTGACAAAGCCGTCGGCCTTAGCCTGTTCGATGATGCGGTGCATATAGGCGTCGACCTGGGGATAGGTGGCAAGATACCCTTTAATATACTGCGAGGCTTCGGCGCGGGTGACGCCTATATCCTTTGAGAGCGAAAAGGCCCCAATGCCGTAAACAATGCCGAAGTTGACGGCCTTTGCGCGGCTTCGCATCAAGGGGGTGACCATCTCGGGCGGCAATCCGAAGACCTGGGAGGCCGTAAGGGTGTGGATATCGACCCCCTCATTGAAGGCGCGGATCATGGCCGTATCGCCGGCGATATGCGCCAAAACGCGAAGCTCAATCTGAGAATAGTCGGCGTCGCACAAAACATAACCGGGTTTTGCCACGAAAAAGCGGCGCAACTGCCGGCCCTCCTCCTGGCGGACGGGGATATTTTGCAGATTCGGTTCTGTCGAGCTGATGCGGCCGGTGCGCGTTTCGGTCTGGTTGAAGGTTGAATGGATGCGCCCGTCCGGCCCGACGGCCTTTAAAAGCCCGTCGCAGTAGGTCGATTTGAGTTTGGCAAGCTGACGGTATTCGAGTAGCAGTGAAACCGCCGGATGGGCGTCGCGCAGAGATTCGAGCACTTCGGCGTTGGTCGAATAGCCGCTTTTGGTCTTCTTTTTGGCCGGAAGACCTAATTTTACAAAGAGAATTTCGCCCAATTGCTTTGGGCTGTTGAGATTAAAGGTCTCGCCGACAAGGCGGTAGATTTCGGCCTCAATTTCAGCGATGCGCTTTTCGAGCACTTCCCCCTGGTGGGCCACGCTCTGCCGATCTATGGCAAAGCCCAGATGTTCCATGTCGGCCAGCACTTTTGAAAGGGGAAGTTCAATCGTTTGCAATAGGTGCATCAGGCCGTTTTGTTCGAGCGGAATTTGTAATTTTTGCGCGACGACGCCGGCCAGCGCCGCCCGGCAGACGAGAGGCGGAACATCGTCCTGCTCAAATGCGGGATTCGTAGCGCCGTATTCCTGCGCCAACCGTTCCAAATCATAAGAAGAGGCTGAAGGGCTGGCAAGGTAACCGGCCAGCAGGCTATCAAAACGGACCGACTGCAAGCCGTCGGCATAAAAATGATAGAATGCCTTGGCGTCATAAACGCGTTTTTCGATTGCCGGGTCAGCCAATAGCGCCAAAAGCGCCGGATCGTCAGCCGGAACAATGCCGGCCTGCCCGGCCGCAAACAGCCCTACGGCGCCGTTTTCAAAATCAGGGTACAAGTCGGCCGATTTTGCTTCGGATGCTTTTTTTACAAGCGCGGCGGCATCCGCGCAATAAGCAACCTCGCGCGCCGGCTCTGCCGCTACGGGTGGAGTAGCGGCGGGGTCGATGCCCCATTTTTCCATCAGCTTAAAAAATTCCAACCGGGTCATCAGGGCGGCCAGCTTGGCGTCCTGCCGCGGTTTTGGAAGATAGGCCTTCAAGTCGGTTTCGATGGGCACCGTGCAGCAAATGGTGCCGAGCTCGCGGCTCAAATATGCGCTGTCGCGCCCGGCCTCGAGTTTTGCTTTGACACCGGGTTTTAAATCGAGGGAATCGAGCTGGCTGTAGATCGCATCGACAGAACCGTATTGCGAAATCAGGGCCAGCGCCGTCTTTTCGCCAATACCAGGCACGCCGGGGATATGATCCGACGCGTCGCCCATCAAGGCCTTGAGCTCGATCATCTGCGGCGGCGTCAGGCCGTACCGCTCTTTGAGTTTTTCTTCGTCATATTCGACGACCTCGGGCCGGCCCATTTTTGTGGTTGTCAAGAGCACATGCACGTTTTTTGAGATGAGCTGGAGGGCGTCGCGGTCGCCGGTGGCGATGACGCAGGTCTCGCCTTGGTCGCTTGCGGCCTGCGCGAGGGTGCCGAGGATGTCGTCGGCCTCATAGCCCTCGACTTCGAGGCAGTCATAACCCATTAGCGTCAGCCATTCTTTGAGCGGGGGCAGTTGCACGGCGAGCTCGTCCGGCATACCTTTGCGGCCGGCCTTATATTCGGCGTATTTTTTGTGCCGGAAGGTGGGAGCGCGCAGGTCGAAGGCGACGGCGATGGCATCGGGCTCGACGAGCTCTTTCAGGCGGCCGAGAATTTGGATAAAACCATAGATGGCGTTGGTATACTGCCCGTCTTTGGTCGATAAAAGTTTAATGCCATAAAACGCGCGGTTGAAGATGCTGTTCCCGTCCATCGCCAGTAATTTCACTTGCCATCCACTCCCTGTTGCAAAAATCATGTTCGGCTCGATTGCCTGAATATCGTTTTAGTTTGCGCAGGGGCCATGTTTCTATGCCCTTTGCGACAGTATAAAGATATTATACCAAATTTTGCGCTTGCTGTCACGGCTTTTCTCAAAATTGACAGGGGAAGTTGCGTTTTGTATAATAAACTGGCGAAAGGAGGCGCGTGGATGCGAATTTTGAAAATTGGCCACCTTGCAATTCGCGGCTTTGCCGCCCTCGCGCCGATGGCGGGGGTGGCCGATCGGGCGCTCAGAGAATTGTGCATAGAACATGGCGCGGCCTTTACGGTCGGTGAACTAGTGAGCTCTAAGGGGATTTGCCTTGGCGACGCAAAGTCGGCGGAATTGTTGCGCTGTTTTGACGCAGAACGGCCCTTTGCCTGCCAACTTTTTGGAAGCGATCCTGCCATTATGGCCGAGGCGGCGCGCCGGGCGCTCCGATTCGAGCCGGATTTTATCGATATCAACATGGGGTGCCCTGCGCCCAAGGTGGCCTCAAACGGAGGCGGAAGCGCACTCATGAAGGACCCGCGTCTCGCCGGCCAAATTGTACGCGCCGTGGTAGATGCGGTCGACCGGCCGGTCACGGTCAAACTGCGGGCCGGCTGGGATGCAAACAATAAGAATGCCGTACAGGTGGCGCTCCATTGTGAAGCCGCCGGCGCCGCCGCAATAACGGTGCACGGCCGCACGCGGGACCAGATGTACGCTCCGCCGGTCGATCTGTCGATCATCCGTGATGTCAAGGCGGCGGTAAAGGTGCCGGTCATCGGCAACGGGGATGTCGTCGACGGGCCGAGTGCGAAGCGAATGTATGAGGAGACGGGGTGCGATTTTGCCATGGTTGGCCGGGCGGCGACCGGCGCGCCTTGGATTTTTAAACAAATCAATGCCTATTTGGAAACAGGTGAGATCTTGCCAGAACCGCCCATCGAAACGCGGATGGAACTCCTTTTGACGCAGGTGCGGCGAATGCTACGCTACAAAGACCCCCACAACGCAATCTTGGAAGCGCGCAAACATGCGGCCTATTATATGCGGGGCCTGCGCGGTGCGGCTCAATTGCGCCGAAAATGCGGCGCGATCTCGTCGATGGAGGATGTAGAGGCCATCTGCGCGGCCGCTTTGCAGGCAAACGGGCCCTCTTGACCTGCCGGCGGGGATATGATAAAATAAATCGATTGATCATTTGGAAAGGATGAATCGAGATGTCAGGGCACTCGAAATGGAGCACCATCAAGCGCAAAAAGGAAAAAACCGACCAGCAACGGGCCAAGGTCTTTACAAAAATCGGGCGGGAGCTGGCGATGGTCGTTAAGGCCGGCGGACCGAATGTCAATGAAAACAGCAAGCTGAAGGACGTCATCGCCAAGGCCAAGGCCGCCAATGTGCCAAACGACAACATTGAGCGGATCATCAAAAAGGCCGCCGGTGAGACGGGCGGCAACAACTATGAAGAAATCGTTTATGAGGGATATGGCCCCTGCGGTGTCGCCGTCGTGGTGGAAACGCTCACCGATAACCGCAACCGCACAGCCGGCGACCTCCGCCATTTTTTTGACAAGTGCGGCGGGAACCTCGGCCAATCGGGTTCGGTTATGTTTCTGTTTTCGCGGAAGGGGCAGATCGTCATCGAAGCCGAGGGGCGCGAAGAAGAAGCGGTCATGGAGGCCGCGCTTGAGGCCGGCGCCGAGGATTTCAACTTTGACGGCGATGTCTTTGAAATCGTGACCGATCCGAACGAGCTAGGGCGCGTACGCGAGGCGCTTGAAGCCAAGGGATACGACTTTTTGTCTGCGGAGGTGGCCTATGTGCCGTCGACCATGGCGAGCATTGAGGATCCGCAAATGGCCGAAAAGATGGAAAAACTCATCGAAATGCTGGAAGACGATGACGATGTCCAGGGCATTTGGCACAACTGGGATGCGCCAGACGAAGAATAATTGAATTGAGAAAGGCCGAAGGGAAGCTACTTCGGCCTTTTTGTTTTATGAGGCTTTCGTGCGATGCGGGCCGGTCGCGTCTCGCGGCCGGCCCGCCCGGCGGCGCGCAGTTTCTTGCGGTAAAACTTAAGGTGGATCTATGCCGCCGGGCGGGCGCAGGCCTTCGGCCTGCGGCCCGCATCGCGGTGCACCGTTGCCTCAATCCAAAAATAGTCAAACGACGCTCTGCAAGAGCGTCGTTTTTTAGTTCTAAGCGCGTGGCATGTCCGCATAGAAATGGAATACGGAGAAAGGAGGACAGGTCTATGCCAGAATTGCATGAATGCGAACGTTTTTGCGCCGCGGCGGCGCTACTTTCGCCTCGGCTTGCGGCGGCCCTCATGGCCTTACCCGATTCTGCAAAAGCGCGTGCGCAGGAGATCCGTCTGCGGCTCAGCCGCCCCGCCGCCCTGACGGTTGGGGGAAAGTCCGTTTTCCTAAGCCGGCGCGGTAGCGTTGCGACCTGCCCGCCCGCCGATCCATATATCGTCGATGCCGAGGATCTGTTTGAGAGCTTTACGAGGCTTTGCAATCGGTCGGTTTATGCCCACGAATCCGAACTGCGCCAGGGGTATTTGCGGTTGCCGAATGGGAATCGCGCCGGCGTTTGCGGCACACTGACCGAGTCTGGTTCTATCCGCGATATCACGTCGATCAATCTGCGCATTGCTCGAGAAGTCATCGGATGCGCCGATACTTTGGCAAAACGCTACGCAGGCGGCGGACTTTTGATTGCCGGCCCACCTGGAAGCGGAAAGACCACCCTGTTGCGCGATCTTGTGCGCCAATTGTCCGACGGAATGGTGGGGCCCTATCGACGGATTACGCTTGTCGACACGCGGGGCGAATTGTCGGCCGTTGCACCCGACCGCGTCGGGCTCAATACCGATATTTTAATCGGTTACGAAAAAGCCGCAGGACTCGAGCGGGCGGTTCGGACCTTGAATCCAGAGGTCGTCGCCTTTGACGAAATCGGGACGACGGCCGAGGTGGCGGCGGTGCGCGATTGCTTAAATGCCGGCGTCGCCGTGCTTACAACGGCCCACATCGGCTGTCAGGCCGATTTGACCGCCCGGCTCCCTGTGCGGCAATTGCTAGGGTCCGGCGCTATTTCGCAAATCGCCCTTCTTTCGCCGCCGGCCGGAGGACCCATTACGATCTATGAGAAAGCGCAGGTGGAGAGCCTATGTGGTTGTTCCGTGCGGCCGGACTCGGCCTAATTTTTGCCGCTTGCACGTTGGCCGGGCTGTGGAAGGCGAGCCAATTGTCGGCCCGGACACGCCTTTTGCAACTGGCCGGTGCGTTCGCGAATGAAATTGGAGAAGAAATCCGCTATTCCTCGCGCGAGCTCGACGATATTTATGGGGCCGTCGCCCGCCGGCACGGCGGAATGCGGCCTGAATCGCTTCTGCACCAACCAGGGCTTACGCGGGACGATCGCGCACTTTACGCCGCCTTCTTAAGCGGCCTTGGCGGAACGGACTTGTCGGGTCAATTGGCCCACTGCGCACATTACGCGGCACTGTTGAACGGGCAGTTGGAAGTGGCACGCAAAGCCGAGGCGGAGAAAGCAAAACTTTACCGGATGTTGGGGCTGTTCGGCGGGCTTTCAATTATCATCTTTTTGATTTGAGGGAAAAAGCATGGATGTCGATTTTATTTTTCGGGTGGCGGCCATCGGGATTATTGTGACGGTCCTGCATCAGCTTTTGGTGCGTTCAGGGCGAGAAGAGCAGGCAATGATGACGACTCTGGCCGGTTTGGTGGTCGTGCTTCTAATGATCGTCAATATGATCGGGGAGCTCTTTACCACCATTAAGTCGGTCTTTGGGCTTTAATATGGAACTGACCTCGATCTTAGGTTTCGCACTGATTGCCACATTGCTTTCTCTCCTGCTTGCGCAGTACAAGCCCGAGTATGCGATGATGGTGGCGACGGCCGCCGGCGCCTTCCTTTTTTTGAAAGTGTTGGGCGACGTACTCTCTTCCCTTCTGGATTTGCAGGAGATGTTGCAGTCGGCCGGCGTGGAGGTGGCTTATTTCCGCATTGCCTTTAAGGCGCTGGGAATCTGTTATATTGCCCAATTTGTTTCTGACCTCTGCCGTGATTTCGGACAAACCTCGATTGCCGGGCGGGTCGAATTGGCCGGAAAATGCGCCGTGCTCGTGCTATCTCTGCCCCTTTTACAGCAACTCATCGAACTGTCGATTTCATTTTTGAAATAAGGGACGTAACATGAAACGGATTCTCGCAATTTTTGCACTCCTGCTTTTGTTTGCAATTCCCGTGGGTGCGCAGGAGGATATTTACAAGGAGCAATATGACGCCTCAGGTGCGGCTTCGCTTGAGGAGCTTCTTCCAGAGGAGACCCGCGAGCGGTTAGAGGCCGCCGGTATTGATTCGGCCGACCCGGACTGGAACGAAAAACTAACCCCGAGCAATTTGTTTTCGCAGATCTGGGGATTTTTGCGCGAGGGCGGTCGGCGCCCGTTGCGGGCCGGTGCGGCGGTGCTAGGTGTGATTTTATTGACCGCCGCCTTCAGCAGTATGGCCGACAAAGGGCAATTGGAGGGGACGATTTCCTTTGTCTCCTGCTTGGCTGTGGCTTCAGCCGCACTGTTGCCGCTTTTCTCTCTGATTCAGAGTTGCATTGCGGCCATCAAGGGATGCAGTGTTTTTCTGCTTTCTTTTGTGCCGATTTACGCGGGCATCCTTGTCATGGGCGGAAAAACGGCGACGGCGGCCACTTTCAGCACTCTGTTACTGGCGGCGGCCGAGGCGGTTTTGCAACTGGCGTCCTTTCTCATTGTGCCGCTGATGGGGGCGTACTTAGCTGTCAGCCTCTCGAGCAGTGTTTCCCCCCTTTCCAAAACGGCAAAGCTTGGCGAGCTGATCAAAAAGATCGCCCTATGGGTGCTGGCGCTGGTCTTGACATTGTTCCTCGGGGTGCTCAGCCTGCAGACGACGATTGGCGCGGCCGGAGACAATATTGGCCTGAAGGCTACAAAATTTGTCCTCGGTTCGACCGTACCGGTCGTCGGAACAGCGCTCAGCGAAGCCTTGACGACCTTGGGCGGGTGCATGACGCTATTAAAATCCTCGGTCGGGATGTATGGTGTCGTCGCCTTAGTCGCGATTTTATTGCCGGTGATTCTGGAGTTGCTTCTATGGCGTGCGGTGCTACTCGGTAGCAACGCGGTTTGCGATTTGCTCGGTGTAGGCCGGGTCGGCGAAATCCTGCGCGCGGCCGATTCTGTTGTTTCGGTGCTCGTCGGCGTTTTGCTGTTCATCGGCGCGCTCTTTATTCTATCGCTGACAGTCGTTTTGAAAGCGGGGGGAACGATATGAACGCGCTTAAACAGGCCATTACGGCTGTCTGCGTCTCATCGGCCTTAATCGGCGCCTTTTTTATGATTACACCCTCGGGCAAATTGGAAAAGTCCATGCGCTACCTGCTGGGGCTTCTGTTACTTGTGTTGCTCGTCTCACCTTTTTTGTCCTTATCTGCCCCAAAGGTGCCTGAGGTGCCGGCCGCGGCCGATTCGGTGCAGAGCGATACGCAACTTTCCCTGGCAAAGACCCAAGCGGAGTATATTGCGCGAGTACTCCTGGAGGCGGAGGGAATTTGTCCCAAAAAAATTGAGGCAAAGATGGATATTTCGGAGCAGTCGGACATATTTATTAGTAGCCTCGTCGTGACAAGCGATGGAAACGCAGATGTAATCGAGCAATTACTCCGCGAGCAATTGGCGGTAAGCGAGGTGGAAGTGAAAGATGAGTGACAACATTTTTGCAAAAATGAAAGAGGCCTTCTCCGGCAAGAAAAAGGGAAAAGCGCTTTTTATCATCGGATTAAGCGGCATCCTTCTCATTTATCTGTCGACCTTTCTGGAAGGGGGCAAGCAAACGCAGAAGGCATCGACTGAGCCGGCCTCGATGACCAGCACACAGTACTGCGCCGAACTCGAAGAGAAGGTGAAACGGCTCGTTGAGGGGATCACAGGGAACGATAACGTCCAGGTTGCGGTAACGCTCGACACCGGTGTGCAGTATCTTTATACCGACGAGAACAAAAAAAGCGGCACCGACAGCAATGAAACGGCCAGCGGCGTCTTAAAGTCGGAAAGTACGGAAAGCACAGAGCAAACTTATGTGACGGTAAAATCGGCCGACGGCGGCGAGGAGGCTTTGCTTCGGACCGAATATATGCCGACGGTGCGGGGCGTGGCGGTCGTATGCGACGGACTGACAAACGAGGCGGCCAATGAGATTACCAACGCCATTATGGCGGCTTTGGATATTACATCAAAACGGGTGTATGTGGTAGGGCACGCACCGAATCAAAAGGGAGGATCCTAAGAATGAAAAAGGGAAAAGTCTTTGGCAAAAGCCAGCTGGCGTTGGCGATCATGGTGGTGGCGCTGGGCGCCGCGGTCTGGCTGAATATGAAATATTCATCGGCCAATGGAATCGGCACCGAAGCCAACAATTCCTCAAAGTATCTCGGTCAGGCCGAGTTTGTTAACGGCAGTAATATTGTGAGTTCTGCGAGCTCCGATGGTTCCGCGGTTGAAACGGCTACCACACCGACCGACGACTATTTCGCGAATGCCCGCGCCGACCGCAAAAAGACTCGTGAAGAGGCGGCCGAGCTGATCGAAGAGACCCTCAAAGATGCCAAGCTCGACGATGCCGCCAAGGCCGCGGCCGTGACAAAGGCGGCCGAGATCGCAGAGCGGATGGAGCAGGAAGCATCGGCGGAATCGCTTTTAAAAGCCAAAGGTTTTGCGGATGCGGTCGTAGTCATCGGGGATAACGATGTCAATGTGATTGTAAAAAGCGACGGGCTTCTTTCCAGCCAGACCATGCAAATTCAGGATGTCATTACATCCCAGACCGGTGTGGAACTCGGCAAAATTAAAATTGTTACCGTAAAGTAGTTGTCTTGTCGGAAATTTGTGGTATAATATACGCAGGCACAAAACGCAAATTGTTTTTATACGGCCACCGCAAGGCCTGCGCCTGATGATTATCAGAGCCGATGGGTCGGCAAAGCCGGTCTGGCGCACTTCGGTGCGCAAGGTGCCTTAGATCCTGAGGTTGTGGCATCATAAAAGCAAACCAAAGGCGCTTTTCGTCTCTGACGCGGCCAAAGGTTGCCTGTTCCGGCGGCCAGTTGCCAGCCTGGATGCTCGCAGGATCTGCGACTTACAGAGCCGATTCTGTGGGTGGAGCGCATGAAAAAGGATGTTTTATGCCGGGTAAATGGCGCATTTATTAGGATACAGCTTTTGTTTGGGGGTTCGATCCAAACAAAAATAGGTGTGTTTATAACTGCAAGGAGGTAACAAACCGATGGATCAACAAAATAACAGCGGCTTGGCGATCAATGAAGAGGTCATTGCCAAAATGGCCGATATGGCGGCTCTGGAGGTCGAGGGTGTTGCAGGGATGACTGCGCGGCCCATCGACGTCAAGGAGATTTTAGGGCGTTCGGGCAATAAGTCGGTTAAGGTTGAAATCGTCAATGGTGTTGTCGACCTGGATGTTTATATCAGCGTCAAGCAATCGGCGCAGGTCAAAACGGTCGCAGAGGCGGTTCAGCTGAATGTGAAGGAAAAAATCCAGAGCATGACTGGAAGCGCGATCACCCGTGTCAACGTCCATGTTACCGATATTGAGCTTGAGCAACCCGACGCCAAGTCTGAGGCTTAAGTATGAAGAACCGGTCGGCACAAATGCCGGCCGGTTTTTTACGGCGCTAAGGCGGCCCGGCGCGCAAAGCGCGCCGTAACGCCTGCGGCGGGAGAGTGTTGTTTGGTAGGATGCTTAAGCCCCTTTCAGGGGGAGTTTGGTAATTGTTGGTAGCTTTCAGGAAAAACCGCAGGCGTCTGCCGCAATAGCGGCGGCCGCCCGCCGCCCTAGACCGGCTTCCGAAATTTTTTGCTTATCGTTTGCGTTGCGCTTGTTTTAGCCCTGTTAAGTTCATTGATCCGTGAATTTTATCCATAAACAAAAAGTAATATGCTTGCATTTTCATCCGATAATTAGCATTTTTAAGTTGCGGCAGGGCGAAAAAGGGTGTAAGATAAAAAGGTATCAATTTGAGGGAGTTGCTTTTTTGGAACATTTTTGGACAGTTGCCCAGCAGGTGCTTGTGCTATTTATTTTGATTGCGGTGGGGTTCGTTTGCGGCAAGGCCGGCATCTTGCGAGAAAAGGCAATTTCAACGTTGGCTGATCTGGCTTTGTATATCGCGACGCCCTGCGTCATTATTCAGTCGTTTCTTCGAGAATTCGACCCGGCGATGCTCGGCAGTTTATTTTTTGTGCTATTGGCTTCGATTGGAATTCATCTCGTCGGCATTCTAATTGCAAGGTTATGCCTGCGGCGGGGTGAAGACGACCGAAGGCGCGTCGCGCAGTTTGCCGTCGTCTTTTCCAATGCGGGATATATGTGCTTGCCGCTTCAGCAGGCTGTGCTAGGTGCCACCGGTGTGTTTTACGGTTCCGTTTATGTCGCGGTTTTTAACCTTGTTTTATGGAGCTATGGTTTCCTTTCCATGCGGCAGGATGCGGGAGAACGCCTATCGGCCCGCAAGCTTTTGTTGAATCCGGGTCTGATTGGTGTCGTAGTGGGGCTTCTCCTATTTTTGGGGAGTGTGCAACTTCCCACAATCTTGCGCGAACCCATCGAGCATCTTGCCTCGCTTAATACGCCGGTCCCCATGTTGATTATCGGATATTATCTTTCGCAGTCACGTCTTAGCGACGCTGTCCGGGACAAAGAAATTTATCTGCCGATCTGCCTGCGGCTTTTGGCAGTTCCGGCCGTAAGCCTAGTCGGCATGTGGATTTGCGGGATGAGGGACGTGCCACTGTACGCCTGCGTCATTGCCGCGAGCGCGCCGGTGGCCGCCGCAACGACCATGTTCGCGACAAAATTTGGTCGCGATACGACATTATCGGTCCATCTTGTATCCATTTCAACACTGTTGTCGGTCTTGACCATGCCGGCCTTTGTGCTCTTGACCCAGTGGGTGGTTGGGTAAGCATTTGGTGCGCCGGCACTTAATTTCATTGCTTTTGATGGGAGGAATGCAGTTTGGATATGATGCTACATACAGAAAAAATTCCAATTCGTGGGCAGTACGATCTTCTGGTCGCGGGCGGCGGTGTCGCCGGTGTTGCGGCCGCGCTGTCGGCCGCCAGAATGGGGAAAAAGGTGCTTCTCCTGGAAAAAAGCCAGAAACTGGGCGGGCTTGCGACGCTGGGGCTGATCAATTTTTTTGTGCCGATGTGCAATGGCCGCGGGCGGCAGATCCTGTTCGGTATGGCCGAGGAGTTCTTGCGCGAGTCGATCCGGTACGGCTATGATACCCTTCCCGCCGACTTTGGGCAACCGGGGTCTGGCGCCCGCTACTGCACAAAATATTCCCCCGAATTATTTGCCTTGAGATTGACCGAGATGCTCGTTGAGGCCGGCGTTGCGCTGATGTTCGATACCATTGCCTGCGAGCCGGTTATGGAAGGGGCGCACTGCCGCGGCCTCATTGTAGAAAACAAATCCGGCCGATCGTTCTACGCCGGAGGCATGGTGCTGGATGCGACGGGCGATGGCGACTTGCTTTTCCGCGCCGGCGTACCGACGGTGGCGCGCGGGAATTACCACACTTATCTGGGCTTTGGCATCACCCTTGAATCCTGCCGCAACGCGGCTGAACGCGGCAACATTCGGCATGCGATCACATCTTGCTCAGGCGGCAACGCCACGCTCTACGGCGACCGCCAGCCGGACGGCCTGCCGCTGTACGGCGGCACTTCAAGCGACAGTGTGAATGATTATCTGATCCGCAATCAGCTCGAACTGCTCCAAAAATATAAACACGATGACCGCCTATCGCGTGATATTGTGACGTTGCCCGGCATGTGCCAGTTTCGGACGACGCGGTGCATCGTTGGCAATGCGACGTTGCGAGAATCCGACGCCTTTCGGCATTTCGACGATTCGATCGGCGCCATCAGTGACTTTGACCGGCGCGATTATCTTTATGAAGTGCCATACGGTTGCTTAGTCCGTTCGGGGTATGACAATCTTTTAACGGCCGGCCGAAGCGCTTCGGGCGAAGGGTACGGCTGGGATGTCCTGCGTGTGATTCCGCCCGCCATCCTGACAGGGCAAGCGGCGGGTATCGCGGCCTGCCTGGCCATTGATTCTTGCCGCGCGGTGGCTGAGATCGACATCATGAATCTGCAACAGCAACTGGCGCAAACCGGTGTGCTCATTCATTTTGACGACGCATGGGTCCCAGAAAAGCTAGAGGGCAAACGCGAGAATATCGAGGACGGTCAGCTGTGAGATTGCGGCGGCCCGGCGCACGCAGTGCGCCAGGACGCCCTGCGGCCGTTTGCGGTCGGCTTTTATTGGGGGTGTTTTCAGGGTGTTGCGCCGCTTCTTTGGCGCGTTGGGCCGGCCGCAGGGCGTCAGCCGCCTGGGGGCGGCTGGGCCGCCGCACGTTTTTCCTCCATCCTATTTTAAAAGCCCTTGGGTATTCACCCAAAGGCTTTTTATAATACCATTTGCGAATATTATTTTGACGGAAAGGAAGCTTTGAAAGGCAGGTATTGCACGGCGATGCGGTTTTCAGGGTTGACATCGCAAAAATAAAGCACGATTAAAAAGAACCATTCGAGCGGCTTCATCAAAAAATAAATGCAATCGGCAATCCAACGCGCGCGGATGAGGCGGGCGACCGGAAAGCCATAGGTATCATAAAAATGGCGAATCCGGCGATGAATGCGTGGCAGTCGTTCCTCAAGAATCTGTTCAAAGGCATTGGCAATGCAGAGTTGGCGGTTGACGATGACCTCATGCCCATGCCGCATACCCTTTCGCAAGGGCTTGACGATCTTTCGGTGCCCACCGGCCGCTACGGTGCAGAGATAGTGCTCGTCGTAAAAGATGTTTTGCGGTGGGATTTTGGTCGAAAGATTCCAGTCGGCCGTTTCGGTAAAGGCCTTGATATAAGCATCCGGCCGTTGGCCGAAAAGGGCAAGAATGCAGATGAAAAGGCCGAACAGCGGCCAGAAAAGCAGAAAGGCGTAAATCGGCCAGCATCCAGCTCTGGAGAGAATGCGGTTAAGGGTATTTAAATAACGTTTTTCATAAGTTTTGTGCGCGCCCTTCCCGATGGCATTCCATTGCCTGATTTTGATGCGAATTGTTTTGGCGGCGATCAAAATGCAGTTGAAGGGGAAAAGGCATAAATAGAATTCGGCGATCGGGACACCTCCCTCCTTCAGCGTTTCATATGGAAATATTTGCACAATCCAAAGAGCGCATTCGAGAACGCCGAGATACATTCCGGCAATACTTGCGACGATCGCTAGGGGCGGCATACGCTCGATTTTGGCAAAAGTAAGAATCAAATATCCGGCGATGCCGGCAAGGGATAGCGCAATGACAGTGGGGTAGTTCTGCGTCGCGATTGGCGAATGAAGCTGGTTATTATAAAGCACCTGATTCCAGTCTGCGAAGAATTGGATGTCGCAGGCGTTCAGCAAGATGCCGCTCGAGATGACGCCAACAATGACGGTGCACCCTTCCGCGGTGACAGAAGCGCCCTCCGTTTTTGGGCAGATGAGAAAAAACAGATTCAACAGGGTGAGCAGAAAAGGAAAGATAAAAAACAAGGCAAATAAAGGGACCAATAAAATGGCATAAATGCCGGCATATAGAATCTTTGTATTTAGGATAAGTACACTGAGGATACAGGACCCCCAGAAAGCGTAAAGGACAATATGCCGTTTCCAATCCTGCCGGCGGTTAGGTTGTTTCGTCCTCATCTTTGCGCCACTCCAATAAATCGCCGGGCTGGCACTGGAGCGCGGTGCAGATTTTATTGAGGGTTTCGATGCGGATGGCCTTGGCGCGCCCGTTTTTGAGAATGGAAATGTTGGCCAGCGTAATGCCGACCCGATCGGCCAATTCCGAGACGCTCATTTTGCGTTTGGCCAGCATGACGTCGATATTCATGATAATCATTCCGGGCACCTCAAATCGTCAGTTCGTTTTCTTCATTGATGCGCGCCGCCTTTTCGACAAGGTGAGATAGCACCGCGGCGGCGACCGCAATGGCTACGCCTGCGAAAACGATTAAGCAGGATATTAGGGCGACACTCGGATGGCTGAGGTTCAGCGCCAGAAAGGCAAGATTGCCCAGAAAGAAAAAGGCCGAGTCGGTGGCGGCGCAGAGCGATATGGACTTCAAGAGTTTGGCGTTCTTATAGCTGAATGACCGATCAGCGCCGATTTCGGCCGCAATCTTCAAACCGCAGATGAGCGCGGCAAAGCAGGGGATCGCGGTCAGCCACAAAAAGATGAGCCAGGGCCAAAACCGATTTGAAAACTCCGGATAGGTAGCTTTCAGATCCTGCGCCAGAATGGGGAGGAGGGCGCCATAGACCGCAAGGCCGCAGAGACCGACGCCGATTAGGATGGCGATCAGCCAATGGGATAGTGTCTTTTGCTTCATAAAGGTTGCTCCCTTCGATGTTTGATGCTTCTATTATACACCAAACAATTGAAAATACAATAGAAATTTATCGATTTACAATAATTTTTTTCTATTATAAAAGACGACCCCACTACTCCCTGGTAGCGGTGGGCATTCTGCGGCGAGACGAAAGAAGCTTCTATTCGGTCAAAGCGCCTATGGTCAAAGCATCAGTCGCTTCTGCCGGCCGACTGTAGCATTTAGGCCGCAGGGTTACCGGCGTGACGCTAGAGGAAATTGCCCTGCTGGATGTATATTTCACATAACCTGCATTTTTGATTGAAAGGCGCTACGTGTAATCTCGACGGCCTGGAAGCGATCAGCATCCCATTGTCGCTTATTCTGCCTACTAAGATATAAAAATTCGGCCAGTTGTTTTAGACTGGCCGAATGCTATAATATCAAAGGGAATTCCGCTACCAAAGCGAGATTTTGTCATTCCGCTGTTTGAAGCGCTTCGCGCACATACTGCACCTGCCGGCGCACCGAGTCGGGAGAGGTGCCGCCGTAAGAGATCCGCTTTTTGGCGCAGGCATCCAAATCGATCGCCGCAAAGACGTCTTGTGCAAAGAGGGGAGAAAATTTTTGGTATTCCGCGAGCGGCAATGTCTCGAGGGTCAGGCCGTTTTCGATGCAGTGCGCGACGATCTCACCGACAATTTTGTAGGCCGTGCGGAAGGGCAGGCCTTTTTTGACGAGATAATCGGCGCAATCAGTCGCGCCAATGAAACCGCCGGCCGCCGCGCGGCGCATATTTTCTCCCAGCACCTTCATCGTTGCGATCATGGGCGCAAAAACGGCCAGGCACTGTTTTACGGTGTCGAGGCTGTCAAAAATCGCCTCTTTATCCTCCTGCATGTCTTTGTTGTAGGCGAGCGGGAGGCCTTTGAGCATGGTAAGTAACGTAATGAGATTGCCGTATACCCGGCCGGTCTTACCCCGCACCAGCTCGGCGATATCGGGGTTTTTCTTTTGCGGCATGATGCTCGAGCCGGTCGAATAGGCGTCGTCGAGTTCAATGAATTTAAATTCCCAGGAGCACCAGAGAATGATCTCCTCGGAAAATCGGGATAGATGCATCATAAGAATCGAGATTGCGCTGGCCAGTTCGATGGCAAAGTCGCGATCACTGACCCCATCCATGCTATTTTCGCAAGGCTTCTCGAACCCCAAAAGCTTGCTCGAAAACGCCCGGTCGGTCGCATAGGTCGTCCCGGCCAGCGCGCAACTGCCGAGCGGCGAAACCGCCATGCGCTTGTTGCAGTCATGAAGCCGATCGAGGTCGCGAAGCAACATCATGGCATAAGCCATTAAGTGGTGCCCAAAGACGATAGGTTGCGCGCGTTGCAGGTGTGTGTAGCCGGGAACGACGGTTTCGGCGTGTTCCTCAGCCTTGTCTGTAACAGCTTCGATTAGGGCGCGCACCAGAGCGGCCACTTCGCTGATCTGATCCCGCAGATACAGCCGAAGGTCTAAGGCTACCTGGTCGTTCCGGCTACGCGCCGTATGAAGCCGCTTCCCGACGTCGCCAATCCGGGCGGTGAGCTCTGCCTCCACAAAGGTGTGGATGTCCTCTGCCGTCGGATCGATTTGCAGGGCGCCGGATTGAATATCTTCTAAAATCGCTTGCAAACCCGAGACGATTTGTTCCGCGTCCTGCTCAGAGAGGATCCCGCCTTTCTGGAGCATGGTCGCGTGCGCAATCGAACCCAAAATGTCCTGCGCATACATCCGGCTGTCAAACGATATGGAAGAATTAAAGTCGTTCACCTGGCTGTCGAGCGCCTTGTGAAATCTGCCGGTCCAAAGTTTTTCCATGGTTTTGTTCCTTACTTGTTGTTTTCCTGCTTTTCCTTCAGCATGGCTCTGACTTTGATGGGCAGGCCAAAGAGGTTGATAAAGCCGGCTGAATCGGCCTGGTCATAGACATGGTCTTCGTCAAAGGTGGCGATCTCCTCGCTGTAGAGCGAATAGGGGGAGGTGACGCCGGCGTTGATCATGTTGCCCTTGTATAACTTCAGCGTTACTTCGCCTGTTACAGTTTTTTGGGTCTCGTCGACAAAGGCCGAAAGCGCTTCACGCAAAGGGGTATACCACTGGCCGAAATAGACGAGTTCGGCGAATTTCGCCGCGACCAGCTCCTTATAGTGCTGGGTGTCGCGATCCAGGCAGAGCGTTTCGAGCACACGGTGGGCCTTGTAAAGAATGGTGCCGCCGGGGGTCTCATAGACGCCGCGCGACTTCATACCCACGAGCCTGTTCTCGACGAGGTCGGCAATGCCGATGCCATTTTCGCCGCCCAACTGATTGAGCTTTTCAATCAGGGTTACGCCGTCCATTTTTTGGCCGTCGATTGCAACAGGAATTCCCTGCTCAAAGGAAATCTTGACATAAGTCGGCTGATCCGGCGCCATTTCGGGCGAAACACCGAGCTCCAAAAAGCCGGGCTTATTGTACTGCGGTTCATTGGCCGGGTCCTCGAGGTCGAGACCTTCGTGCGAGATGTGCCAAAGGTTTTTGTCCTTCGAGTAGTTGGTCTCGCGGTTGATTTTGAGCGGGATGTTATGCGCCTCAGCATAATCGATTTCTTCATCGCGCGATTTGATATCCCAGATCCGCCAGGGGGCAATGATCTGCATATCAGGCGCAAAGGCCTTGATGGCCAGCTCGAACCGGACCTGGTCATTGCCCTTGCCGGTGCAACCGTGGCAGATTGCATCGGCCCCTTCGGCCTTGGCGATCTCGACGATGCGTTTGGCGATGACCGGGCGGGCAAAGGAGGTCCCTAAAAGATAGTCGCCCTCATAAACCGCGCCGGCTTTGAGCGTCGGGAAAACATAGTCCTCGACAAACTCTTTTTTGAGATCTTCAACATAGAGCTTGGAGGCGCCGGTTTTGATGGCCTTTTCCTCAAGCCCATCGAGCTCGGTTCCCTGGCCGACGTCGCCCGATACGGCGATGACCTCACAGTTATTGTAGTTCTCTTTGAGCCAGGGTATGATGATCGAAGTATCCAGGCCGCCCGAATAGGCGAGCACGACCTTTTTGATTTCCTTTTGATTCATATTTATGCCTCCAAAACGGTTGTTTATGCATTTATTATACCGAAATATTCAAAAATGTCAAGAGGAAAATGAAAAAATATGCAAAAATTTGAAAAAGCATTTTGGCCAATTCCAGAACTGTCCGAAGAAAAATAAGGATTTTACAGAAAATTGATTGCGTGAATCGAAGCGAGGGGATATAATAAGATTGTATGAAACTGAATGCAGGAGGGAAAAGATGGAATCTTTGCAGGATAAAAAAGGGTTTATCTGCGATATGGACGGCGTTATCTACCATGGCAACCGGTTGTTGCCGGGCGTGACGGAATTTGTCGACTGGCTCTATCGCGAAAAGAAGGAGTTTTTATTTTTAACCAATTCGAGCGAGCGGTCCCCCCGCGAGTTGCAACAAAAACTGGCCCGCATGGGGCTTGAGATCAGCGAGGAGCATTTTTATACCAGCGCATTGGCGACGGCAAAGTTCATCAGCTCGCAGTCCCCGGGATGCAGTGCCTATGTCATTGGCGCGCCCGGCCTCATGAACGCGCTGTATGAAGTGGGGATTACGATGAATGATGTCAACCCGGATTACGTCGTCGTGGGGGAGACCACGACCTATCATTATGATAACATTGTGCATGCGGTCTCGCTGGTCCGGGCCGGCGCCCGCCTTATTGGGACAAATTCGGATTTGACCGGGCCTTCGGAGCACGGGCTTATTCCAGCCTGCCGGGCGCTGATTGCACCAATTGAACTGGCGACGGGAAAATCAGCCTATTTCGTCGGCAAGCCGAATCCGCTCATGATGCGCACGGGCCTTAAAATGCTGGGGGTGCACTCGGCCGAGGCAGTTATGGTCGGCGACCGGATGGACACCGACATCATCGCCGGCATCGAAACCGGACTTGACACCGTTTTGGTGCTTTCCGGGTGCACATCGCCTGAGGAAGTCGAGCAGTTCCCTTACCGGCCGAACCATATTTTAAAGGGTGTTGGCGATATTGTCAGCATGTAAAGAAAATGCGCTTTTTTGCAAAAAGACAGGCAGGCGTTTGGCCTGCCTGTCTTTTGTCGCTTTTGGGTGAGGAGGCTTACGGTGCGGCGGCCCCGCAAGCCCCAAAGGGGCTTGGACGGCGCTTTAAAAGCTCAGAAACGATTGCGGTTTTCGGGCGCCGTCCATGGCGCGTTTTACGCGCCGCGGGGCCGCCTTCCAAGGGATCCAACGGCATCCGAGCTGAGATTCTTGCTTTATTTTGTGTAATTGGGAAGATAAGCGCCGAAATCGACAAGCTTTTGTTGGAGCGCATGGATATCAATCGCGCGCGAGTCGCGCTTTTCACAGGTCAGCGCCGCGGCGATCCCAATGGCCTGGCCGGTGATAAAGCATCCCGGCATGACGCGGATCGAGGCCTGCATTTGCCGGTCGGTGCTCACACATCGCCCGGCGACAAAGACATTGTCGAGTTTTGCCGGTCGAAGGGCGCGCAACGGAATGCCATAGGACTCGCCGATGTGATAGCGCAGGGTGGCAAATTCTTCTGCAAATGCTTTGTAGGCTTCTTTTGAGGGTTTCATAGCGTGGATATCGACCGGGTAGGCATACCGTCCGATCTCATCCTCAAAGTTGGCTCGCGCTTTAAAATCTTCGACTGTCAACTGATAGTCGCCGGTGATCCGCCGGGATTCGCGCACCCCTAATACATTGGCCGAATAGGCGAGATAGACGTTCTCAAATCCAGGTAGGTATTCCCGATAATAGCGTTCATACTCGGGCAGATACTGCCGGCCGCGGAGCATACCCTTGGTTAAAGAAACCTCATCGGTGCCGTCGATTTCATAACAGTGCCCGGCGTTACCGCCTCCAACGCCATGCGCAGGTGTTGTGTAGGCGATGCCCGGAAGATGCCGGTCCTCAGCTGAAAATACGCCGTCAGCAATGGCCTGCTCAAGCATACGTTCCTGACTTCCCTTGACTCTTGAAAAATCAATATCAGCCCAAAGACTGCAAAGCGTCGACGGCATGGTAATACCCTCTTCGTTGCCGCGTTCAAAGTCGGCGCCCGCCATGGCCGAAAGATCGCCGTCTCCCGTGCAATCGAGATAAATGCCGGCCTGAATTGCAAAAATGCCACTTTTGGCCGAGAGGATAACGGCTTCTACATGACCATCCCCATTGGTTTCAACCGCGATGAGATTGGTGAAAAAGGAAAACTGCACGCCCGCCTCGGTCACGACCTTGTCATAAAACCGCTTTAAGGGTTCTACCGGGAAGGGAAAGAATTTTTGGGCATTGCAATCCGGTTCGCATACCGCATCCTGCACTTCCTTGCCAAAGCCGCCGGCCAGCATGTGGATGCCGTCGCCAAACTGGGCAAAGAGCGGCACCATACCGACGGTGCCGAGGCCACCGAATGAACCTTGCGCCTCGGCCAAAAACACGGATTTTCCTTGCCGCGCACAGGCGACGGCCGCCGCGACACCCGCTGGACCGCCGCCGGCGACGAAAACATCTACCTTGTACTTTACCGGAATTTCTCTTGTGAATATCATTTTATTAGCCCCCTAACAACCCGAATGGGTTTTATTTGAGTGCAATGATTGCGGCGAGATTGCCGCGCTTTCCGCCTGTCGCCCGATGAGAATGAAGATCTTCACAATGGCAACAGGTGCATAAATCGCTGACATCGATGTGATCGGGACTCAGCCCCGCTTGCAATAGGATCCAACGGTTGGTTTCCTGCAAATTGAGCATATAATGGCCCGGCCTCGATGGCGTCAGGACGGCTTCAGCCGGAAGTCCTGGGATCTCCAGCACTTTTTGATGTACCGGCTCATCGACTTCATAGCAACACGGACCGATCGAAGGGCCAATTCCGGCCAGAATATCTCGCGGGTCGCATCCAAATTCTTCCTGCATGCGTTCGACGGTAACACGGCCGATCTGCGCCACGGTTCCGCGCCAGCCGGCATGCGAAGTGGCGATGACGTGTTTTTTCGGATCGCAAAACAAAAGCGGCACGCAATCGGCATACTGTGTTACGAGCCCGACGCCCGGCAGATCGGTGATTAAACCGTCGACATCTGTGTAGTCGCAGGGTTTCGAAATCCCCTTGCCAATGTCGTCTTCCGTTACGGTGCGCACGTTTGCGGTGTGGGTCTGCCGGCTGAGGACCAGGCGGTCGGCCTCAATGCCAATTGCGCCGCAAAGAATTTCATAATTTTTCCGGACGGCTTCCGAACGGTCGCCGTTTGAAAAGCTCAGGTTCATCGAAGCATACTGCCCGGTGCTGACTCCGCCCCTGCGGGTTGAAAAAAAGTGCCGGACGGCGCCGCAATCTTCAAGTAAGGGGAAGGTTATGTATTGAAGCGCGCCGCTTACATGGACGCGCAATGTTTTACTTTGCAACATAATTCCTCTCGGCAAATTCAGTTTGATTGGATTGGGGTTTGGGCTTGACGCAGGGCCGCATAAAGCGCCAGGCTGTTTTCCTGCAGGCGGTTGACAACCCTTTTGCCGCATCTTTTTTCGATGACGGCATAAGCTTCCTCTAACTTTGGCGGCCTGTGCACAAGAGAATGGGCATCGCTCGCCAGATAGCGCAAATACCCCTGTTCCAAGAGCTTCAGGCCAACGCGACGGCTATTCCAATGCAAGAGCGAAGCGGCGTTACACTGGGCCTCGGCGTAACCCTCTCGGATAACCGAAAGGATCCGGTCAAACCCTTGCTGGGAAGCGTATCGTTCAAGGTGCGCTAAAATCGGGGTGAGTCCGCAATCGAGCCGGATAGCGATCAGCTCATCAGCGATGGCGTCGGTCAAAGCGCAACCGTACGGCAATTCCACCAGCAAAAAATGGCTTTTCCCCATTGACAGCTCCGGCAACACACCAGACGCCGCCATGTCACGGAAAAAGAGCACCTCAAACCCTAAAAAGAGCTCAGGCAACCCCTCATTCACCGCCACCTCCTGCAACTGTTCAAAGCGGGAAATTGCCTTTTGGCGGTAGGCGTTTAGATCCACGCGCTCCGCGTAAAAGTGCGGGGTGGCCACAACCGCGCTGGCCCCCTGCGATTGCTGGAGGCGAAGTAATTCTCGCGCTGTATCAAGATCCTTTGCGCCATCATCAATGCGCGGCAATACATGGCAATGCATATCCAGAAAAGACATATCAGATCGCTCCTACCAACACCTAAGGAAGCAAATCACCACATGGGTCCATGTGGTAATTGTATGCTCCTATTCATATGCGTAACCGTATTTGCCGTACTTCTTTTTGGCGGTCTCTTTTGTACCGTTTAGTATGACGCCAAGCAAATGCACTCCGGTGAATTCAATGCTACTAAGCGCTTTTTTGAGTTGTTCATGGGTGGTCGAGCCACTTTTAATGACCAAAACGATCCCGCTCGTTTTGGGTGCCAGGACCAGCGCGTCTGAAACAATATTGACAGGCGGCGTATCGATGAAGATGTAATCATACTGCTCTTCGAGCGTCTCGAGCAGACGGGACATATTCTCTGAACCGAGCAGTTCCGACGGGTTGGGCGGCGTCGGCCCGGAGACGAGAACATCCAGATATGGATTGATATGACTGACCGTTTCTTCCAGGGTCGAAAACCCGACCAGGACAGAACTGAGCCCTTTGCTGTTAGAAATCCGCATTTTTTTGTAAATTGTGGGTTTGCGAAGATCCGCATCGATCAACAAGACCTTACTACCCAATTGCGAAAAAGCGATGGCTGTATTGACGGACGTGGTCGATTTCCCTTCGGCCTGGATCGGACTGCTGATGGATACGATTTTGTGGGGCGTCGGCGTCAATAAGAATTGGAGGTTCGTACGAATTTTTTTATAAGATTCCACTACGGCAAACGGGACGCTTTTTTCGCTGTCTGTAGAAACCCCTTCCGGCGTGTGAATCATGTCTTTTTTCTGGCTCATAGCTATTTACCTCCCTTTGTCAGAACGCCAAAGTCGGGAACTGAGCCCAGAAGTGGGATATCATAGTTTCCCGTAAAGTCTTCCTCGCGTTTGATGGTCCGATCAAACAGATCCAGCACAACAAGAACAATACAGGTGAGCACAAAGCCAATCACCAAAAAAACAGCGGTATTCATCAGCGTGCGCGGCGAGGTCTGTATGGCCGCTTCCGCATTTTCGGCCACTACGATATAGGCCGAAGGCAACTTTTCAGTAATGTAGGTAGGCGCCGCATTGGCAAATGCATTGACGATGCGAATGGCCTCGTCTGAACTGGTGTGATAAGCTGTGATGTCAATGAACAGCGAACGGTCCGAACGAATAGAAAGAGAAATGCTCGATTTTAATTCTTGGCTGGTGAGCCCACCCAACTGCTGTGCTTCCAGCGACTTATAAATACCAGGTGTTTCCAGTATATCGATGCAGGGTTGCATCATCGCAAAGGAGGCGCTGAAATCAGAACTTTGCAGGGAAGTGTCCGACGGAGGGTTTGTGGTATCGATGATCAAACCACCATTGGTGACAAGAATCGAGGCCTTCGCCGAGTAGACAGGCGTATCCAAGATACTGTAAACAAAAGCCAGCCCTCCGCACAAAATTGTGATCAAGAGAACCAGCCAGAATTTTTTATATATGACTTTAAATACGTAAGCAATTGAAATATCCTTCATTTTGAACCCTCTTTCAAACCTGCATTTATGGCTCACATATTAGTATAGCATAAAATTACGACATTATCAAGAGGAATTCCTAAATCATCTTATAATACCATAACCTAAGGCGACTTTACTTCGCCTTGCGGTAAAAGCGCACCGGATTGGCGAAGTCCTGGATATGAATTGTGCACAGGTGCGCTGGCGAACTACAACAAACGACCTATATACACATTAGAAATCGTTGCATGTGCAGATTATAAAATATCTTCCAATAACAACTCCAATTCTTTCAAAGAACAGTTTGGTGCCTCTTCCATAATGGCGACTAAATCCTGCCTTACGGGCGTCACGAAATCGTAGGTTGTAATTCCTTCCTTATGCGATACACGAATGCCATAAAACATAATCTCATTACCGCTTTCATCGATTACTGGCTGATCCAGTATCTCCAAAGTAGTTTCGCTCGCCATCCGCCATCTCGCACCCCTAGTTGTGAATTAAATTGGAATTTACAGAGTAATTATAGTGTCTTTCGCGAAGGTTGTCAATGTATTAAAGGGATTTTCACAATTCGATTCAAACTGACCGGGTTATCCACATAAAATTTGGTAGGTTTTTATTACCTCATCGGCCTTTCTATACGCATCTGCGTAAACTTCGATCATACCAGCCCCTTGGTAGCCCGCCGCATCGCACCGTGCAAAAAAAGTCGCAAAATCGAAATTACCCCGGCCGGGCAATAAACATGAGGCCGATTGTGTGTGATCGCTTATATGGATGTGTCGCAGGTCCTCCCCCATCGCGTCCATGATAACATATGGGTCAAACCCCGCACGAACCGCCTGCTTGAGATCAAGGCAGAAGCGCGCTTTCTCTCCGAGCGCACGGCGCATCCGCTTAATGTAGTCGGGGTGGGCGCTTTTGTGCGCGTTTACATTTTCCTGTAGCAGGGTTACACCCGCGGCAGACGCTTCGTCGGCCAGCCGCGCAAATCGTTCGAAGCCGATCTCCTCTGAGACCCGGCCGATCTGCCGGTCGCCATGAAAAATAAAATAGTGCGCGCCGAGTTCAGCTGTTACTGCAAAGTACCGCCGATAAAGCTCCAAACCCTCTTCGTACCGGCGTTCATAGTCGGAAAAGAAGAGGGTTGGTTCCGCAAAGCTGACGCCGGAATGGACTGCGATGACCTTCGTGCCGC
The DNA here is from genome assembly GCA_949292695.1 of uncultured Eubacteriales bacterium. Lineage (GTDB taxonomy): Bacteria > Bacillota > Clostridia > Oscillospirales > Acutalibacteraceae > CANQSG01. Next base: position 22,223 of record CASFAP010000103.1, on the reverse strand, counting down.
CAGCATTTTTAATGTTTGCCAGCTCGGCGATGAAGGCCTGCCGCAATTCTCCAAGGCTGTTTAAAAAAATTTCGCAACATGCAACACCTCCATTGGCCAAGAGTGCCAAAGCTTCTTCGGTTTGCATGGGATAAAAGCAGGCGGTTGAAACGCCAATCTCCATATTTTGCACCTCGACTTACCAAAATTTGTGGCTTGCGAGAACCCTCCATTCGTTTTACAATAAAATCAAGAAGAAAAGGGAGAGGATTCAAATGAAGGAAGTCTGGGAGCGAATGGAAAAAAGCTCCTTTGTGCTGTTTTGGGCCGGCGTAATGACGGCCATTGCACTTTTGATCCTCGCCATTCTATTTCTTACATATGCGCCCGAGGCGCCGCAACATGCGGAACTGGCAGGCTTTTTCGGAGGGGCCAGCCAGCGAGTGCTCGTCGGTTTTGCGGTTTTGGGCATTGCCAATGATATTTCGGCCAAGGCCGCCCGCCACCTTTCCGATCGGGGAAAAAGGCACTAGCGTTCGGCTTGGCTTCGTACGGGAAGTTCGCTTGGCGTAACAAAGGCCGTTTGATTGGTTGTATAGATCACCATTCCCGGTTTGGCGCCCGACGGTTTTTTGACGAATTTAACCGGCGTATAATCGACCGGAACCTGTGAAGAAAGACGCGCTTTGGAATGATAGGCCGCGAGCGCGGCGGCCTCTAAAATGGTTTGTTCACCCGGGGTTTTGCCATCGCAGACGACGATGACATGCGACCCCGGGATATTTTTTGTATGGAACCTGAGATCGTTTTTTGCCGCGGTTTGCAACGTTAGGACGTCGTTCTGCCGATTGTTTCGACCGACAAGGATCCGGAAGCCCTCGCTCGAAGTGTAGGATAGCGGTTTGCTAGTTACCGGCGCGCGCTTTGCATTCTTTTCCTGCCTGCGCAGGTAGGCTCCTGCTAGTAGCTCCTCGCGGATTTCATTCAAATCTGCGATAGAATCGGCACGGGAAAGCGCATCCAAGACGCTTTCGAGATAACTTAGTTCTGTTTCGTCTTGGGCAATGAGCCGTGTGAGCGTTTCCTCGGCGGTATAGGTTTTTTTGTAGTCTTTGAAGTACTTTGCGGCGTTGGCGGCCGGGCTGAGCGCCGGATTCAGGCGCACTCGCAGAGGCTTTAGTTCCTCGTCATAATAGTTTGGCAGATCGACAAAAGGTGCCCCCCGCGCGACGGCATGGAGATTGGCCTTGAGCAGTTCGCCGCAGATGCGAAGCCCTTCGCGGTTTTCGCAATTGGCGAGATCCTGGCGGCGCAACTGCATCTTTTTCTGGACCCGGGCGATGCGCTGGTTGACGACTCTCTGGAGCGCCGAACGGGCCTGCCTTAGCTGGTCGGACGTTTCTCGTCGGCCGTAAAAGGCTTCGAGCAATTCGCTGTAACTGCCAAAGGCTTGCGTTTGATAGAGCGAACCGTACTGCCCGATCGGATAATACGAAAAATCCGCCGGCCGGCCGGTTTGATCAGAGAGTAGCGTCGGTGTTCCGCCGGCGCAAATGCTTTCTTTCAGGTCTTCAAGCGCTAAAAAGAGGGCCTGCCTTTGCGCATCGGTTAACTCCGAATAGGCCGGATCGCCCTGCCCGCAGGAGCGCCAGACCACTTCGCGGGCAATTAAAGGGGAGAGGCCGTCAAAAGTGTCAAGGAGCGCTCGCGTAAGACAGGGCGCCGATTCGAGGCGTAGCGCAAGGTCGCCGGCAGGTTCGAGCAAAGAGACTTTTTCCTGCGCAGGCGGCAACTGATAACGGGCGCCGGGTTGAATCATGCGAGCCGCGGTTTCAACGTCAGAACGCCGCACAGCGTCGATGATGCGGCCGTCATCTCCAATTAAAATGAGGTTGGCCTGCCGTCCAATGAGTTCGACGGCCAGTTTCGGCGCGATGCGATCCCCCATCTCATTCACTGCCGAGAATTCAAAGAAAAGCACCCGTTCAAAGCCGGGTTGCGTGATCGAAGTGATGCGCGCGCCGCCGAGAAGCTTTCGGAGGCGCATGCAAAAAGCTGGCGGTTGCGCCGGATTTTCGGGTGTGTCGGCTGTAAACTGGACGCGGGGGGTCTCAGGCCGGGCCGAAAGCAGGAGTTTGGATGAAAATCCAGGTTTGCGCAACAAAAACACCAGAACATCCCGCGATGGCTGGTGGATTTTGTCGAGGTGGCAGTCGACCGCCGCCTGGAGTTCCCTTTTTAGTTGCGATAGAAAGATGCCGTCAAGCGGCATGGTTTATCCCTCCAAGAGCGCCGCGACGCGGCGGGCCAACGAATCATATGTAGAAGCCACGGCTTCTCGCCCCGGCGCATTTTCGAGGTCCCGCGCGCAGTCCTCAAGCCGTTTTCTAACCTTTTGCAGATAGGCGCGGTCTTCGTTCCGCTTTGGATCGAGCCTGCCGCAAAAAGCAAAGAGCTCGTCGCAGGGCGCGGCATTTCCGGCAAAAATCGCCGAGAGAACAGTATAATACCGCCCCCGGTCAAACACAGCCGATTCCGATTCAATCTGAAACCCAGTCTCGCATAAATAACGGCGAAGGACCTCCGCCGAGGTCATGGGTTGCAAAAGCAACCGGTATCGCCGATCTTGAACCCAGGGCGCACGAGCGAGGATGCCGGCAATGACGTCGCCGCCCATGCCGGCAATGACGATGCAGTCGGCCTCTTCGGCCTTTAGCGCCGCAAGGCCGTCACCCAGTCGCAACTCGATGTTCTCGGTCAGCCCCGCGGCCGCGACGTTGCGCCTGGCCGCGGCCAGCGGTTTTTCGCGAATGTCGCAGGCGATGGCATGCTCGCATCGCCCGGAAGTAACAAGGGCAATGGGCAAAAGGCCGTGATCGGTGCCGATATCCGCGACAGTGGCGCCGGGCGGAATGCGCCCGGCAATGGCGGCTAGGCGCGCGGTAAGCGCTTGCATACTAGGCTTACTTCTTTTGCGCGAAATAGTCGTTCAGTTTCTGGAGCAATGCGTCGCAATCGGTGCCGTGCACGGCGCAAGCGTCGGCGATGCTCTCTCCGCGCGAGGCGGGGCAACCCAGGCAATGCATGCCGATTTCCAGGAAAAATGGGGCGACGCCGGGATCTAGGTCGAGCACTTCGCCGATGCACATGTCTTTGGTAATGGTCATAACAATCATTTCCTTTCTATTACAATCAATTTTTCATTTTTTTGTTTCAAGCCCGGCATCCGGCCAGACTTCTTTCCGCTTCGTTCTCTTCCAGAGGAATTCTAATGCCTTTTTGCTATTTTATTTGTCGAGCAAGATCGGAGCGGGGTCTTCGGGCGTGCGGCCGTGCCGGTAGAGCCGGCGGTTGTCGAGCGCCCAGAGCCGGGCGGAAAAATCGCCCGATTTGGTGTTCAAAACGGCCTCTCGCATTTCATAAAGTCTCGAGTCCATCAAGTCGAGCTCTGAGAGCAGTTCGGCCTCAATGAACATCGGCCGCACCGCGGCGCCGAATTCCGGTTCGCCGTGATGGCAGAGCACCATGTGCTCAAGGAGCATCGACAAATCATCCGGGGTGCCCAGTTCTTCTGCAGTCTTGCGGACGATCATGGCTCCCTCTGCCAGGTGCCCAATGAGATTGCCACGCACGGTATATCCGGAGGCGATACCGCTTTGCGGCACCTCGAATTCGACCGTTTTGGCGATGTCATGGAGAATGGCGCCGGCCAACAACAGCTCACGGTCGACAAACGGATAAATCCTGCAGACCTGCTCGGCTATGCGCACGATCGAAAGGGTGTGCATGAGCAAGCCGCTCCGGATGGCGTGGTGCAGTTTGACGGCCGCCGGCCAGTAAAGTAGTTTTTCCCGATTATCGTTTAAAATGCGGGTGACCAGCTTTTTTAAGTCGGTATCGGTAAATTGATCAGCGATTCTATAGAGCGCATCGAACATCGCCTCGCCGCTGTAGTCCGCGCTCTGTACAAAGTCCTCCGGCGCGACGTTGTCTTCGGCTGTTACGGTGCGAATGCGGTCGATTCGCAACTGGTCGGCGCCGTTATATTGTTGGAGGACGCCGCGCACCTTGACGAGCTCGCCTTCTTCATAAGCGCCGTGCAAAAGTGGCGAATAACCCCAGAGCTTTGCGCTGATCTCGCCAGTGCGGTCGCCGAGGAGCAGATCAAGGTATTGATCGCCTTTTGAGGACGTTTTTACGTCGCACTTTTTGAGAAGACAAAAGCCTTCAACAAGATTTTTGCCGTCAATGGGTGCAAACTGCATAAAGAATCAACCCCTTTCATTGAGACTCGCAAGTGCGCAGTTATTGTTTGTGGAAAATCCGGACCGATGAGGTGTAATCGCCCCGGTCGCGGTAGGAAAGGCCAATCTGCATGAGATAGTCGCCGTCGTAGCAAAGGTCGGTGCTCTCGGGATAGTCCGCGCTTTTTTCCTCTCGGTAGACCGCGTTCGGATCGAGCCCCTGAAGTTTTACGCGGTGATAGCCGCTGTCCGGCACGTTTTGCTTGATAAAATAGCAGAGAATGACGGTGTTTTTGTCTTCTGATATAAACTGGAACCCGGCGCGATTGCCCTCGAAGGGCGAGGCGACGCGGTAAAGGTCCCCCTTGTGGAAAACTTCTCCGTATTGCTTATAACGCGCAATCTGCTTTTTGGTCAGTTCCAGCTCGGCTTCGGTGAGCTCTGGCATGACCAGTTCATAGCCGAACTGACCCATGGTAGCGACGTCGCCGCGGGTCTTGTAGGAGATGTTGCGCACAGCGCCGGGGTGCACGGCCGAGACATGGGCGCCCATACTTGAGAAGGGATAGACGATGCTGGTGCCGTATTGGATATGCATCCGCTCGCCGGCGTCGGTGCAGTCGCTCGTCCAGGTCTGGGGCATATAGTAAAGCATGCCGGGGTCGAACCGGCCGCCGCCGCTCGAACAGCTCTCAAACAATACGTCGGGGAACCGGGCGGTCAAGGTCTCCAGGATGCGGTAGAGGCCCAAAATATAGCGGTGCGCCACCTCGCCCTGCCGTTCGGGCGGCAAGAGGTCGGAGCCGACCTCGCTCATATTGCGATTCATATCCCACTTGACATAAGAGATTTTGGCCGACAGGAGGATATCGCCGACCGATTTTATAATGTAGTCGCAGACGTCCTCGCGCGATAAATCGAGCACCAGCTGATTGCGGCCAAGGCTCGATGAGCGGCCATTCAAATGAAGCGCCCAATCGGGGTGCGCGCGGTAGAGCTCGGAGTCGGGCGAGACCATTTCCGGCTCGAACCAGAGGCCGAATTTCAGCCCCATGGCCTCGATTTTTTGGGCCAATCCTTCGATGCCGTCGGGCAGTTTTTCGCGGTTGACAAACCAGTCGCCCAGCGACGAGCGGTCGTCATTCCGTTTGCCGAACCAGCCGTCATCGAGCACCAGCATATCGAGCCCGACATCAGCCGCGGTTTTGGCGATGGCGAGGATTTTTTCCTCATTGAAATCGAATCCCGTACCCTCCCAGTTGTTGACGAGGGCGTAGCGCTCGCAGTCGCGCCAGCGCCCGCGGCAGAGGCGGGTGCGGTAAAGCTTATGATAAGTGCGGGACATGCCGCCCAGACCTTCACCCGAATAAACGAGCACGGCCTCGGGCGACTGGAGCGCCTGGCCCGGCGCGAGATGGTAACCGAAGCCGAAGGGGTTGATGCCGATGTAGGCGCGGGTGGTGTCGAAGGCGTCGACCTCGGTGCCGGCGACGAAATTGCCGCTGTAAACAATGCTGAAGCCGTATACCTCGACGGTTTGCTCAGTTGCGCCGATGCTGGTCAGAGCCATAAAGGGGTTGTGCGCCGCACTTGAGGCGCCGCGGCGGCTCTCGATCGACTGGGTGCCGTGATAAAGCTGGCTTTTCTGGATGTTTCGCTCCCGCACCCAGGTGCCTTCCAGGTGCAAAAATTCAAAGTCCTTGCCTTCAAAATCGACGCTCGCGCTCATCATATGCTCGACCGTCATCGGGCGTTCGGAAGCGTTTAAAAACCGTACACTCCGCGTGATGGCGTCGAGGTCGCGGAAGGCAGTGTAGCACAAAACGACCTCCAGGCCGGTCAGATTGTCGCGCATGGTCAGCTCCAAGGTATCGGCTTCACTATCCTGCTCGACATAGGTTGCAGGCAGACCTTCGAGCTTTGGTTTTCCGGAGAAAATCTTGTGCGAGACATAGGAAAGCCGGGTGACAGACGTCCCGTCGGCGTACTTTACATGGAGGGCCGGATAGCGGAGATCTCCGCTCCCGTAGCTCGGGTATTCCATCGTGTTGCAGTCGGTGCTACCGCCGCCGGGCTGGAGTTCAGGCTCGACGGGGGAGAAGGTATGCGTATGGAAGGTCATGGCCGGGGTCCAACTTTGGAGCCTCGAGAGCCGCTTGCCCCAGTAAATATGCATCAAAAAGCCGCGGTAAAGCCCAAAAATATAACTGCTACCGGGCGTTTGCAGGTGAAAAATCTGCGTTTTTTCGTCAAACTGGATCATGTTTGGCACCTACTCTTTTACCATAATCTGTTCTCTCGCCGGGCCGTTGGAAACCATTTTAATGGGGAAGCCGATTTCGGCTTCAATGCGCTCGATATATTGCTTGCAGTTTTCTGGAAGGTCTTCGTAACGTTTTATGCCCGAAATATCGCATTTCCAGCCGGGCAGGGTGATATAGACCGGTTTGGCCTTCTCAAGGAGCGGCGTAACGGGGAAGTCTTTTGTGATCGCACCGTCGATTTCATACCCGGTGCAGATTTTGAGCTCGTCGAGGTAGCCGAGGGCGTCGACGACCGTCAAGACGACCTCGGTCGTGCCCTGGACCTGGCAACCGTAGCGCGTCGCCACGGCATCGAACCAGCCCATGCGGCGGGGGCGCCCGGTCGTCGCGCCGTACTCGCCGCCGTCGCCGCCATGGCGGCGCATCTGCTCGGCTTCGTCGCCGAAGATCTCGCTGACACAGGCGCCTGCTCCTACGGCGCTCGAATAGGCCTTGACGACCGTTATGACCTCTTTGATGGCATAGGGCGGCACCCCGGCGCCGATGGCGCCGAAGCCGGCGAGCGTCGAAGAGGAGGTCACCATGGGGTAGATGCCGTGATCCGGGTCTTTGAGGGAGCCAAGCTGGCCCTCCAAAAGGATGGTTTTGCCATTGCGCTCGGCTTCGTAGAGCTCTTTTTGCACATTGCCGACAAAGGGGGCGATTTCTTTTTTCCAGTTCATCATCTCGGCGAAGATTTCGTCAGCGTCGAGCGTCGGCTTGTGATACAGAGATTGCAAAAGGATGTTTTTGACCTCGAGCACGTGCGCGAGCTTGTCTTTCAGGCGCGCTTCGTCAAACAGCTCGCAGACCTGGAAGCCGATCTTGGCATATTTGTCGGAGTAAAAAGGCGAAATACCCGATTTGGTCGAGCCAAAGCTCCGGCCGCCCAGGCGCTCTTCTTCGTATTGGTCGAAGAGGATATGGTAAGGCATGACCATCTGCGCCCGCTCGGAGACGAGGAGCTTCGGGGCCGGGACGCCGGCCTCGACGATGGCGCGGTATTCTTCCATCAGTTGCGGAATGTTGAGGGCCACGCCATTGCCGATGCAGTTGACAACGCCGGGATTGAATACGCCCGACGGCAAGGTATGTAATGCAAATTTTCCGTAAGCATTCTTAATGGTATGGCCTGCATTGGCGCCGCCCTGGAAGCGGACGACATACTGCGAATCGTGGGCTAGCATATCGGTGATCTTGCCCTTGCCCTCGTCGCCCCAGTTTGCACCTACAACTGCTTTTATCATTGTTTTTTCCCCTTAATTTTCGCCATGCAAAACGCATAGACATAATTACAATTCAGTATACCATAATCCTTTTAGAATTGCAACGAAAAAAGGAAGGGGGTGATCCCTTCCTTTTTGTTAGTTTGCCAAGAGCATGCGGTCGTTGGCCAGCGCCTCGCCGGCGGCGGTTTCGAATTTTTTGAGCAGGTCCTCCACCTGCAAATTTTTCTTTTCCTCGCCGCTGACGTCATAGATGATGCGGCCGTCATGCATCATGATGAGGCGGTTGCCCAGTTTGATGGCGTCTCGCATGTTGTGGGTCACCATCAGGGCCGTCAGATGATCTTCCGAAATGATTTCCTCAGTCAAATCGAGCACCTTGGCCGCTGTTTTCGGATCTAGCGCCGCCGTGTGCTCGTCGAGCAGTAGTAGTTTCGGCTTTTGAAGCGTCGCCATCAATAGAGTGAGGGCCTGCCGTTGCCCTCCGGAGAGCAGACCGACTTTGGAGGTCAGGCGGTCTTCGAGCCCTAATTCCAACCGGCTGAGGGCTTCCCGGTAGCCCGCGACCTCTGAAGCGCTGACGCCCCAGCGAAGCCCCCTGTGCTTGGTGCGGCGGAAGGCCATGGCGAGATTTTCTTCGATCGACATGTTGGCCGCCGTCCCCATCATTGGGTCTTGGAAGACGCGGCCGAGCAGGCGGGCACGTTTTTGCTCAGGCAGATAAGTGATGTCGGTGCCGTCGAGCAGGATCTGGCCGCCGTCGCTTTTGTGCACGCCGGCGATGACGTTGAGCATGGTCGACTTGCCGGCGCCGTTGCCGCCGATCACGGTGATGAAGTCGCCGGGATGGATGTGCAAACTCAGCCCCTTTAAAACCGGCTTTTCATTGACGGTGCCGGGGTTAAAGGTCTTGCTGATATCGGTCATCTTAAGCATCGGCGGCACCTCCATTTTTGTACTTCGCAGTATTGACTGCGCGCGCATGCCGCGAGGCGATAAAGTCCTTGATTACCGGCACGGAAAGCATCAGAACGACGATGACAGCCGTAACAAGTTTTAGGTCGGTCTCTTCCATGAAATCACCATACAAAGCAAGGCTGTAAACAATTCGGTAGATCAGCGCACCGATGACGATGGCCGTCAGCTTATAGGCAAAAGAGTGATCCTTATGGCAGAACAACACCTCGCCGATAATGACCGACGCCAGGCCGATGACAATCGAGCCCTGCCCCATGGTGACGATGGCCGAACCGTAATCGAACTGGGCGTAAAAGGAGCCCGACGCGGCGATGAGGCCGTTGGACAGCATCAGCCCCAAAACCGTCATGGCCTTGGTATTGACGCTCAGCGCCCGGGCCATATAGGGGTTATTGCCGGTGGCGCGCAGGGCGGCGCCGATCTCGGTGCCGAAAAAGAAATAGAGGATGGCTATGGTCAGCGCCGCGAGGATGGCGCCGACGAGGATGGCTATGGAGTTATTGCTGAAGCCATCAGGGAGCCAGCCGGCGATGATGTTGCGGGCGGTATCCTCTTGGAAGGTGACGGTCGCTCTGCCCGACTGGATGCGCAGATTGATGGAATAAAGCGAAATCATCGTCAAAATTCCCGAAAGGATCGGGGGAATTTTGCAAACGGTATTCAGAAAACCTGTGATAGCACCGGCGGTCATGCCGCAGACAAAGGCGATGAGGAAAGCCAAAAACGGATTGACCCCGGCATTGACGAGGACAACCGAAACGCCGGCGCCGAGCGGGAAGGAACCTTCTACCGTCAGGTCGGCAAAATCAAGCAGGCGAAAGGTGATATAGACGCCGAGCGTCAAAAGCACCCAGGAGAATCCCTGCGCGGTGCCGCTTATTATGGTCGCTAGCATAAAAAACCTCTTTCTGTTTCAATTTCCTGCCACCGATTTAAAAGCCGGCTTGCCGGCGGAGGGCTTGGCGGATGGCAACTGCAACACTTCACCCTGCCAATCGATGCGTTGGAAAGACCAAAACAAGGCAGACACTGTCTGCCTTGTTTCAAACGATATTTTTTGCACTATTCTTCAGGATAAATGGTCGCATCCGCAAGGATCTCTTCCGGAATGGTAATGCCCAAAGCCGCGGCAGTTTCGGTGTTGACCGTCGTCGTCAAGACATCGTCTGAGGTCTGGTATTCAATGGGCATCGTGGCCGGCTCGGCCTCCCCTTTGAGGATCTTGACGGCCATCGCCGCGGTTTGCTTGCCGAGTTCATAGTAGTTGATCCCGTACGAGATCAGACCGCCGTTTTTGACCATGCCGCCCTCGCCCGTAAAGACTGGGAGCTTCGCTTCGTTCGCGGCGGCGGCAACAGCCGACATGCCGTCGGCCAATGTATTGTCAGTCGGAATATAAATCGCGTCTACCTTACCGGCCAATGCACCAATGGCACCTTTGATTTCATCAATGGCCGAAACAGTCTTTTCAGTGCAGGTGATGCCTTTGGCTTCCAGCGCCGCTTTGGCGAGGTCATACTGGAATTTCGAGTTGGATTCGCTCGAGCAATAAAGCACAGCGACATTTTTGGCGTTCGGCAAGACCTGGACGAGCTGATCAATCTGTTTGTCGATCGGGTTCAAATCCGAAGTGCCGGTGATGTTGCCGCCCGGCGCCGCATTGTCGGCCACAAGACCTGAAGCGGCCGGATCAGTGACAGCTGTAATCAAAACCGGGATCTCGCTCGTCTTTTGCTTGACGGCCAGGGCCGAAGGCGTCGCGATGGCGAGGATCAAGTCGCTTCCATCATTGATGAGGCTGTCGGCAATGGTCGGGCAGTTGTTGGTGTCGGCTGAAGCCGATTTGATGTTGAGATCGACGGTTTCACCGTCTACATAGCCTGCGTCGGCCAAGCCGTCCACAAAGCCCTTTTGCGCCTGCGTGAGCGCGTCGAACTCCGCGAACTGAATGATGCCGACCTTCGGCAGATCCTTCCCGGAATCGCTCGTCGAGCAGGCAGTCAGACCCACAAGCATCGCCGCGGCGAGCGAAAGGGATAACCCTTTTCCCCAAATTTTCATGTCGCTACTCCTTTTGCAATTTAATGCTTTTATGCGTCAAAGTATAACATGAATTTTGGATTTGTCAAGCCCTACCTGCAAAATTCAAGAATCAAGCCGTCAAATAGTATTTTACAAGGTTTTGAAGCAGGGTGTCGCGATCGATCCGGCGGATCAGATTGCGGGCGTTGTTGTGGGTTGTAATATAGGTCGGATCCTCCGACAGAATATAGCCAACGATCTGGTTGATGGGATTGTATCCTTTTTCTTTGAGCGCGTCATAAACAGTCAAGAGGATTTTGCGGATTTCCTGTTCCTGCTCGTCGCCTAAAGAAAATGTCATGGTTTTGTCGGTCAATTCAAACACCTCTCTTTATAGCTTCATTCTACCGCAAACAAAAGGTTTTCACAAGTGGTAAATTGTGAAGATTACGTTAAGATTGGCGGAGCGTCGCCCCCAGGGCCGCAAGCCCTTTGACCATCTTTGCGACGGCTCGCTCGACCTGCTCGTCGGTCAGCGTATTGTCGGCCGAGCGGAGGGTGACGCTAAAGGCCACGCTCTTTTTACCCTCGGGGATTTGCGCGCCGGTGTAAACGTCGAACAACTTGATCTCTTCGCATAGCTTGCCGGCGCCTGCGGCAATGGCGGCCTGCATCTCACCCACGGGGAGCGCTTCATCGCAAAGTAGCGCCAGATCGCGGACAACGGCCGGGAATTTCGGGAGCGGGCGGTAGACCGTCAACGGCTTTTCGATGCGGTAAAGCGCCTCTAAATCCAGTTCTGCCAGATAAGCGCGGGTCTCGATACCGGCCTGCTCGGCCACCTGCGGGTGCACCTCGCCGAAGACGGCGACCGCTTGCTTGCCCAGCATGGCTTTGGCTTGCCTGCCGGGGTGCAAATAAGGCTCGTCGCTTCGCTCGTACCGCACCGTCGCGCCCAAAACGGAGAATACCGACTCAACTAAGCCTTTGAGCGTAAAGAAGTCTTCCCCTTGGCCGTAAAGCCCGATTGACATCGTTTCGGCTTCAATGGGTTGCTCGGTAATTGGCAACTGCTTTGGCAAAAACCGCTTGGAGATTTCATAAAACCGCACACTTGGGTTTTTGCGGCTAAAGTTGGTCGCAAGAACATTCAGCATGCTGGTTGCGAGCTGGGTGCGGAGCATAGAATATTCGTCGCCCAGGGGGTTTAACAGCCGGATCATATTCCGGCGCGGATCGTCGTCCGGCAGGCGCAGGATGTCGATGGCCTTACTGCCGATAAAAGAGTAGGTCATGATTTCCCTGGCGCCGCAGGCATTCATGCGCGCTTTGACGGCGTCGGCCTTGCGTCGCGCAGGCGACCGGGTGCCGCGCGTGGTTTCGCCGCGCATCGGGGTGCCGATGATGTGGTCGTAGCCGTAAATCCGCATGACCTCCTCGGCCAGATCGGCGCGACCCTCGATGTCGTCTCGGAAGGATGGAATGCGGCAGGTGAGGACGCCGCCGGAAAGCTCTGTGGGAATCTGCAGGCGGTTTAGGATCTGGGCTTGTGTCTCTTCGGGGATCTCGACGCCCAACAATTCGGTGATTTTGCGGCATTCAACCTGCAAAACGCGGTCCTCTGGGAGCCCTTCGTTCCGGTCGATGACCCCCTCGATAATGTCGCCGGCATCGAGCTCGCTAATCAGCGACATGGCCCGCTCCATGGCGTATTCAACGTTGCGGATGTCGGTCCCGCGCTCGTAGCGACTGCTCGACTCGGTGCGGACGCCCAGCGCGCGCGAAGTGCGGCGGACATTGTCGCGCCGGAACTTGGCCGATTCTAAGAATAAATCGGTGGTATCGTCCTTGATTTCGCTGTTCAGCCCTCCCATGATGCCGGCCAGACACGAGGGGGCCTTCGCGTCGGCGATCACGAGCATGGAATCATTCAGCGTGTGGGGTTTGCCGTCGAGGGTCGTGATCTGTTCATCCGGTTTGGCATTCCGGACGATGATGTGCGCGCCGGCGATGTCCCGCAGGTCAAAGGCGTGCATGGGCTGGCCGGTCTCGAGCATGACAAAGTTCGTGATGTCGACGATATTGTTGATCGGCCGCATGCCGGCGGCGCGCAGGCAATGCTTCATCCAGTCGGGCGAGGGGCCGATGCGCAGATTTTTGACGACGCGCCCCATATAGCGTGGGCAAAGATCGAAATTCTCGACATCGACCTGGATGTGCTCGGCGATATCGCCGCCGGCGGTATGGTAAGTCGTGTCAGGCAGGCGGAACGGCTTTTCGAGCACGACGCTGACCTCTCTTGCCACGCCGAGCACGCTTTGGCAGTCGGGACGGTTGGCCGTAATTTTGAAGTCGATGACGGTGTCGTCAAGCCCCAATACATCCTTCATATCCTGGCCGACCTTGCAGTCGTCCTTTAAAATGAGGATCCCGTTGACCTCTGCGCCGGGGTAGTCGGCTTCTTTTAAGTTGAGCTCTTCGCCCGAGCAAAGCATGCCGTTCGATTCGACGCCGCGCAGTTTTCCCCTTTTGATATGCATTCCGTTCGGCAGGAAAGAATCGTGGAGTGCGGCGGGCACCAGCGCGCCCTCAAAGACATTTTGGGCGCCGGTGACGATCTGGACCGGCGCATCCGCGCCGATGTCGATCGTGCAGATTTGCAGATGGTCGGAATTCTCGTGCGGCACAATTTTGAGAATGCGCCCGACCACGACGTTTTGCAGACTAGCGCCCATGTCTTCGACGCTTTCAACCTCAAAGCCGACCGAAATCATGCGGCGGCAGAGTTCTTCCACTGAAACATCGATATCGACATAACGGCTGAGCCATTTGACGGAGATTTTCATAGGTGTGTTCTCCTTTCTTAAAACTGCGACAGAAAGCGCAGGTCGTTTTCGAAGAGCAGGCGGATGTCGCTGATTTTATAGCGGGTGGTGGCCAGCCGGTCGAGCCCGATGCCAAAGGCAAAGCCCGAATAGACCTCAGGGTCGATGCCGCAGTAGCGCAATACGTTGGGGTGCACCATGCCGGCGCCGAGAATTTCGATCCAGCCGGCGTCCTTGCAGACGCGGCAACCCTTCCCGCCGCAGGCGGCGCAGGAGACGTCGACCTCGACGCTCGGTTCCGTAAAGGGGAAGAAGGAGGGGCGGAAGCGGACCTTGGTATCGGGCCCGTAGATTTCATGGGCGAACTGCTCGAGCACGCCCTTTAAATCGCACATCGTAATGCCTTTATCGACCACCAAACCCTCGCACTGGTGAAAGACCGGCGAATGGGTCGCGTCGACCTCGTCGGCCCGAAAGACCCGGCCGGGGCAAATAACTCGGATGGGGGGCTTGCGGGTTTCCATCGTGCGGATTTGGGCGCAGGAGGTCTGGGAGCGGAGCAAAAGGTCTTTTCCTAAAAAGAAGGTGTCCTGCATGTCGCGCGCCGGGTGGTCGGCGGGCACGTTGAGGGCCGTGAAATTATAGTACTCGGTTTCGACCTCCGGGCCGTCGACGACGTCAAAGCCCATCGACTGGAATACATCAATGAGGTCCTCAAGCACCAGGTTGACCGGATGCAATCCGCCGATTTGGCAAACCTTGCCCGGCATGGTGATGTCGACGGTTTCTTTTTGCAGTCGTTCGGCCAGCGCTTGTTCCTTGCGCGCAGATAAGGCCCGCTCGATGGCCGCCTCAATGTCGGCCCGGACCTCATTGGCCAACTGGCCCACGACAGGCCGCTGTTCGGGGGAAAGCCCTCCCATCTGCTTGAGAATGGCGGTCAACTCCCCCTTTTTGCCGAGGAAGCGGACGCGCAACGCATCGATCTCCTGCTCGTTTTGCGCGCGCTCCAGCGCCTCTAAGGCTGTTGCGCGAATCTGTTCGAGTTGCTGTTTCATGACTTTTTCCTCCATAAAAAAATAAACTCCGCCCCCAAATTGGGACGAAGCACAATGTCTCCGCGGTACCACCCACGTTTTTGCTAAAAAGAGCAAACACTCTCCTGACCGATAACGGGGTCAAGCCCGGCGACGCCTACTACGAAGGCTCGATTGAGCGCCACTGCTCGGAAGGGAACTTCAGCGATTTTAAGCGCAAACCCACTTTCAGCCAAGGCGGGTTCTCTCTGGGCGTTTGCCAGCGCTTACTTTCCTTCGTCAACGCATTTTCTAAAATTATTGTTATTATAACCTGCCTTTCTAAAAAATGCAAGAACTTTTTATTGATTGTTTGGTGCCATAATCGTATAATAAAAATGCACATGCCGCTGTCGGTTGTGACCGCAAAGGCATATATGTATCATTTTATGGTTTTCAGAAAGTAAAGGGGTAAGTGCAGTTATGTTGGAATCTTTGCGCATGCAGGCCGCGCAAGCGACGGCTGAGCTCGTCGAGGCCGCAGGCCTGAAACAGGGGCAGATTTTAGTCGTCGGGTGCTCTTCAAGCGAGGTCGCAGGCCATAAGATCGGTTCGGAATCGTCGCCCGAAGTGGCGGCCGAAATTTTTGCCGGCATCCAATCGGTGTTGGCCCCAAAAGGCATTTTTCTTGCGGCTCAGTGTTGCGAGCACTTGAACCGCGCTATTATCATTGAGCGCGCGGCCGTACCCGGCGCCGAGATCGTCAATGTTGTTCCCCGCCCGAAGGCCGGAGGCAGTTTCGCCACAGCGGCATATGAGAATTTTTCCGATCCCGTCGCCTTGGAAGAAATAAAAGCTGACGCCGGCCTCGACATCGGCGCGACCTTAATCGGGATGCACTTAAAACGGGTCGCCGTGCCGGTCCGCCTATCGCTCAAGCAGATCGGCGAAGCTACCTTGACTGCCGCCCGCACCCGCCCGAAGTTCATCGGCGGTGCCCGCGCGCAGTACGATGAAACAAAAATGTAAAAAGAGCGCGCCGCTTTTTAGCGGCGCGCTCTTTGCAGGATTGTTTATTTACAAGGCCGCTTTTTGGTATGTCTCAAGCAAGTGGCTTGAAACATACAGAGCGGCGCATCGGGCGGTCATGCCGTGTGACATTTCTTAAGAATGGCACTCTGCGATACACCATAATCTGTTATATGCGGCGCTTTGTCTTAGGTCAAGCGGTGCCAAAGTTGGCGCCGCTTTTTTCACGCCATACTTCAATGCATATGAGCCCTTGCATCACCAAGCATCCCTATTATAAATAGCCGACTTAAGCGAAGTTGCAGGCAGGGGCGAGTTATCTTGTCACCAGGCGGATATTCTCATGATTGCTGAGGACCATCAGTGTCTCATCGGCAGAAAATATATGCTCTGGGTGGGGCAAAGGATACAAAATGCCGTTGCTTTTTGTGGCTAAAATGCTGATGTGGTATTTGCTTCGGACATTTTGTTCGAGGATGCTTTTTCCGCGCCAGGAAGCCGGAACGGGAATTTCATAAATCGCATACTCTGGGGTCAATTCGATGTAATCAAAAATATTTTTGGCGCCGTACTTTATGGCCAAGCGCTCGGCCATTTCGCGTTCGGCATAGACGACATGGTCGGCGCCGTTGCGAAGCAAAAGTTTTTTGTGCACGTCGCGGCTAGCGCGGGCCAGGATGAAGCCGGCGCCCAGATCTTTGAGCAAAACCGTAATTTCCAGGGCGCTTTGGAAGTTGTCACCGATTGCGACGACGCAGATGTCAAAATGGTTGACACCCAGCGAGCGGATAAAATTCTCGCTCGTAGCATCGCCGATCTGAATATTCGGAACGATGCTCAAAGCCTCGTCGGCTCTGACCTCGTTGGATTCGACGGCCAGCACCTCATTGCCCTCTTCAATGAATTTTTGAGCCATGTGACGACCAAACCGGCCCAGGCCTATGACGAGAATTGATTTCATAAAATCTTCCTTTCTTGTTCTTAGGACTTTAAGTTGGCCGAGAGCCTCCAAATGGATTCGACCCTCTAAACGAACCCTTGCCGGCTCAAATGGCAAAGAGCCAACGCATAGCGCGCACCGTTCGGCGCCGAATGAGATAGAAAAACATCGCGCACCCTATCCGATTTGTATTTTTTCAAGCGGCAATTTAGAAACCGAGCCGGAATTTCGGTCGGAGGAAAAGGCGAGGAGCATGGTGATGGAGCCCACCCTGCCGAACAGCATCAGAAGCGCCAATAACACGACCGACACAGGCCCTAGTCCTGGCGTAACCCCTAAAGACAACCCCACAGTCGCAATGGCCGAGACCGTTTCAAACAGGGAAGAAAGCAGGGAAATACCCTCCAAACGGGAAATCACCATAGCGACGCCGAGCGATAGCGATAAATACAAAACAAAAACGCAGGCGGCCTTTTGAAGCCCTTCCTCGTCGGTCCGGCGGCCAAAGGTCTCGATGGACTTTTTGCGCCGGAAGGTGGCCAGCACGCTCATCATCAGCACGGCAAAGGTCGTCGTCTTCATGCCGCCGGCCGTCGAACCGGTAGAACCGCCGATCATCATCAGGATTGTCATCAAAAAAATCGAAGACTCCGTGAGCTTTGTCAGGTCGACACTGTTAAATCCAGCCGTTCGGGTTGTCACCGATTGGAACAGAGCGGCCAGAACTTGGTCGGGAAGCGACAGCCCGGAAGAGGATGGCGCGCCAAGCTCAAAAAGGAACAGAAGCAATGCGCCGCCAAACACTAAAACGCCTGTAAAAACCAATACGAGCTTTGAATGGAGTCGCAGGCGGGAAAATCGGAATTTATGGTCGAGCAAATCGCCCCAGACAAAAAATCCCAATCCGCCCAAGACGATCAGCGCCATAATGATGCCGTCTACGTACCAATTCGCGCCCAAGGTTGTCAGCGAAGAAAAGGGCGCGACGCTCCCCATCAAGTCGAAGCCCGCGTTGCAAAAGGCCGATACGGCGTGAAAAATGGCAAAATAAATTCCTTCAAATAGACCAAATTGGGGGCAAAATGCAAAGCTCAAAAGGATCGCGCCAGATGTTTCGATCAAAAAAGATCCGACCAAAATGAACTTTGTCATGCGGACGATGCCGCCGACCTGCGGGGCCGCGACCGATTCCTGAATCAAAAACCGGGAGGAAAGGCCGATGCGGCGTTTGGTGAGCGACAAGGCCGCGCCGATCATGGTCATAAATCCAATGCCGCCGATTTGGATGAGAACCAGGATCACCAGCTGTCCAAAAAGCGACCAATGGGTATAGGTGTCAAACCGCACAAGCCCCGTCACGCAGGTGGCTGAGGTGGCAGTAAAAAAGGAGTCCAAAAAGGATGTAGCGCGCCCATCCCGCGCCGCAAATGGCAAACAAAGCAAAACTGCACCGATCAGAATGATCAGGCAGTAACCGAGTAATAGGGTTTTTGTCGGGGATAATCGGCGAAGTTTAATCATGAGTGACAATCTTCTTCCTATCAGGGAATGCGGTGCATGTTGGCCAGCGCAGGAAAACCAACCAACTGGCGCTGGATATCGTGCCTTGTTGCCGGCGCAATTTGCACGCAATGCACTGTATATTATAGAAAGACCGAGCGCAGAATGCAAGTGCTAGTTTTCGCATTGTAAAACAACTGTGACCACATCCGGGCAATTGGCAAACCGGAATCCCAGATTCCCGTTGCCCAGCCCGCGGCTGACGATCATATTGCAATTCCCTTCGGTGAACAGGCCGGCATCATATTTTGGGAAAAATGTGCGCTCCGGCGAATAGACACCGCCGACAAAGGGAAGCCGCACCATTCCTCCATGGATGTGGCCGGTTAGAACCAAATCGGCGCCCCACTGCCGGTAGGATGAGAAAAAGGCCGGGTTGTGGGTCAAAAGCAGAAGGAACCGACTGGGCACCGGCTTGCCGATCAGTTCTTCCATTTTTTCTGTGTTCAGAAAATATACGTCAGGGTCTTCGAGAATCGTCGGATCGGTCCGGTCGCTGTAGTATCTCAGGTTATACCACAACCCATACAGGTCGATCTGATCGCCGTCGCGGCTTAAAGTCACTTTTTCGTTATCTAATACCGTAACGCCAAATGATTCGATCGTTTCGATCAGCTGTTCCAGCAAGTCCTCCGGCAACATTTGCTCGTGATTGCCGACAATAAAATAGACCGGCCAACGCTTAGCCAGTTCCTCTGCCAGGGTTTCGAAGGTTTCAAAGGAGGTGTCGGTGGAGTTGACCATATCGCCGGTCAAAACCACGATGTCGGGCTCTTGAGATTCGATTTTTTGAAGCAATCGACTGCTGTTTTTGCCGAAGGAGCGGCTATGCAGATCGGATAAGTGTACGATCCGGAACCCGTCAAAGCCCTGCGGCAGACGCTCTGAGCGGATCGTGTAGGTCTCGCTTACCAAAACGGTATTGCTGATGATTAACAGGGTTGCCAACAACAAAAAGACGCAGGAAACGATAATCCAAACGGATTTCAATTTGTGTCGTTTACGCATGTAATTCAGATCCTTTTATAATGCGGCAAATTGCCGGTAAATGGTTGTTTTGTGGGCCCCGACCGCCATCAGAGGGAAGTGATAAGTCCGGCCAAAGGGGTTCGGTCTATGCAAAGGCGGGTGATTGGCTCGCAGGTATTGGCCGGGTGTATCAGTGGATGCGCCTAGGCCATCATTTATTATAACAACTCATCTCCCGAAAGGAAACCGGTTTGCGGAATTTATTTTTAAATATACATTGACAGATGAGGTATATTGATATAATATATATAATGTTCAAAAAATGAAAGGGGTGCAGTGATGTCAATCGCATCGGATTTGATCCGCGGGCACACAGAAGCCATTATTCTCGCGCAACTGATGGGCTCTGACAGCTACGGTTATCAGATCAACAAATCCATTCAGCAAAAAACCGGCGGGCGGTATGAACTCAAGGAGGCCACCCTGTATACAGCTTTCCGGCGTCTGGAAGAAAACGGTTCGATATATTCTTATTGGGGCGACGAAACGACTGGCGCCCGCCGCCGTTACTATTGTATCACCGATCGCGGCCGAGAATACTTTGAAAAACTAAAAGCCGATTGGCAAGATGCCAAACAATTGATCGATAAACTCATCGAGGAGGATGCTCAACAATGACGGATCCATTAAGAAAACACATCGATTCACTTTTTGAATCGGCGCCGGTCTCCAAGCGGACGGTGGAACTCAAAGAAGAAATGTATCAAAACCTGGCCCTAAAATACAATGACCTCTTGGCCGAAGGCAAGAGCGAGGAGGCGGCCTATAATATCGTGGTGGCCGGCATCGGCGACATTTCCGAACTGCTGGATGAATTGCAAAAGGAAGAAAAGATCGACCCGACCGTTCAGCGCCGCTCGGCGCTTCTCGTCTCGGTCGCCGTCATGTTGTATATCCTCAGCGTGGTGCCCATTATCATTTTGAGCGAATTCGGTATGGAAGTTTTGGGTTGCGTGCTCATGTTTGTTTTCGTAGCAGTGGCGACGGGGCTCCTTGTCTATCATTCCATGTCAAAGCCAAAGTATCAAAAGAATGACGATACCGTTGTCGAGGAGTTCAAAGCGTGGAGTAACCAAAATACGCAACGCCGCCAGCTTTTAAAGGCCATCGACGGCGCCATCTGGGCGACCGTGCTTGCAGTCTATTTTATCCTCAGCTTTATGACGGGAGCATGGTATATCACCTGGGTCATCTTCCTTTTGGGTGGCGCAGTGCAGGGTATCGTTAAGGCCATCTTTGACCTTTCAGAAAAGTAGGGGGTGGCAATATGACGAATCGCACCTCAGCTTGGATTCGCCTCATTATTTGGTCGCTTGTAGCTTTAGTGCTCGTATCGATTTTGGTGAGTGTTATTTTTCTTGGCAAAACCGGTAGCTATTTTTATATCGGTGCCAATTATAGCGAAAAGGCCGGATTTCAGCTTGGCGGCGCCACGGTGGAGGCCGACGGCATTCGCAAAATCGAAATCGATTGGGATAGGGGCGATATTACGATCGACCTAGGGCAGGGTGATCAGATTGCCTTTGAGGAGTCCGGCGCTTCATCCCTTTCTGATAAGGAACGCATGCGTTACCGGGTGAGAGACGGAGTTCTCACCATTGTGCCCCGCGGTTCATCGGGCATTTTCCACTTTGGCAGAGCGGCCGATAAGCACTTGACGGTAAGCATGCCGGCAACCCTCCCAGAGCTTGAAATTGACGCGGTTTCAGGCGAAGTGCAGGTGAGTGGGACCGCTACCGAAGCGCTCGAGCTCGACTCCCTCCAAATTGAAACGGTCTCGGGAGCTGTCATGTTGGAGCGAGTAACAGCCGCTCGATTGCAAATCGAAACGGTTTCCGGCAGAATCCATTGCGACGGTAGCTTCGGAGAAATAAAAACTGAGACGGTATCAGGAAACGCAGAGTTTGTGAGTATGCAGGCTCCAGAAAGCGTCGACTGCGAGAGTGTCAGCGGGAAGATTTCTCTGCAGATTCCTCAGAACAGTGGGTTTCGCGCGGATTATGACTCGGTCTCGGGCAAATTCACCTGCGAATTCCCGGCGGGCATCGAAGGCGGGCGCGCAGTCTATGGCGACGGTTCGCGGCAATACAAATTTGAAACCATCAGCGGCGACATGGAGATCCTGCGCGCCGATGCCGAAGGGGGAGGGCAATGATAAGGGAATTGTCGGTGACCGACCTGCCCGAGGCGCTCGGCCTTGTAGGGCGGACCTTCCGCCGCTTTGTGGGGCCTCTTTTTTGTGAGGAAGGGCGCGACACCTACGAGCAGAGCCTTTTGGAGTGGCAATCGCAACTGCCCGAACAGCTTGAAAACGGCCGGGTGCGGATGTGGGGCGATTTTGAGGAGGGGAAATTGGCCGGCGTGCTGGCAGTGCGCAACAAAACCCATATTTTCCAGTTCTTTGTCGACGGCGACTATCACCGCCGCGGCATTGCGACGCGGTTATTTGAGACTTTTTGTAGGGCTTTGCCGCGAAACGCCAAGTGCATTACGGTCAACGCCTCGCCCTATGCGACCGAATTCTATCATCGCCTCGGTTTTCATGACACCGGCGCCATGCAGGTGCAGGCCGGCATCCGGTTTACGCCGATGGAATATCGATTGTAACAAAAAAGCCACCGGTTGGGGTTCTCTCCGTAAGGAAGGCGCCCCAATTTTTATATGGATTTTGGTGTCAAAATCCGATGCTCGCTAAACTTATGGACATACTATTTAATTCGGATATAAGCAAAGGCATCGCTTTAGCGATGCCTTTGCAGTAATCATTTATTTTTCCACAATCATCAGTACGCCTTCTGATCCAACCTTGTTTTCAGGTTTTACAAGCAGACCTTCATTAATACATTCCTCGATTGCTTTTGCCAATATTCTGATGCCCGCAATAAGTCTCGTATAGATTTGATACTCGTTCATTAGATGCTCGGGAATGTGTGTTCTCATAAACACAGAAAGCTCTGCGGCAATTTGCTCGATAATCGTTCCCATATCGTTATTGAAATCAAAAGAAAGGTTATAGAAGTCCATCTCATTCTTTCTGTCAATCACGATAATTTTGGGTTCTACAATGTTTCC
>CASFAP010000102.1 GCA_949292695.1 uncultured Eubacteriales bacterium | reverse complement strand
CGCGATGGAAGACTTGCGGCGTTATCATTTTACAAAGGCATTTATGGGCGTCAACGGAATTTCACTTCACGAAGGTTTTACAACGCCAGACACCGAAGAAGCGGCCCTGAAAAGCCTTGCCATTGAGCAGGCGTATATGAGTTACGTACTGGCCGACCATACCAAATTCAACAAAGTATATGCCGCGTCGATTGCACCGCTCGAGGCCGCTTGCGTAATTACAGATTATCTGGAGGATCAAAATTATCGTCAGGCGCTTATTTTCAAGGAGGTCGATTCCTTATGATATATACCGTCACCTTCAATCCGGCTCTAGATTACGTCGTCGAGGTGCCAGAATTTGAAGCCGGACAGCTGAACCGGACCGCCGGGGACGAAATCCAGCTTGGCGGCAAGGGAATTAATGTCTCTACCGTGTTGCGTAATTTAGGGTTTTCAAATGTCGCCCTCGGCTTTATCGCCGGCTTTACTGGGCAGGCATTAGTGAGCGGCCTGGAGGCGCGGGGGATCCAAACCGATTTTATCCGTTTACCGGCCGGGCATACGAGGATTAATGTAAAAATCAAGGGTGCGTCTGAAACCGAAATCAACGCCAGCGGCCCTTCGATTCCATCCGAGGCTGTCGAGGCGCTCTTTGAAAAGCTCGACAAACTGCAGGATGGCGATGTATTGGTGCTGGCGGGAAGCATCCCCGATTCGATGCCGAGCGATATTTACGAATCCATCTTAAAACGTTTGTCTGCGAAATCCATTTTAACGGCGGTCGACGCAACAAAAGAACTACTTGTCAATGTTTTAAAATACCATCCCTTTGTCATTAAGCCCAATAACCATGAGCTGGGGGAGATTTTCGGCCGCGAATTGCATTCGATCGAAGAAATCACCGAATGCGCAAGACAATTGCAGGAAAAGGGCGCCAGGAATGTGCTGGTCTCGATGGCCGGCGACGGCGCATTGCTACTGGATGAAACCGGACGCGTCTTGCGCATGGAGGCGCTGAAGGGAAAAGTCAAAAACTCGGTTGGAGCCGGGGATTCCATGGTGGCCGGTTTCTTGGCCGGTTACCTCGAGCGGCAGGACTACAGTTGGGCGCTGAAAATGGGGAGCGCCGCCGGGAGCGCCACCGCTTTTTCCAAAAACCTAGCGACAAAACGGGAAATTGTCGCTTTGTTAGAAAAAATGAAGTAAAGGAGAGATAATCATGCGCATTACCGATTTGCTCACCCCAAACAGCATCGCGCTTCAAGTCAGCGTTGCCGACAAACAGGCGGCGATTGACCGGTTGGTCGCTTTGCAAAAAACGCACGGCAACCTCACTGACGTCGCGGCCTACAAGGAGGCCATCCTCGCCCGTGAGGCGCAGTCGAGCACAGCCATTGAAGCCGGTGTCGCCGTACCGCACGCCAAAAGCGACGCGGTAAAGGCGCCGGGGCTGGCCGCCATGACCTTGACAGAGGGCGTCGATTACGGCGCGATGGACGGAAAACCATCTGACCTCTTTTTCATGATTGCCGCCCCGATGGATGGCGATTTACACCTCGAAATCCTGTCCCGGCTGATGGTGCTTTTGATGGATGCGGATTTTACCGCCGCACTTCGCGCCGCACGCGACACGGATACCTTTTTAAAGGTCATCGATGAAGCCGAGAACGCAAAATACGGCGCTCCGGAAAACAAGGTTGCGGAAGCGTCTCCGAAGAAAGACGGCTATCGCCTCCTCGCAGTGACGGCTTGCCCGACCGGGATCGCCCACACCTTTATGGCCGCCGAAGCGCTGGAAAAGGCCGGCGCAAAGTTAGGGCTTCCTTTAAAAGCCGAGACCAATGGGAGCGGCGGCGCCAAAAATGTCTTGACCGCTGAGGAGATCAAAGCGGCCGACGGCATTATCGTCGCGGCCGATAAAAACGTCGAGATGGCGCGGTTTGACGGCAAAAAAGTTTTGATTGTCCCGGTATCCGAAGGGATTAACAAGGCCGAAGCGTTAATCGAGCGTTTAGAAAACGGGGAAGTGCCGGTCTATCATCATTCCGGTGAAATCGCACAGGTAGAAACAGGCGCCAAAGAAAGCGTAGGACGGAAAATTTACAAACACCTCATGAACGGCGTTTCTCATATGCTTCCCTTTGTAATTGGCGGCGGCATCATGATCGCCCTGGCGTTTTTGCTCGATGACTTTAGCATTGATGCGAGTAACTTCGTCATGAACACACCCGTCGCGGCCTTCTTTAAAACGGTCGGGGATCTCGCCTTTAACTTTATGCTTCCGATTTTGGCAGGTTATATCGCCTATAGCATTGCGGACCGTCCCGGCCTTGCCGTCGGTTTTGTCGGCGGCGCTCTGGCGGCCGCGGGCAACAGCTTTTGGAACATTACGGCTGAAAACGCCATTTCCGGCGGCTTTTTAGCGGCCCTTTTGGCCGGCTTTGTCGGCGGTTATATCGTCGTGGGCCTTCGGAAATTGACTGACCGTCTGCCGAAAAGCATGGAAGGCATCAAACCTGTCCTGATTTATCCGCTCTTTGGCATCCTGATTATGGGCGCCTTTATGTGCCTGATCAATCCTGTGATGGGCGCGATCAATACGGCCCTCACGAACTTCTTGAATGCAATGGGCGATACAAGCCGCATCCTTTTAGGCGTTGTCCTCGGCGGCATGATGAGCGTCGATATGGGCGGTCCGGTCAATAAGGCGGCCTATGTTTTTGGCACCGCCGCCATTGCATCGGGGAACACGGATATTATGGCGGCCGTCATGATCGGCGGCATGATCCCGCCGCTCGCCATTGCGCTGGCCTGCACCTTCTTCAAAAAGAAGTTTACGGCCGAGGAGCGCAAATCCGGTTATGTCAATTATATCATGGGGCTTTGCTTCATTTCGGAGGGCGCGATTCCCTTTGCCGCGGCCGATCCGTTGCGCGTCATCCCCTCCTGCGTTGTCGGTAGCGCGGTGGCCGGCGGGCTCTCGATGCTCTTTAAATGCACCCTGCGGGCTCCACATGGCGGCATCTTTGTCTTCCCGGTCGTCGAAAATGTTCTTTACTATATCATCGCACTGGTAGCGGGCAGTGTCGTCGGCGCACTGATGTTGGCGTTGCTCAAAAAGAATAAAGTTCAGTAATTCCGGCCGTGTTTCACCGGCCAAAAAGAGAGGGTTCTATATGGTATCTGCAAAAACAAAACTCACCAATCCCATGGGCATGCATATGCGCCCGGCCAATTTGTTCGTGTCGGAAATGGCAAAATTCCCCTGCGACGTAAAAATTATTTTCGGCGGCAAAGAGGTCAACGGCAAAAGCATTATGAATCTGATGGCCGCCTGCATGAAAACAGGGAGCGAAATTGAAATTTTCTGCGACGGTCCGCAAGAACAAGACGCGCTTGACAAAGCTGTTGCACTCATTGAAAGCGGACTTGGCGAATAGCAATTAGGAAGGGGGATGATGGCATGACCTATCAGGGTGTTGGCGCTTCCGGCGGCATCGGCATCGGCAGGGTGGTGCGCATTGTGCAGGCCGATCTCGATTATTCGGGCGTTTCCTTTGCCGGAAGCGAGGCCGAAAAGGAGCGGTTCCAGCGTGCGGTCGAGGCCTTTTGTGCAAAAACCCAAGAAATGGCCGAAAGCATGAAAACTCGCGTCGGCGAAAAAGAAGCCGAAATTCTCTCCGGCCAGATCATGATGCTCAGCGACCCCTTTTTGCAGTCGCAGGTCGAGGAGGCCATTGACAGCGGTCTTTGCGCGGAGGCGGCGGTCGATCAGGTGTGCGGCAATTTTATCGAGATGTTTTCGAGCACTGGCGATGAGTTGATGGGTCAGCGCGCCACCGACGTCGGAGATATTCGCACGCGGATGCTTGAACTCCTCCTCGGTGTTTCGACGATGCGGGCCGCCGAAGCACCGGCCGGTTCAGTATTGGTTGCGGCCGACTTTACCCCCAGCATGACTGTCGGCATCGACAAAGAAAAAATTGCCGGTATCGCTACTGAAATCGGGGGCAAAACAAGCCATTCGGCCATTTTGGCTCGCGCGCTCGGAATTCCTGCGGTCCTCGGAGTTCCGAATATTTCCAAACTACTGCAGGATGGGCAGTCTGTCATTGTCGATGGATCCAAAGGAATCGTTTTGGCCGAATTCGATGAACATACCTTGGCGGAATATGAACATTTGCAACAAAAAGAGCGCGAGGCCAAACGGCAACTTGACGCATACCGCGACTGCCCGACACAAGACGCCAGCGGGAACCGCTTTGCCGTCTACGCCAATATCGGAAAGCCAGAAGACGCGCAGGCCGCGCTGGAATATGGCGCCGAGGGCATCGGACTCTTTCGCACGGAGTTCTTGTTTATGGACCGCACGAGTCTTCCGGATGAGGAAGAGCAATATAAAGCCTATATTGCGGTCGCCGAAACCATGGCCGGCAAGGAAGTCATCATCCGTACGCTCGATATTGGCGGCGACAAGGATTTGCCCTATCTGCACCTTGAAAAAGAGGAAAATCCATTTTTAGGGCATCGGGCAATACGGTATTGCCTCTCAAACCCAGAGGTTTTTTCGGTGCAGTTGCGCGCGCTGTTGCGCGCCGGTGCGCTCCACAAAAACCTTAAAATCATGTTGCCGCTCATCACCGGCGTCGAAGAAATCCGCGCGGCAAAGGAACTGATTGAAACTTGCAAACGGCAGTTGCAAAAAGAGGGCGCGGCCTATGACGCCGATATCCCGGTCGGCATTATGATCGAGACGCCCGCCGCCGCAAGGATTGCCGATTTGCTGGCCAAGGAAGCCGACTTTTTCAGCATTGGAACCAACGATTTGACGCAGTATACCCTGGCGGTCGATCGCGGCAACGCAAAGGTGGAAGGGTTATATACCGCCTTCCATCCGGCAGTTCTGCGCAATATCCGCGATACCATCACCGCCGCGAAACAAGCCGGCATCCCGGTTGGCATGTGCGGCGAAGCGGCGGCCGATAAAAAGTTGATTCCGCTTTTGCTGGCCTGGGGACTCGATGAATTCAGTGTCAGTCCGGCCGCAGTGCTAGCGACTCGCAAAACCATCTCGGAATGGAGCGCCCAAAAATCCCTTGCTACGGCGCAGGGCGCAATGGAACTCTCAACAGCCAGTGAAATTGAAAGCTCCTTAGAATCCTCCACTTAAAATATTACATCAGAAATAGAACAACCCGAAAGAATCCTTTCGGGTTGTTTGCATTGTTTGGCTCACATGATATCCTCAATTCTACCAGGGCAGAGAATGGGGACTTTAACATCAGCAGACTAGAAGTTAAGCTTTTTTGCAGTATCAGTGCATATCAACATGCGGTTCCAAAGAGACGGGAGGCGCTTGTTCAATAGGTTTTAAAAGCGGGCGATTCCCCTATAAAGTCCTGTCGTTCTCCTTCCCAAAGAATTCCAGTTCTAGCATAGCGCAGAGCGCATGATAAACTGGCAGGTGCAATTCCTGCACGAGATAGGTCTCGCGTTGCGGGACTTGGATGGCGATGTCGGCGATCTCCCCGAGTTTGCCGCCGTCTTGCCCAGTCAATGCGATGACCTGGAGCCCCAATACCTTTGCAGTCTCGGCCGCGAATATGCAATTCGCGGCATTGCCAGAGGTTGAGATTGCGAGCAAAGCATCTGGCTTTCGGCCGAGACCGAAGACCTGTTGCGCATAAATGATAGCCGGATCGGTATCATTGCTGAGCGCCGAAATCAGCGCAGTGTGCGCTCCAAGGGAAATTGCGGGCAGGGCGCACTCAAGGGATTCGGCCAGCTTTGCACCGTTTTGTGTCTGGGCCAAGAATTCTTTCGCGGTTTGAGTTGGGAGCTCTCGACGAAAGCGAAAACTTTTCATCAACTCTCCGACGATGTGATCGCAGTCGGCGCAACTGCCGCCATTGCCACAGCATAATAGTTTGCCACCCATCCGGAACGTTTGCCGCAGGGCTTCAAATGCCCTTAAGATCGAAGGCTCGCACTCTATCAGTGATGGATAACGCCGAAGCAGATCCTCTAAAATTTCCGAGACGGTTGCATTCATTTATTAGCCTCCTTTTTCTTGTGTGCTTCCTGTGCAACAGATAAGGCACCAAAATCTCCGATTTGCTCGCCCAACCCGGCCGGTACAATGCGGCATACTTTCCGCGCGGCCGGCAAAGCTTCTGTTTCAATCACATCGGTCATACCTTCTAAAAATAACGTATGACTTCGCATATACACTCCGCCAATTACAATGCATTCAGGGTTCAAAAGATCGATTAGAATGCTGAGCGTCTTTCCTAGATGCTCGGCGCTTTGGCGGTATACCCTAAGGCTACAGGCGTCCTGCGCCTCTGCCAATTCTGCAACGGCCTTTGCCGTAAGCGCGTCGGAAGAGAGCGCCTTTAGCGCAGTCGGTATGCCATCTCGTTCGGCCTTTGACTGCATCGCACGCGCTAATTGTGCAATGCCGCCACCACTGCAAAACCCTTCTGCCGAGCCGGCTTTACCATATCCGACCGGGCCTTCGGGCGCGAGGCGGACGTGCCCGATTTCGCCGGCCATGCCGTTGGTGCCTTCATATAATTGTCCGTTTAAAATAAGGCCCGCGCCGAGCCCTGTGCCAAAGGTTAAAAAAACCATATTGCTTGTGCCAGCGCCGGCGCCATACTGCCATTCTGCCAATGCGCAGGCGTTTGCGTCATTTTGAAGCGCAACCGGGCAGGAAAGGGCCTTTTCAAAATAATGAACGATCTCAATCCGATCCCAACCGGGAAGATTTGGCGGCGAAAGAATGACGCCTGCCTTTGCATCAAGCGGTCCGCCGCAACTAATACCGACTGCCGCAATTGCACTACTTGCAATCGCTTCTTCGGCACAGAGCGCTTTGCTGTCATTCAATAAGGTAAGAAGGGTGCTTTTGGGATCCCCTTTTGGCGTCGGGAAAACGCGGCGCCGGCAGATACGCAGGCCGGCTTCGGTTTTTCTTCCTAAGACCGATGCGCACTTGGTCCCGCCGATATCAAACCCTAATAGATACATGAGATCACCCCTTTTTGACAAGATAAATGCCGGCCTCACAGGGTGGTATTTCGTCTGCCACTCCATAGACTGGCTCTAGCTGGTATCCCGCTTTGCAAGTGAGTGAAAGCGGTTGCGCCCGGCTCGTATAATTGATTGCGACGGCGACGGCACTGCCATCCGCTCGTAAATGCTCTGTCAGGCCGATTTTCGGGTTGGCGGTACGGACCAACCGCTTTTTGAGTGCAGTCGCGGCCAATGTTTTG
>CASFAP010000101.1 GCA_949292695.1 uncultured Eubacteriales bacterium | reverse complement strand
AACGATTGCGAGACATGCAAGAGGTTGCGGCCGGTCTTATGCAAAAGTGGGAGTACCGGGTCAAATGGTATGGCGAAAACGAGTCTGCGGCGAAAGCGGCAATCGTTGAATCTCCTGGAATTCAGATGAATTTTAACGAGTGATGTAGATGTTGACCCCAAAACAATTGGATGATTATCCGGCGCGTCTTGTGGAGTTGTATGCACAGGTCGAGCAAGATATTATCGCAGACATGGCCGCCCGCATTGCCGCAAAAGACTTGTTTATTTCATCAACACAGTGGCAAATGGACAAACTGCTGGAAATGGGGAATGTTCAATCGGAAATTGAAAAACAATTGGCGGACGCGACTGGAAAGAGCGCAGATGAAATTCGGCGTATTATCGAAGAGGCCGGATATAAATCGCTACAATCCGATGCGAAAATTTATAAAAAGGCGGGGTTGAACCCGCTACAGGCTTTACAGTCCGAAGCCGTGAAACAGGCGCTAGAGACTGGGCTTGCTTTAACCCAGGGGGAATTTACCAACATCACCCAAACCACCGTAAATAATGCAACGATGCAGTATTTTGACGCGTTGGACACCGCCTATTTACAGGTGTCTTCTGGTGCGTTTGATTATAATATAGCGATTCGACATGCGATTCAAAAACTAACTGACAATGGGATTGCGGTTGCGACATATGCCAGCGGACACAAAGACTATATGGAGGTTGCCGTTCGCCGTGCGGCCTTAACCGGCCTGAATCAGGCGTCTTTAAAAGCACAGGAAGCACTAGCCGATGAGATGGACAGCGACCTTGTGGAGGTAACGGCACACGCCGGCGCCAGAACCGGCAAAGGAGTGGCAAATCATGCAGGATGGCAAGGCAAAGTATACAGCCGATCCGGGAACAGCAAAAAATATCCTCCGCTGATCGAATCCACCGGATATGGAACCGGACCAGGGCTCGGCGGATGGAACTGCCGCCACAACATGTTTCCGTTCTTTGAGGGTGTGAGCGAACCAACCTACAACCAAAAAGAACTCGACGAATTAAACGCTCCCAAATATACATACAACGGCCAAGAACTGACCGAGTATGAAGCAACGCAAACGCAACGCCATATCGAACGGCAGATACGGAAGTACAAGCGCGAGGTTGCAGGATTTGACGCGGCGGGTATTGATACGGCTACTAGCAAAACTTATTTGCGAAGATGGCAGGAGCGGCAACGTGATTTCATAGACCAAACAGGTCTCAAACGGGATTACGACCGCGAGCAGATCGGGAATGGTTCCAAAGCCGTTGATTCTGTCAGCAAAATGGATTATAATTATAAAAGAGATAAAGCACAATTTGAGCGATATAAGGCTTTGCTTGGTGAGAATGCGCCAAAATCATTTTACGATTTCCAATCAATAAAATATGGAAAAGATTGGGCTACATTTAAGGCATATACCCGATTGATCCGAAGCGGGGAGCTTACACCGCTTGCCAATTTTGACCTTTACAAGACTACAAGCAAAGAGATTGACACCGTGCTTGTAGGAAAGACAATAAACAACGGGATCATTATTTCTGGAAAATCAGATCACTTTATCGCCCGCACAATAGGCTCCGTTGAACAAAAGCGTAACGGCGTTAATGTGCAAACATCTCTCAAGGTACTATTAGAGCCGATAAAGGTTGATCCGGCAAAGCAAAATGCAAACGGTCCCAGCCAGCGTTTAATTGGCGAAGGTGCGGCAGTAACAATTAATCCGGAAACGGGGCGGCTCATACAAGTTAACCCGTTGAAAAATAAAGAAAAGGAGGGCAGTTAGTGTGAATATCACAGACGAACAGAAGAAAATGCTCGCAAAGTACGATATTGCTATTGCAAATGATATTGATACCTTATTGCTTGACCTTGACGATAAAATCACGGAAATTGGATTTAACGCTGACTATTCCTTGAATGAGTCGGGGGTAAAACTGCAAAAGCTCTACGATGAGCTATATAATCAAAATTAACCCCCATAAATTCCATATTGGTTGTTAAAAGCATCGTGCGATAAGCACGGTGTTTTTTCATACAAAATTTAGACCGAATCGAAGTCGTAAAACTACGAGGCAATAGGTGATGCAACCACCGTAAAAAAGCGTAGTTGCATAGGAGTAACAATGAAAAGAGAAGACATCTCAAAGATTTTCGAGGGCGCGACCGATGAACAGATTACAGCTATCTTGAATATCAACGGCGCGGACATCGAAAAGGCAAAAGGCGGTCTCGCGGACAAGACCGCAGAGCTTGAAGCCGCGAACAAAACAATCGCTGATCTGCAGGCGGCGGTGAAAAAGTTTGACGGCGTGGATGTGGATGGCCTGAACCAGCAAATTGCTGATCTCAACGCGAAGTATGAGAACGACACGGCGGCATTAAGGCTGGACAGCGCGCTCAACATGGCGCTTGTCGGTGCGAAAGCAAAGAATCCGAAGCTGGCAAAAGCGGCTTTGGATATTTCGGTCATCAAGCTGGACGGAGACAAGTTATTAGGATTTGAGGAACAGCTTGAAAAGCTGAAAGAATCGGATGGGTACCTGTTTGACGATACACCTGTCAATGTAGTGGCCCGTGTTGATACCAGCGCAGGCCATAATCCAGGAAACATAGAAGCGGCGCCGCAGACTTTGCAGGCGGCGCTTGCTGAACATTACAAATAGAAAGGTGATTTAAATGGCAATTACTTTAGCAGAAGCAAAAGTCGGTATGGCCGACAAAGTAGATCAGATGGTGGTTGATGAGTTTCGGCGCTCGTCCCTCCTTTTGGACTCTCTCACGTTTGACGACGCGGTGTCTCCTGGCACCGGCGGTTCTACTCTAACTTATGGATACACTCGACTGAAAACGCCTGCAACCGCCGCATTCCGCGCAATTAACGGCGAGTATACAGCGAATGAGGCAAAGCGGGAGAAAGCCACAGCGGATTTAAAGATTTTTGGCGGAAGCGCTAAAATCGACCGCGTGATCCAAAACACCAGCGGTATCATTAATGAAATGAATTTCCAGCTTCAACAAAAGGTCAAAGGCGCGACCAACCTTTTCCATAACACGGTTATCAATGGCGATGCAACCTCCAACTCAAATGAGTTTGATGGATTGGATGTGATGCTGACCGGCTCGTCTACAGAGTACAATACGACCACAGCAATTGACGTTTCGGCATCTGACAAAATGGATGCGAATTACAAGACCTTTTTAGACATGCTGGATGAGTTTCTTTCTGGCCTTGACGGCGCCCCATCCATGTTGCTCGGAAACGCGAAACTTATCACCCGCATCCGGTCGATGGCTCGCCGGGCAGGTTACCTGACCCAGTCGGAGGATGCGTTCGGGCGAGCCGTAGATGGGTACAACGGGATTCCCATTGTTGATCTGGGCTACTTTTACGATGGTACCTCCACCGTCCCGACCATCGGTATCGACGCAACGGCGGGCACTACGGATCTGTATGCTGTGACGCTCGGCCTTGACGCATTTCACGGTGTTTCACCAGCTGGTAGCAATATCGTCAACACCTATTTGCCCGATTTGTCGCAACCGGGTGCGGTAAAATCTGTAGAGGTTGAAATGGTGGCGGCTGTGGTTTTGAAGAATAGCCTGAAGGCTGGTGTATTCCGCAAGATTCAGGTGCAACCCGCTACATCCGAACCCTCCGAAGACTAATTATGGCAAAGTATACGGTTAAATTCCAAACTAATGCAGAAACGCCGGAATTCTCCGGCGTTTATTTATCTGTTGCATTCCATTCTGGTGTTGGCGAAACAGACAGCGACTACCTGGCTGGTCGATTTCGAGAAAAGGGCCTAATCGTTTCAGAAGCCAAGAATGCTAAAAA
>CASFAP010000100.1 GCA_949292695.1 uncultured Eubacteriales bacterium | reverse complement strand
AAGGTGGTCGGCGGGGAATAAAAAGTTGCCCTTGTTTCGGCTCGTAAGGGCAAAAACAAGGGCAAACAGATAAGGTTTGAACGGAAAACAGGCGTGAAGCCTTGAAAAATCAATGGTTTTTGAAGATTAGATAGTTAAATCAAGATTTGTGGAATCGAAATTTTGATATGATCTTTTTTACCGGTGGGAAATCGGTTGGTAAACTGGTCTACAAAAGCGCGGCCGAACGGCTCATTCCGGTCGTCTTAGAATTGGGCGGAAAAAGCCCCTGCATTGTAGATAGAACGGCAGATCTAAAACTTGCCGCCCGCAGGATTGTCTTTGGAAAATTCTTGAATGTAGGGCAGACCTGCGTTGCACCGGATTACATTCTGGTGGAACAGACCGTGCGAGAAAAACTGCTCGAAGAATTAAAGCGGGAAATCGTACGGCAATTCGGCGACCGCCCGCTTGAAAACCCAGACTATGGTAAAATTATTAACCAGAAGCATTTTGATCGATTGTGCAGTTACCTTGAAGGAGAGCTCGTGGAAGGCGGGCAGTGCGATCCGGCGACGCTTCGGATTGCGCCTGCACTTTTGCCCAACGCGACCCTTGCAAGCGCCTGTATGCAGGAAGAAATTTTCGGTCCGATTTTGCCAGTGTTGACCTTTGAAACTTGGGAAGAAGCTGAACGCATTCTATCTGCCAACCCAACTCCGCTGGCGCTTTACCTGTTTACGACCGACCGGACCCGACACCGCGATATCATGCGCAGGATTCCCTTTGGAGGCGGCTGTGTCAATGACACGATCATCCACCTTGCAACCAGTCGCATGGGATTTGGCGGCGTAGGGTCGAGTGGACTCGGCCGTTATCATGGCAAGGCCGGCTTTGACGCCTTTTCTTACGAAAAAAGCCTTGTCATCAAAAAGCGGTGGCCTGACTTTTCTGCACGGTATCAGCCTTATAGCGCCCGCAAGGAAGCCTTCATCCGGCGTTTTCTGAAATAAGTCTCAACGTTTCAATGATTTTAGCCTTTGCCATGTGTTAAGAAGCGCCTTAAAAGCGCCACTTCAGGCCACCAGGAACGGTCGATTCGGAGTGCGGGCTAACTTAAACCGAGGCAAATTGTTGCGCGAATCGGTATGCAACAAAGCTTGTTTCAGATCCTACGCCTGGCGTGCGCCGCGTTGCCAATGATTGCGGCATTAAATATTCTGCGCTTGCAAACACAAATCGACAGCATGAGGGACTGGATTGAGACTAAACGAATCCCCTGCGGAAACAAACTCGCCCTGGCAAAGCGATTGTTGTAATTGCCGGTTTGTATCGCCAATGCCGGAGCCTCAAATTTTCTTATTCCCTATGCTTGCCGGCCTTCACGGTTCGATGCAGATTCATTTTCCTATAAAGAAAAGGGCCGTAGCGTTTTCCGCCACAGCCCTTTTAAAATTCTTTAAAATCTAATTTGTCAAAGCAATCCCCGCTTGCAAGCTCTTTCCAGTAAAACACGCCGCTTTCCAGCGTCATATAACTATTGGGACTGTTTTCTTTTGGAAGCGCAAGCGAGCCAGGATTGCAAAACAAAAGGCCTCCGCCTGTTTGATGCCCCGGAACATGGGTGTGACCATAAAGCACGACACTCCCCTCAGCCACAGGCGGTAGCGCATCGGGGCCAAATCGGTCTCCATGCGTTGCGAACAGCAGTCTCTCTGCGGCCTCCAGTAGGCAATATTCCGCCAAAATGGGAAAGGGCAAGACCATCTGGTCGACCTGCGCATCGCAATTGCCCCGCACACAAAAAAGTTTTTCCCGAATGGAAGAAAGTTGGGCGATGACCGACTTTGGCGCATACTCTCTCGGCAAATCGTTGCGCGGCCCATGATAAAGCAAATCCCCGAGCAATAGTAAGCGGTCAGCCCTTTCGTTTGAAAAAGCTTCCAATAATCTTTCTCCATAAAAGGCCGAACCGTGCAGGTCCGATGCGATCATCCATTTCATCGTAATTCACCCTTTTTGTAAAAAATAAAGACTATTTTACATTTTGAGAATTATAAGATATTGCGCAACACCCGCATGACGCCGTCGTCATCATGGGACGGCGCGATATGACGGGCCTGTTGCAACAACACGGGATGCGCGTTGGCCATGGCGTAGCTCTCACCGCAGACACTTAAAAGCTCAATGTCGTTCAAATAATCGCCAAAGGCGGCGCAATCTTCAGGCGCTATCCCGAGTTTTTTCTGCAAAGCGGCCAGGGCCACACCCTTATTGACATCTGTAGGCATCACATCTACCCAACTGCGACCTGACAGTACAGCCTTGAGTTGTTTCTGTTCGGCCTGCAACGTGGCCAACGGTTCGAGCACAAGGTCCTGGGCGTGGAGATGACTGTAAACCGCCACCTTGACGATGGCGTCCGAACCGATGACCTCTTCAAAATCACGCACTGACTGCCGGCGCGCATAATATTGCGTCGCTCCCTCTAACGCCTGCGCATCGTTTTTCAACAAATAGGCCGAATGCTCGCCGCACAGAATTGGATGGGCCCCCTCTATTTCAGCCACACGCGCAAGAATCCTTCGCACCTGCTTATTTGGCAATGCGCTACGGTAAAGCGTTTCGCCCTGAAAGAAGACTAGACCGCCGTTTTCCGCAATGAAGTACAACCGGTCTAGCACCTCGCCAAAAAGTTCGGCAAGATTATAATATTGGCGGCCGCTGGCGATAACAAATACGACATCCTGCCGCTCTCTAACAAGTCCAAGATAGTCAGGCGGAATTTGATGCTGAGAATTCAGTAGCGTTCCATCCATATCCGTGGCAACCAAGCGAATCATAATCACGCCTTCTTTCTGCACAAATCGGTTCCATTGCTATTATAACAACTTAGATTCCATCGCGAAAGCCCCGTCGTCAGTTTTTCCTTTTCGCCTAAAAAGTCGAGTGAGGCAAGCAAAATTTTTGTGGGCCCCAGTCATGTTTCACACAGTAGGTAACAAAATCTGTCGGTTTACAATTTTCTTAAAAAATGATATAATATTCGTATGAAATGCCCTGCTTATTTAAGCAAAGAAAGAGATATGTGGGCCAGTCTTAAAAACGAATTGCTAGCCGACAGCGGCAATAAAAGTAATTCCGTAACTCTGAATAGAGACCATGAAGTTTATAGCCTTATTTAAGACGCAAGCGTGCTCAGACGCTAAAGTGCGGTTTTTCTTTAGCGTTTTGAACCAGTAATGAAGCGTTTTCAGAAATGAAGCAAGATCAAATCGCTTTTGCATTGGTTTTTGAATGCGTCGCACTTTTGGCGACATGATTGAAAGGAGCCGGCAAATGGACTACTACTTAAATCCCGCCGCATTGTCGGCTGTTTTCACCGTTCCCTGTGACGTCGTCGACCGGCAAATTCGCTTGGCCGGCGCCGTACAGCTAAAGGTGCTCCTTTGGACCATCCGCCATCTTTCAGACGGCGCGGCGCCTGAAGCGGCCGCTGAGGCACTCGGCATTCCTCTGCCGGATGTGCACGACGCACTGCGTTTTTGGTGCGATGCCGGCATTCTGCTTTCAAAAGAAGCGACTCCTGCACCGGCTTCAGCGCC
Organism: uncultured Eubacteriales bacterium; assembly: GCA_949292695.1. Taxonomy (GTDB): domain Bacteria; phylum Bacillota; class Clostridia; order Oscillospirales; family Acutalibacteraceae; genus CANQSG01. The sequence goes on along the minus strand of CASFAP010000100.1, from coordinate 6,215 downwards.
AATCAAAAAGAAAGCCGTCCGGGCCGAAGCCATCAAGCCCACTCGCGAAGAGGTGGCACGTCGCGGGGCCGAGAGTGAAGAAATCCAATTTTTACTCCAGGAGGCCCAACAAAAATTCGGCCGCGGCCTGAGGCAGAACGAGTCTTCCACCCTTGTCTGGCTTTATGACGACGAGGGCATGAGCGTCGCTCTCATCCTAATGCTGGTGGAGTATGCGTGTTCGCAACAAAAATGCAATATTGGTTTTATCGAGCGTACAGCAATCGACTGGATCAACAGCGGAATAGACACCATCGCCGCCGCCGAGCAACGCCTTACAGAGCTAACCCGCCAGCAAACGGCCTGGGGCATTGTCTGCTCGGCCATGGGAATCGAGCGGCGTTTGCCCAGCAAAAAGGAGCTCGAGCTGGCCTACACCTGGGTCGAAGAATGGAAATTCGGGCGGGATATGTTGCGCGCCGCCTACGAGCAGTGCGTTGATACCACCTCGAAATTTTCCATGCCCTACGTTCGCAAGATCCTCGAAAGCTGGCACAAAGAAGGTGTGGATTCTCCTGAAAAAATCCCTAAACAGGGCAAAAAACAGAAAAAGGAATCCTACGCCGCTTATGACATCGATTTAGTTGACCGGCTACTCAGGCAAGATGACTAAAAAGGGGGCGCAATATGCAAGCGCAAAATGAATTCTACCGCCAGGCGCTCGAAGAAGTGCGCGCCCGCCGGCGCCGGAATCAAGCAATGTTCCGTTTAGAACGGCAGGCCGCTGAGGCCGACGAACCGAGGCTATCAGAAATTGAACAGCAAATGGCGAAGCTGGGCGCTTCGCTGGCCGTGACGGCATTGTCTGGAGAACCGAAAAAACTCGAAACAATGCGAGCGGAACTAACTGCACTCGCAAGCGAAAAGCAGGCAATTTTAGAAAAAAGGCACCTCAGCGCTCCGGCCGCGGTCTGCCAGAAGTGCGGCGACACGGGATATGTAAAAGGGGAGCTTTGCGACTGCGTCAAAGAATTGGCCCAGAAGCGTATTTTTGCAGAGCTTTCTAAGGAAATGCCGATTTGCGATTGCACCTTTGATACCTTTGATTTGAATTTTTATCCGGATCAACAAGACGAAACAGGCGGCAACCCACGCCGCCGGATGACGCAGATATTATCGCTTTGCAAGAATTACGCCAACAATTTTTCGCCGCAGTCTGCCAACCTACTTTTCCTTGGTGGCACAGGGCTCGGCAAAACCCATTTGTCGCTCAGTATCGCCTCGCGGGTGCTCGAACAAGGTTTCGGCGTTATTTATGGTCCGGTCCAGACCCTTCTCTCTCCTATCGCGCATGACTACTACCGGTTTTCCGGAGAAGATTCGCACTTGCAGGCACTCCTCGACTGCGATTTGCTCATTCTCGACGACCTCGGGACAGAACTAAGCAATGCTTTTACACACTCGGTCGTCTACCATATCATCAACACGCGCCTGTTGCAAAAGCGCGCGACTATCATCAATACGAATCTATCCTTGCAGGAAATAGAGGCGCGTTATGAGCCTCGCGTTTTTTCAAGGCTCATTGGGAATTACACGCTCAAACGTTTTATAGGCGACGATATTCGGCAGATTAAGGCACTCGCAACCCTCGGCAACAAAATGCCAAACGACCGCTTAAGCGATTAGGATTGGCATTTATTCAGACCAAAAAATATCCTTATCCACGGCCCGAGCATCCAATATTGGACGCTCGGGCCGCTCGCAAATGAAAGCCGTTCTGTAGTTTGCCGCAGTCGGCTTTTTGACATATAACAGTGGAGGTTTATCCGGAATTTTCCTGCAACTGCCGGTTATACTAACGGCAGGAGGTGAGTTCTGTGGATAAAACACCCTTTGCGGATGAAAACATGACGGCCTATTTTAACAGCCTACCCATCAATATCCAGGAGACGATCCGGCTGAGCGCCAAAGACATTGAAAATGAAGAAGAACTGCGTGCAATGGCCGAGCATCTCATGCGCTGACGGCTACAGAATCAAATAAGAGCGTTAAAAAGGGCGGAACTTTACAAAAAAGTCCGCCCTTTCCTTATATAAAAATGCTGTTTTGAACCCATATACTTTGATGCTTAGTTATGTGCTAATTAAAGTTGACATCTCTATCGGGTTATATATAATGAGTGTGTATTCATACAAAGTATTGCTTATAGGGAGGGCTAAAATATGTTATATACCGGCGAAAAATTAAGAGAAATCGTTTTTCCTTTAGGTGGAATCGGTACCGGATCTATCGGTCTATCTGGCAATGGTTGCCTGGTAGACTGGGAAATATTCAATAGGCCTAACAAAGGTAGCTTGAATCCCTACAGTTTCTTTGCAGTCAAAGCGCAATATTCCGACGGGAAAAGCACAACTAAAATCCTGCAAGGGGATTGGACAAAGGATTTGATAGGAAAATATTCAAAAACAAAATTCACTGGATATGGGTTCGGTCCGGACAGCGCTACTATGTGCGGTTTTCCGCACTTTAGAAAAATTAAATTTGACGGAAAATTCCCCATTGCTACCATTACATTTGAAGATGATGATTTTCCGGCAAAGGTTGTTTTATCGGCTTTTAATCCTTTTATCCCTTTAGATGCTGATAACTCGAGCCTACCTGCGGCATTTTTTGAAATCAAAATTATTAGCTTTTTTGATAACGTAAAATATAGCGTTATTCTTTCGGTTGGAAATCCCTTTGAAAGCTCAGTAAATCAAAGGCTAGACAGCAATAAATATACAGCCATTCAATTAAGACATCATGGCAAGGCGATTACCGATAAAGATTACGGTGATCTGACGGTCGCAGTTGATTGTAAAGATGGGTTATGTCAAGAGTACTGGTATAGAGGCGCCTGGCAAGACAAAGCGACAACCTTCTGGTACGACTTGACAAGCGGAGCATTCAAAAACCGGCATTATGATAATGCCGGCAAGGAGGATGTCTGCTCGGTAGGGGCAAGCGAAGTGATTGATAAGAAGCACAGCGGATGCTTTCGCTTTGCTGTTTCCTGGAATGTACCGAACAACTATAACTACTGGGACCCTTATAAAGATAAAAACGGGAATGATATTACTTGGAAAAATTACTATGCTACGTTATTTAAAGATTCATCAACTTCTTGTTTTTACGCCCTTGACAACTGGGATTCCTTATCGAAAAAAACGCGTCAGTTTTGTAGATCACTGCATTCTTCCACATTAGACAAAGCGGTTATTGACGCGGTATCCTCAACGCTATCTGTGTTGAAATCATCGACCGTTTTAAGGTTAGAGGACGGTACCTTCTACGGTTGGGAAGGGGTACACGAACTCGAAGGTTCCTGCGAAGGGACCTGCACCCATGTCTGGAGTTATGCATATGCCTTATGTTTTCTCTTCCCCGAACTCGAGAGAAGCCTGAGAAACACAGAACTGAAATACAACACCGATGAAAATGGGAAAATGCAATTCAGGACTAAATTGCCAATTGGCAGATATCGAGGAGATTGGCATCCTTGCGTTGACGGACAGATGGCAACCATCATTAAAATCTACAGAGATTGGAAAATTACGGGCAATAGTCAGTGGTTGCGAGACAATTGGGGAAGCATCAAAAAAATACTTGAATTTGCTTGGAATGAAACAAATACATACGAATGGGACAAAGATAAAGACGGTGTTTTGGAGGGAAGGCAACACCATACACTTGATATGGAGCTTTTCGGCCCTTCTTCGTGGTTGCAAGGGATGTATCTTGCGGCATTAAAGGCCGCCGCAGAAATTGCTAAATTTTTGGGCGATACCGAAAAGGAAACGGAATACACCCAGCTGTTTAAAAAGGGATATGTCTGGACAAAGAAGCATCTTTTTAATGGCCAGTATTTTATCCATAAAGTAGATCTGGAAAATAGGGGAATTGCAAATCACTTCAATTGTCCCGATTATTGGAACGATGAAAAGAATCAATTGAAATATCAAATCGGCGAAGGCTGTGAGATTGATCAGCTACTAGGTCAGTGGCATGCAAATATTTGTGATTTAGGAGATGTTTTCGATCGAGAGCAACGAAAAATCGCACTTGCAAACATATTTAAAAACAGTTTTAAAAAACCGCTTCGCAATTTCACCAATATGTGGCGAGTCTTTGCTCTGAATGATGAGAGCGGAGTTGTAATATGCGATTATCCAAAAAACAGGAAAAAGCCCATCATTCCGATTCCTTACAGTGACGAATGTATGACAGGCTTTGAATATGCTTTCGCAGGTTTGCTAATCAGTGAAGGTTTTATTGAGGAAGGTTTAGAGGTGATCCGCGCGATCCGGGACAGATATGACGGTAAAAAACGCAATCCATGGAACGAGATTGAATGCGGAAGCAACTATGCCCGGCCAATGGCAAGTTTCGCACTATTGCCAATTTTCAGCGGTTTTAAATTTGATTTACCCAAAAAACAGATTGGATTTTCACCAATTGTTCCCGGAGATTTTAAATGCATTTGGAGTCTTGGCACCGGCTGGGGTGATTTTATCAAAACCGAAAAGGAATATAAAATAGCAATTGCTTCAGGCAAGCTCGAACTCGAAAGCGTTACTTTAGGCAATATTCCTGAAATGAAAAACTTGTATATCGACGGCAAAAAGATCCCCTTCTATCAAAAGGGCGAACAAATTTCATTTGATCCGATCTGCGCGAAAAAAGAATTAAGATTTGAGATATAAAAGTGCTCTTTATTCTTCTGATTCGTTTGGCTCAGACGGGTCGGATTTGCGTTCCTTTTTCTTTTTTGTGCGGCGTTCGGACGGCTTAGGCCCCTGATAAGACTGCAAAAAAGATTCCCATTCTGCATCCGACATCTGTTCCATACCGCCGCCAAACTGCTGATAGAGCGCTTCGACCATATGGGTGTATGCTTTGGACTCGATTCGGCGCGCCTTAAAAAGTGCGAGAAAGATCCAAACCGATACAATGGTCAAGACCGCCATCGGAATCAGATGCCTGAAATAAAAGGAGGCCTGAATCCCATTGGCCGCTTGATAAATGCGGATGAATTCGATGGTCAATGCCACACTCGGCACAGCCGTTAAAATCAGTTGCAAAAGGCCTCGTTTTAAAAACACAAAGACGATCCCCGCAACATAAGCGCCAACGGCGATCCACGCGAGCGTCATGCTGTTTTGAATGGATGAAATTTGATATTGCGAAGGGTCTTCCAGGCTGTTGAGCCGGTCGAGTTGCAAAGACTGACCAATGAGATAAAACAAGAGCATCAGCACCGTATAGCCAAAGAACACCGCATACAATATTTGCCCGCGCTTCAAAGTTTTGCTGTCTTCGCGCACATAGTCGACGCCGCGGTTTTCCAACCGCGTGCGAACCCGCGCGAGAATAAAAGGATTGTATTTCATAAAAAGCTCCTATTCGTCTGATTTCAAAAAAGAACCGCGTATCGATTCCATCAGGTCAAAGTATGCCCGCATCCCAGGTAAGTGTGCATAAGATGCCACCAGCCCGGGCGCTTCGCCGTCCAAGCGGAAGATACATGCATCGGGAATGGTCAACAAAAAGGGAGAATGCGAGGCGATAAAAAACTGGCAATGTTGAAAGCGGGCATAATCCTCAATTGTTTTTGCGAGTTCCCGCTGGAAAAGCGGAGAAAGGGAATTTTCCGGCTCATCTAGCAGATAAAGCCCAAACGGCTCGAACAGGTTGCATAAATATTGCATGGAAGTCTCTCCGTTGGAAAACTCCTCGCGGGAAGGGGTCAAATCTCGCGCCAGCCTGCCGGTGTGATGTCCGCGACGGTCGCAATAATGATCAAAAAGGGACTGCTCTTCATCGGATAGCGGCAGGTGATGCTCCCATTTGCGGACAGCCGAATAGTACCGCGACACTAGTTCCCGCCGTTGCACCGCCGCAGAACGATTGTCCTGCCGCACACGGTGCAACGCGAGGGCAATGTCCTCGCTCCGGATCAATCTGCATGACGCAGGGCGATCACTTCCCCAAATAAGTTTGGTATGCTCCGCCAACCGCTTGAACCGCGCGGCTACAGCCTCGTCTCCCTCAGCCTTTATTTGGCAACCAAGGAGATAGGATAAAACGCGCAACACCGTGGACTTCCCGGCGCCGTTGCCTCCATAAAGCAAATTCACTGAGCCGAACGGCCAAGGTTCTAGGACATTGAATTCATGGAACAAATTTTGAGGATAAAG
>CASFAP010000099.1 GCA_949292695.1 uncultured Eubacteriales bacterium | reverse complement strand
AGAAATCCATAAAAATCTCGGTGTAAACACCGATACAATGATATGGCTTATGCGAACTCCTGTGCTGGACAAAAGCATTGAATTTGCAGACAACATAATTTCGTTGTTTGCGGCTCAATACGGGCGGTGTGCCATCACAGGCACAGAACTTATGCCCTATGACATACGCTGTCACCACAAAGTGCCGCTGGAAAACGGCGGAACTGACAAATACAGCAACCTTGTCCTCGTGACCGAAGCTGTTCACCTGCTTATCCATGCCACCTTAGAAGAAACGATACAGAAGTACCTAAAACAACTCCAACTGAACAAAAAGCGACTGGAAAAACTCAATAAACTGCGGAAACTGGCGGGAACGCCAGCTATTGCATAACTATTCTTTAATGCTGTGACGAAGTGTGTAAGTTGTGTTTAAAACCGTTGAAATTCATTTCCGATGGAGCGCCGTGTGCGGTGAAAGCCGCACGCACGGTGCGGAGCGGGGGAAAATCCGGCGATAACTTCAAAGGATTACCTATCGCTATTGGAATTCACCTACAGTCTCGGAGAAGGCACATGGAATCCGACTGATCACACCGTTACCGGAGGAGCCGCAAGCTGGAATAAAACTACCGCAAATATCAACGTGACCAACCATTCCAACGCAGATGTATCGATCGCAACTGCTTTTGCAGAAAATGCAACAACAGCGACACGCAACGACGTTACAGCGACGCTTTCCAACAACACTTTTGATCTTTCGGCGGGCAAACTAAATCAGCCTGGCTCCGCAGACAATGATACCGCAACTGTTACCATCTCCGGCACACCGAGCACAGAAGACACTTTCACGGTCGGGACTGTAACAGTCACCATGACTGCTCAATAATTATTATCAAGCGTAATTTTGTTCTCCAAAAGGTATTTGTATATTGCTATAATACATCTTCTGCACCGAACCGCATCCGATCGCAATGCGCATTTGTCATATTGGTATTACCGTCCTTTGAGTATGGCTATTTGGATATTGCGAAACAATGAACCTGTAATCATATCACCGTTTCAAGAACGATTCCGTCTTTTTCTTTCCGGACAAAGAATCAGTCGATATTTTATGATTCGCCAAACGTTGCAACATTTGCAAACGCACCGCATTGCATTCCAATGCACAATCAGCAAAAAAACACCGGGAAAACTTGTTGCAGTTTTCCTGGTGTTTTTGATAAATAGATAAAGGATCGTCTTTTAAACGGCACGAGACGCAAAGCATCGATGTGATGCATCTTGCGCGGCGTTAAAGCCGGACAGCGCCCCGAATATGGCGCTTGCTCGCAGACAGAGAGGTTTAAAAGAAGCCAAAAAGGTGAAGACGCAGACAAAAAAGCTCCCATCCCATCTGCTATCTATTACCTGGCACCTAGCTTAAGAGTAAAGGTACTGACTGCCAGTTGCACGGAATAGTAAAGAGAGAACATTCAGGCGAGACGAAACGGTGCTCCATGGGATATCGATATCTAAAAAATAGGCACAGTGCCGTGAATGATTCGTAAGCCTGAAGAAAGCTAAAAGCTCCGGCGCCGGGGATGCTAGCAGGATACAACGGACAAGAACGAAGTCTCATTGCGAAATATATGAGAAATCAGATGAAATAAGATAAAAAGAGCGAGTCCTCTAAAATTCGATCTGCCAGGTAGCAGAACTCTGACTGGCAGATCGCGCTTGTACAATTAAGATGCGAGAGCCAGTGAAAAGGGCTTTCACACATAGCAAAATCCTCCGCCTTTGCCGGGGGATTTTGCGCCGCTGACAGGATGCTTTCGGCGATTCATGGGCACGGTTTCCTTTTTCAAAAAACATCTACCTCTTGCCGCCTTTCTAGCGCTTCCTTGGCCGCCAAAGCGACCACGAAGGCCGATTCCGCGGCCTCGAGCGGGACCTCGCCCGGCGAGCCGGTTTCGATCATGGAAATGAGGTCCTTCATCTGGCGGTACATATCTTTATACTTGGCCTTAATATTATACTGCGTTTCTCCCCTGCCCTCGCGCCAGAGAGTGATGAGATCCCCTTTCTGCCAGTCTTCGCCTCGGCAACAGGCCGGCGTCAAGGTAAGCCTTCCCTTTGTCCCGACAAACTCGCGGACATGCGTTTGCGCCAGCTTCGGACTCCAACCGACCTCATAGATCCCGGTGCACCCGTTTTGCAGATGCAGGACCACGTTGCCATAATTTTCTGTGGGGGCATCCTGATCCAGCTTGCAGGCCGTACCGCCGACCCGTTCTATCCGCGCGCCGGCGAACCACTGCAACACGTCGTAATAATGGACGCCGCAGTCGACATAGGGCGGGCAGTCGGCCAACAGCCTTTTATAACGCGCCCAGTCTTCCGCTTTGTGCAGTTGCGTCAAACGCGCGAGTTGCAATTGACCGATTTCCCCGCCGTGGATTGCACTGGCCAAAAAGCGATAGCTTTCATTGTAGCGCAGGATATGAGCCACCAGGACCCGGCATTCGCTTTGGCGCACTGCTTTAAAGAACTGGGCCCCGGCCTCACGGGAGGTTGCAACGGGTTTTTCGCACAGCACATGCTTACCGGCCGCCAGGCAGTCCTTTAAAATTGGAAGATGGCTGGCTGTATAGGTGGCGATCAGGGCAATATCGACGTCCTGCCGCGCCAAAAACGGTTGGTAATCCGCGCCGAATTCGGCCGCACCAAATTCCCGTGCGGCCTGTTCAGCCCTTTGCAAATCGGCATCGACCGTCGCGATTAGCCGTATGTCCTCCCGTCCGGCGAGCTCGCGCAAATGGGTTCGCCCAATGTAGCCGCACCCGATGACGACGATGCCATAGGTTTTCATGCTGTTTCCTTCTTTCAGTCCATCATTTGGCGCAAATAGTCGACCGCTCGTTTTACATCCGCCAATGGATCTGCGCCCGTCTCCCGCTCAATGGTCAGAAAGCCCTGATAGCCGGCCGATTCGAGCGCCTGCAAATAGGCGCCGAAATCAACCTTGCCTTCGCCGAGCGGCGTCTCCAAAAAGTAATCTTCCAGCCGCAAATCCCCGATGCCGCCCTCGGCAAAAAAGTCATAGATGATTTGCGGATCGGTTTTTTTGCGCATGATGCCGTCCTTTGCATGGGTGTGGACAATATAATCCTTTAAAATCCCGACTGCGCGCGCCGGATCTTCATCCGTGACCATCACAAAGTTGGCCGGATCGAGGTTGACGCCGACACCGCGCGTCGAAAGGGACGATAAAAACGCATACAACCGCTCGGCCGGCTCCGGACCGGTCTCAACGGCAAAGCAGGCGCCAACCGAATGGGCATAAGAGGCCAACTCCTCGCAGGCATCATAAAGCACAGCATAGGTCTCGCTGTTTTGGTCGGCCGGAATGACACCGATATGGGTTGTAACGATATTCGTACCCAAATCGAGCGCAAGGTCAATGATGCGCTTGGAGCGTTCGATTTTCGCAGGATTTTCGGATTTCCTGGTAAATCCGTGGCCGCCGAGATCGCCGCACAGGGCCGATACTTTCAGGCCATAAGACTGGATGATATCTTGTTTTTCGCGCCGTGCGGCGGCCGAAAGATTCTCAGGCGCCAGCTCGCCGCTGACAGCATAAAGTTGAACTCCCGCAATGCCCAAAGAGGCGCATGTTTTGAGACTCTGCGCGAAGGGTTGGCGCAGGCAGTCTGCGATCACACCGATTGGAAATGCCATTCTCCCGCCCCCTATTCATTCACAGCGACCCAGGTCCCGGGCGCTTCCATGGCCTTGAAGCCAGCCGCGCGGGTCGCCATGATGGCGATTGTGGTCTCATGCGGCACCTTTTCTTGTCCCGTGCGGAAAAAGTCGACCAGTTCGGCGATAAAGGCCTCGAAATAATCCGATTCCACCGTCACAACCTGATTGCCGCCCGGCTTGCAGATGTTCATCATAAAAGGCGAGCCTTCGGCAAAGCCGGTCATGCTGGCCTGCCGACCATCGGCAAAGGAAATGAGGAAGGTGTACCATCCCTTACCGGGCTGGAACAGGACTTTTTCGGGCGCGCCGGGCATCAGCATAAAGATGGGTTCCAGCTGATGGATCGCATAGACCTCAAAGCCGTTGCCGCCCCCAAAAGCCGGGCCCCAGGAGCTGATGGCCTCAATTCCGGCCGGATCGACAGCCTTGTACTCCGCGACATACCGTAGCGACGAAGCTGAAAAACAGGGCGTGCCGTGGGCCTCGGCGTTGGCGAAAATGCGCCGCGCCGTCGCCCCATCAGGGGCAAAGGTCTTATCAACATAGCACCGCTTGCCCGAGGCCAGCGGGATCTGACAAAGGCTTTCATGCATTTCGCAATTGTCGGGCGAAAGCACAACCAGCACGTCGCTTTTTTCGACGACTTCTTCAATCGTACTGCAACGCTCAATCCCATATTTTTCGCACCACTGCGCTGTTGTCATGCCGCCAATGGGGCTATCGATTTGGGCATAGGCGTAGGCGACCTTAAATTCGCCGCCCGAAGCGCGGGCAATGGCCTCGGGATAATTGTTGGCGTGCCACTCATCAAGATAATAATCAATAAAACCGACCTTTTTCATATGGTACCTCACTTTCAGTTTCCACTTCCCGCACGGGAAATAGTCAAGATGCAAAACATATTTGAATTCGTCGCACTACTATAACACCGGCGCGTGGCTATTAAACTTTCAACATTCACCTTCACCGCAACAGGAAAGAACAGATCGCATCAATCCGCTTCCAAAACGACATTCAGCATTGCCATATAATGTTCAAAAGGGATGTAAGGTGCAATACTGTTACCAGACCCCAGGGCATAACCGCCCCGCCGATCAGCCCGCTCAAGCATGGCCCGGCATCGTTTCTTGATTTCTCCAACAGATGCCCGCGCAAGGAAATCCATGTCAATTCCGCCGAGAACAGCAATGCGGCCGTTATAATCCTCATATGCCTGCTCCACCGGAATAATCGCGTCTTCATAAGAATGCCTTGCATCAAAACGCATATGATCAATCACATCATCGAGGATAGCAGTGTAATTCCCGCAGGAATGTAGCAAGGCATATTTCCCTTTTGCGTGGGCTTCGGCGACCATCTGCGTATGCCATGGGAAAACATACCGCCGCATATCCGCCGGCGCCAGCATTGTCTGCGTGTTGAAGCCCCAATCATCATTGCACATCACCGCGCCGACAAAATCAAAGTCCAATACACTTCGCAAATAGCGCACCATCCGGGTGCCGATCTGTTCAAAGAGATCCCACAACAATTGCGAATCATCATAGGCCAGCAGGCAAAGATTTTCATACCCGACGATGGCCATCGCATTTTCCAAGACACCACAAGGGCAATAGATGATGATTTTCATACCGGCAGGCAGTGTCTGCGCCGCCTTTTTTAGCGGCTCAAGCGTGAAGTCCTCCGGTTCCGGCCATACATATCGGTCAAAATCCGCGCGGCTGGAGATCAGACTATCGTTGAGCGAAACAGTCTGCCCACCTCCCACATGTACGGCTGTTTGAAAATGGAATCCACTGGCATACATCGTGGCGTAATCATAACCCGCGGCGGCAAAGGCGGCAATTCGGGTGCAGAGCTGGTGTTCTGGCGTATCCACACGATACAGTTCGCCGACCAGGCGACGCTCGATATCATCATTGAGCATCATTTCAAACAGGGTAGGGCGATCAGGTTTTTGCTTTTCCAACACCTGCGCAAGCATACGGAAATCCGGTTGTCTACGGAAATTTTTCATATCCACACCTCAATGATTCCTAGATTGCAAGCCATATGTTGAACATTCAGAATAAGCTTTATGCCGGCACATCCGCGTCAGAGCGCGACTTCTTCGTGAGAAGCGGCGGAATCGTAGATAGCCTGCATCATACGGGCCGTTAAGATGACGGTGTCGATATGAGAAGGCAATTTTTCGCCCGAAGTAACACAATCCACAAATGCGTTCAACTCGTTTTCAAAATGCGGCCGCATCTGGAACTCAGGCACATAAGAGACCAACGCGCCGTGCTCGGCGGTGTAGACCGTAAAATCGGCGCCGTAACGCAGGCGGATGCCGGCCTTATCACCCATAAAATCGATGAACATTTCGTCCTCGCCGATATTTTGCGCCCAGGCCCCATGGAAGGTGATGGCCGGTCCGGCGGTACGGATGAGGCCCGCGACGGAGTCCTCGACGTCATAGGTGCCGTCTAAAACCGGCGGGCCGGCCCACATATCGCGATAGGTATAGCCCGAAATGTCTTTGCCCAATCGGCAAAACGCCTCTGCCGAGACGGTCTTGGGCGCCGGGTCGCCGCAACAATACATGACGATATCGAGGAAATGAACGCCCCAGTCGATTAGAACGCCGCCGCCCGAAATGGCCTTGGTTGTAAACGCGCCGCCAAGGCCTGGAATGGCCCGGTGAGAACGGAAGCTGACATAAACATGATAGACCTCGCCGAGATAGCCACTGTCGATATACTGCTTGATTTTATTGACACTGTCATTGAACCGGTTGACGACGCCGATGTTGAGGATCCTGCCGGTTTCGTGCTGGACGCGTTGCATCTCAAGCGCTTCGGGCAGGGTGCGCGCCGCAGGCTTTTCGCAAAGGACATGCTTGCCCGCGCGCATTGCATCAATGGCGATTTTTGCGTGGACGTCGTTCGGCGTGCAGACCGAGACAGCCTCCACAGAGGGGTCGTTCAAGACTTCGTGGTAATCCGTGCAGGCCTTGCCGACGCCATATTTTTCGACCGCGCCAGCCGCGCGCTCGGGCAGGATATCGCAGAAATAGGCGATTTCGACCCCGCCATTTTTCAGGTACGCCGGAATATGCGCGTTGTTTGCAATGTTACCGCAACCGATGACCGCTACTTTCATAATGATTCCTCTTTTCTTTTATTTTTGATCGCCTGCGGTGAGATGCCGCAGTGCTTTAAAAAGGCATGGCTGAAAGAATGTATCGACTGATAACCGAGCAATTCGGCCGTTGCCGTTACGCTGTTGCCCTCGCTGAGGTAGCGCTCGGCCAATTCCATCCGCCGGCTTAGAAAGTAGGCCCGCAGGCTTTGCCCCATAAATTTGTGGAAGAGGTTAGCAAGGTAGGAATAACTGTAGGAAAAGGCCTCAGGCAGGTGCGAAAGAGCGTCAATTTCGCACAAGTGGCGATCAAGATAATGAATCATATCGCTTAAAATCTTATTTTTCACCGCAATGGATCGCGGGTCATATTTTAAAGGTGTCTTTTCAAAAAATAGCCGGTAGGAAGTAACGAGGATCTGACGCAGGGCGGCTTCCATCATGCCCTCGGCAAACGCATCACCACAAAGCAGATTGTCGAACAAGGAAGAAAAGGCCGGTTCAATACTCGCGGCATTTGAAACCAATCTGACGTCGGGCCGGTCAAATGCCTCCCGAATGCGACGAACTGGGTCGTCATCTCCCAAAGTTTTTGAAAATAAAAAACCCAGGTAATAGTAGCGTATAGGATCTTTTAAATCAGAGACGATTTTATGCCTTTCCCCGATTCGATTTAAAAACAACATATCCTTCTGAAGCAAAAACGGCTGGCCGTCGACAAAAAAAGTTCCGCGGCCTGAGACAACATAAGACAGCTCATATACGCTCTGCGTATGGGTTTCGCAGACATAGCCGGGTTCTGCCGCGACGTCGCCGGCCTGGGCGAGCAAAAAAGGCCCATAGGCAAGCGGTGCGGCAAAATGGATCTGGTCGAAGTGGAATTTTACGAATCGTTCTGCGGTTTGCACTGGCATATCGCACACTTCTTTCTACTGTCAGTATAAGTGAGGTAGCGTCGCAAGTCTTTAAGCAATTTCGGCACAAAATTTGTTATTTTTACTATAGCAGAAACCGAACGACTTGGCAACAATCACTTATTTTACGCTTTTATTAATTTCAAATTGGATCTTTTTAAGAAATAAAATGCCTCCTGCAATTATGCAGGAGGCTATGTCTTTTAGATGCTTGACTGGATCAGCCTGGCGTCAGGGAATTTGGCGCAAAGGAATTCAAGGCAGGTTCGAATAAAGGCCTCTCCCGTCGCGCGCCCGGTCTGATCCGGTGCTAGAAACATTTGAAATGTAACAACTTCTCCCTGGCGGGCGAGTGTCAGTTCGCCGCAAAGTTCTTGGCCTCGGACCGCGGCAAAGGCCTCCGTACTTACCCCTGGTTGATTGGTCTCAAGCGTTCCTGTACACAGAGGCAACCAACGATCCGGTTGCCAAAGGGTCTCGAGCGCAAGCGTATCGGAGTTTGTCATGCGCCGCAATCGGAAAGGATAGAGCATTGTTTCACATCCGTTCTGCCTGACCGCCTTGGTTAACGATTTTATAGTAAGAACGGGCGGTCAAGACGTAGACTATTGCATAAAAGACTGCAAATATCAAAAAACAGATGAGTGTGCTGAGGGCAAAAAGCGGCGTATTGTGAAGGTTAAGAAGTGGCAACAGCCTTGCGATGACCGGGAAAGCAAAGCAGATATGCACGCCGGCCGTTATAAGCGGCAGGAAAAAGACAGTCAGCACCTGGGAATGGATGGCGCGTTTGATCTGCGCGCGGCTAAGCCCGACCTTTTGCATAATCTCGAAACGGGCCTGATCATCGTATCCTTCGGAAATCTGCTTATAATAAATGATCAGCACGGTCGCCATGAGGAAGAGAAGTCCCAAAAAGATTCCGAGGAAAAACAGCCCGCCATAGGTGCCGTAAAAATCGTTTCGGTTGGCCTCGCGCGACTCGATGAAGCCGTCCCATCCGGTCTGAGAAAAGGCGGCATTCAAAGCCTCATAGAGGGAGATTTCAGCCTGCGGGCCATGGTTTGCAAGGTCAAAACCGTAAAACGACTCGATGTTTGAGGCGTCGTCGCCATAAGCCTCTCGTTGCGCGGCATCGATGCGTGAGAGTGCCGCTTCATCCGGGACGATAATGTAATAAGAGCTGGCGATATTCATAGCCGAGAGACTGCACTCGTCGAACTCTTTGAGGACCTCCTTGACGCGGAACGAAAAATCAAAGAGATTCACAGTGTCATAAGGGTAATCCATCCGGTTCGGATAAATTAAAATCTCCCCCTCCTGCAAAGAGGTTTGCCGGCCGGTCAGCGCGGTGTATTCGTCCTCGGTTAGGAAATAGAGCTCGCGCAGTTTGTCATAAGCGCTGATGCCGAGCGAGCTATCGGTTGAAAAGGTATCATCGAATTGCGCCGCGGCGAAGGAAAGATAGGTATAGCCTGCCTTGTTCTCGATTGCAATGCCAAGCCGAGCCGCCGTTTCATCCGCAAGGTGCCGCATTTCCCCGCTTTGCAGAGAAGAAGTGCTGTCATGATTGGTGATCAGGATATTTCGTGGGTAACGAGTCGTAAGCACATCCTGCATGCCTGCGTAGAGCGAACCGGTCGAAGAGAGCATTACAAGCACAGCGGTCGAGAGGATGCAGATGCTGGCCAATCCTGCGGCGTTTTGTTTCATACGGTAGATCATGCCAGAGACCGAAATAAAGTGATTGGTCTTATAGTAATAGGATCTGCGCCGTCTTAGCATCTTTAGCAAAGCGATACTGCCTGCTGTAAACAAGCTATAGGTACCGATTATGACAAGGATGACTGCCAAAAAGAAAAGAGACAGTGCCGACAGCGGGTCCTTCACACCCACGGAAATGCCATACCCGCCGCCAAGGCACAAAAGGCCGAAAATGGCCAAAAGCCACTTTGTCTTCGGTTCCTTCTCCCCTGCGTTTGCGCGCAACAGCTCGACCGGCTTTGCCAGATGAATCTGGCGCAGATTATTGAGATACAAAACGAGAAAGATGGCGGCGAAGAGAATCGCTGTCGAGGCCAGCGCCGAAAGGGAGATTTCGAAGCCGAATACGACTTCAAAATGCAACAGTTTGAGCACCAGCAAAAAGACAAGCTTGCTGAATAGAATGCCGCCGGCAAGGCCGAGCACCATGGTAGCCAAAAAAAGGAAGAGGGTCTCATACCCCAGGACCTTGGAAATATGCTTTTTTTCGAGGCCTAGGATGTTGTAAAGCCCGAATTCCTTTTTGCGCTGTTTGATGAGAAAGCTATTGGTATAAAACAGAAAAATAAATGAGAAAATGCCGATGACGGTTGTCCCCAGATTCATAATGGACATCAGTGCGGTCCCGCCCGCCATTTGAGAAAGGCCGGAATTTTTCGAGAGAGCCAGCATGATATAATACATCATGGTCGTCCCGATGCAGGTCAGAAGATAAGGGACATAGGCGCGTTTATTCTTTTTGAGGTTAATAAGCGCCAGTTTTGCATAGAAGAACTTACGCATGGCGCACACCGCCCGTCGCAATCATGGTCAAGGTATCGGAGATTTTTTGGTAGAGCTCGCCGGTCGAAAGGCCGGCGCGGTAAAGCTGATGATAAACTTCGCCGTCTTTGATAAAGAGCACCCGCCTCGCATGGCTGGCGGCCTTGACGCTGTGCGTCACCATCAGCAGGGTCTGCCCTTCCGCGTGGACGCTGTCAAACAGGCGCAAAAGCTCATCGGACGCATGGGAGTCGAGTGCGCCGGTGGGTTCGTCGGCCAAGATCAGTTGCGGTTCGGTGATAAGAGCGCGTGCGACAGCGGCGCGTTGCTTCTGCCCGCCCGAAACCTCATATGGGTATTTATCGAGAAGCGGAAGAATGCCGAGTTTTTCGGCCAGCGGAGTTAGCTTTGCCTCCATCTGGCGCCAGGTCTTCCCCGACAGCACCAGCGGCAATACGATATTATCCCGCAATGAAAAGGTATCGAGCAAATTGAAATCCTGGAACACAAAGCCTAGGTTATCGCGGCGAAAGGCCGAAATTTCTTTTTCTTTTAACGAGGAAAGATTTTGCCCATTGAGCAGAATTTCGCCGCCTGTCGGGCGGTCAAGCGCGGCCAGCAAGTTCAAAAGGGTTGTTTTGCCTGAACCGGATTCCCCCATGATTGCCACATATTCGCCCTGTTCCACTGTAAAATTTACATCGGCCAGCGCCTGAATGGTGTTGCCGCCAAAGCGCGTCGTATAGACCTTTTGCAAATGTCTGACTTCCAGCAATGCCATAAAAAAGCTCCTTTCGCATTCGTATCGCGAATTTTTCTTGTATTAACAGAATAACACAAGCAAGCCACCAAAATCCATCGTTTTACCTTACAATTTTGGCCGGAAGCTTACAGTTTTGTAAGCTTCCGGCCGAACGCAACCGGGAAGGACTATGGCAAAGCAAAGGTTGGAACGCGACGGCGTATAGGCGGCGTCCGAGCCGGCTTTGCCGGCTCAGGCGCCCCGCGGCAAATCGTCCCCGGACTTTCTTTTTGGCTCTGCCGCCGCGGGGCGCATTGGCGCTTCGCGCCAGGACGCCGCCATCTATACAACTTTAGAAGAAAATATACAAATTCTATTATGCTCTAACCGCCTGAAAGTACTGTATCTTATCGGCTTTTTGTAGAACTTATATTTTTAAAATGCGCCCTCACTCGGCCTCTACCCTGACTGATTCAAGCGAAAGGTGGACCTTAGTTCCTTTGCCAGGCTCAGAGGTAACCGAGATGCTGTGCCCGAGTTTTTTTAGAATGCGATGGCAGAGATACAGGCCGATCCCGGTC
Organism: uncultured Eubacteriales bacterium; assembly: GCA_949292695.1. GTDB lineage: Bacteria > Bacillota > Clostridia > Oscillospirales > Acutalibacteraceae > CANQSG01. The sequence goes on along the minus strand of CASFAP010000099.1, from coordinate 5,891 downwards.
GAGTGTTCCTCCAAACGGCCATTTAATCCGGTATAGCCCTTTTCAAAAATGCGGGGAAGGTCTTCTGCCCGGATGCCGATGCCGGTGTCGGCGATCACGAGTGTCAACGGTGCTTCCAAATAAATTCGGATTTGACCGCGCACAGTGTATTTGAGCGCGTTGGACAGCACCTGCTCGACGACAAAGGCCAACCATTTGCGATCGGTCAACACGTTTTTCCCGGTCGGCACGAACTCCAACGCCAACTTTTTGCGGACAAACTGCGGCGCGTATTTATGAACAGCGCTTCGCACGATTTCGTCCAACGCATATTCATCGAGGACGAAGTCGTTCGATCCACTGCCCAGACGCAAGAAAGAAAGCACCATCTCGACATATTGCTCGATTTTAAAAAGTTCATCGAGCAGTTCGCGGTGCTCTTTTGTATCGGATTGCCCTAAAAGCAGGCGCATTGCGGCAATGGGCGTCTTAATCTGATGCGCCCAAAGGGTATAGTATAGCTCGGCTTCTTTCCGCGCGGACTGCGAAGCCTGCATTTCGACCATTCGCTTTTGCACCAGAATTCGGATGAGCGCATCGTAATCGGCCTCTGCAAGATCCCGCGGCGGCGGGAGCGCGTCAGTCTCAAAGAGGATTCTTTGGCGCAAAGCCGTGAAATCCCGATGGCGTTTGCAGAAGTAGTAAAAGTCCACCGATAACAAAGCGCCGCCGATGGCAATGCACAGAATCAAAAAATAAGCGGCGGCTTCGAGCGGCAGGTCGTATAAAAGCAGGACGACCAGAAAAACGCAGAAAAACAAAGCAAACAAGCCCGCGCCCTTGTGAATGCGCCGCAAATAGGCCCATACCATAATGACGCCCCCTATTCTACAAAATATCCGATTCCCTTTTTCGTTTGGATCAGGTTGACGAGCCCCAACGGTTCGAGTTTGCGCCGCAGGCGGTTAATGTTGACCGTCAAGGTGTTTTCATCGACATATGAATCGGTCTCCCAGAGTCTTGTCATGAGGGTATCGCGGCTGACGATCTGGCCCTTGGCCTCAAATAGAGTTTTTAGAATCCGCAATTCATTTTTGGTGAGAGAGGTGCGGCCTGCGGGGCCCTGGAGCGAAGCGTCGTCGAGGTTCAGCACCGCCTGCCCCTGCAAAAGCAGGCTCGACTGCCCCGCGAACTCATAGGTGCGCCGTAAAAGCGCCTGCATTTTCGCAAACAGGACCTCCATCGAAAAAGGCTTTGCAAGGAAATCATCGCCGCCCAGGTTCATGGCCATAACGATATTGAGGTTGTCGGAAGCGGAGGAAAGAAAAATGACCGGGACCTTCGAGAGCTTTCGAATCTCAGCGCACCAATGATAGCCATTAAAAAAAGGCAATGATAAATCCATCAAAACAAGTTGCGGCGCAAAGCTGACAAAGTCCTCAGTCACCGCCTGAAAGTTCGTCACGCACTGCGCGGTCCAGCCCCACCGTTCAACGCCCGCGGCAATTGAAGAGGCTATGCTTTTATCGTCTTCCACGATCAAAATCCGGTATTCCATAAACGCTCCTTTCCCCGGTACTTCACAGAGCACTTCCAAAAACAGTCAAAAGATATTATGTAACATGAAATTGATTTGACTTTCAATCTTCGACCCTTTCTATGATTTTCACGCATAGACTTTTGCCTATTTTTAAGATTAACGTTTATTCCAGAATGCAATCTATGTAGTATGGTCCGGCCTGAGCTATACCGGGCGACGAAGCATGGGACTTTTTTTAGTTAAATCATGACTACCGGCTTTGCCGGTAGTTAGCTCAGCGGCTATAAGCCGTTGCATTTTACCATAGCAGTTTTTTACTCATCGGTAAAAGCCTCTTTTGAACCGCACGCTTAGCGTGTGGTTTTCTTCATACAAAAATCGGCCTTGGCCAAATGTAGCACCCGCCACATCCAACCAAAGCCGCAAGTATAAACATCTTAAAATCGCATATCAATCAATGTTATGCAAACGAAGGGACCTTTCGCGACCGTATCGTTTACGGCTCGAGGTGATTGATGTCGCGCGGGAAAAGGGACGCCTGGCGGATGTTGGGCAGGTCCAGAAGCTTCATGACAACGCGCTCAAGCCCCAGCCCCAATCCACCGTGCGGCGGCATGCCATACTTGAAAATATCCAGGTAGCTGGCAAAGTCGTCGGGGTTGAGATTCATGCGCTTCATCTTGGCGACCTGTTCGTAATAGTCGTGGATGCGTTGGCCGCCGGTCGTGATTTCCAAGCCGCGGAACAACAAATCAAAACTCTCGGCCGTGTGGGGGTCGTCCTTGCTGTCCATCGCGTAAAACGGGCGCTTTGCGGCCGGAAAATGGGTTATGAAAACAAATTCACTTCCCGTTTTTTCGCGGAAATAATCGCAGACCTTGACCTCGTCGTTCGGATCGAGGTCGCGTTTATTCTTGTTGCCGCCGGCAATCTCAAGCGCTTCCAGGAAAGTGACAGCCGGGATTTCTGTGATTGTGGGCAGGGTCGCACCTGTTATTTTCAGCTCGTTTTGGTAATTCTCCGCCAAAAAGGCCACCATGCTTTTGAGGAGCGCGGTTTCCATGGCCATAATGTCATACATACTGTCGATATACCCCATCTCAAAATCGAGGCCGGTATATTCATTCAGGTGGCGGGTCGAATTGTGCTTTTCGGCGCGGTAAACCGGATCGATTTCAAATACGCGGTCAAACACAGCCACACAGGTCTGCTTATAGAACTGCGGGCTCTGCGCCAGGAACGCATTCTGGTCAAAATACTTAAATTTGAAGATATTGGCCCCGCCTTCATCGCCCGTAGCAGTCAGTTTCGGCGTGTGGATCTCGGTGAAGCCATTTTGCATCATAAAACGGCGGAAGCCCTCGCAGACGCCCTCAGCGATCTTAAAGGCGGCGCGCTCATGCGGGTTGCGGATAGCGACAGAACGGTATTTGAGGTTGGCGTCCATCGAACAGCCGAGCTTACGCGCCGAAACATGGAGCGGATACTCTTCGGCCGGCGCTGACAGCACAGTAAAGCGGTCCAATACGATTTCATATCCATAATTGGCGCGCGCCTCCGCACGCACGACGCCCGACACCGTGACATAAACGCCCTCTTTGAGAAGCGAGAAATCATCCTTACAGTTTTCGGGGGTATAGGTTGCCTGCACGACATAACGCCCGGTGCGCAACAAAACAAAGGCAAAAGCCCCCATGGGTTTGACCTTGTGGACGCAGGCCGAAAGGGTAATGGCGGCGCCGTCTTTGAGGGCGTCGAGTGTGAAAAAGCCGGGATAGCCGGCCGAACCGATTGTTTTCATAGATTCCTCCTAAATTTGCAATGCCGTGCAACGCGCCCGAACAGGTCTTCGGGGCGGACGCTCCCCTTCACGCGGCGCCCTTTCCGGCAGGCCCCGCCGGCGTGCGCGTTGCGACGCGCACGGCGCTACAAAAGAGAGCCTCTAAAGCAGGCGATTCCAGTTTTCTGGATGGGCCAGTGCCGCTAAAGCCAATTGGAGCAAATGCTTTTTTGAAAAACTTTCTGTTGCATCGCCCCTGAAAGCGCTCCCAAAATTGGCTCCACTTCCATTTGCCGCATTTTTCACCTGATGGCGACCCAAAGGCGGCGAAGGCCGTTTGAAATGCCATTTTTCGCAGGAAACCGTTTTTGCACAACCCGAACGGCCGGTCAGCCGGAAATGGCGCCGTTTTCCCTGCGCAGGGGCCTATACTTTGTTCAGGCCGTCATTCAGGCACTGGCGGATAATCTGCGGATTGGCTGATTTGCCGAGCCTTTTGCACATTTGGCCCATTAAGAAGCCAAAGACCTTTTGGCTCCCTGCCTTATATTCTGCGACAGCCTTCGGGTTAGCGGCCAGGACTTCCTCCACTGCGGCCTCGACAGCCGACGTATCATGGTCCATGATATAGCCCTGCTCCTTGGCGATTGCATCGGGGTCGCCGCCCTGTTCAAAGAGGAACCGCAAAATCTCCTTGGCGGCGTTCTTGCTGACCGCCCCCTCTTCGCTGAGTTGCACGACCCGCGCGAGATCCGCAGGGGTAAATTTCAGGTCTTTGACCGCCGCACCGGCGTCATTCAGGCGGCGCAACAGTTCGACTAAGACAGTCGAGGCAGTCGGCTTATAGGCCGGATAGATTTGCACCGCGGCATCATAGAAGTCCGAAAGGTCCTTATTCGATACCAAAAGCTTTGCATCCGGTTCCGAGAGCCCATATCCCTTTTCATAACGGGCCAGGCGATCGGCCGGCATTTCAGGCATGCTGGCGGTAATTTCGGCGATGTCTTCCTCCCGCAAAAGGATCGGCGGGATATCGGGCTCCGGGAAATAGCGGTAATCATGCGCCTCTTCCTTGGAGCGAAGCGGCTTGGTCGTACCGTGGTTTTCATTGAAGTGCAGGGTTTGTTGAATCACCTTTTTGCCGTTATCCAAAAGCTCCGATTGGCGGGAATACTCATACTCAATGGCGCGGACGATGGATTTTAAGGAGTTGAGATTTTTGATTTCGGTCCGGGTGCCGAACTCGGCCGCGCCGGGCGGCATAATCGAAATGTTGACGTCGCAACGGAGCGAGCCCTGCTCCATCTTTGCGTCGCAGACGCCGGCGTATTTGAGCCGGAGCGCCACCTGCTCGACAAAGGCCCTCGCCTCCTCAGCCGAACGGATATCGGGCTCGGTGACAATTTCAATGAGCGGCACGCCGCAACGGTTGTAATCGGCCAGGGAGACGTTCTCGTAATCATCGTGCACGAGCTTGCCTGCGTCCTCTTCGATGTGGATGCGGTTGATTCGGATCACCTTGGAGCCAATGTCTACTTTGCCGTCGGTGCAGATCGGATGGGTGAACTGGGTGATCTGGTAGGCCTTGGGCAAATCGGGATAAAAATAGTTTTTTCGGTCAAAGGCGCTATAAGAGTGAATGGTGCAACCGAGCGCCAGCCCGGCTTTGACGGCCAGGCGCGCGGCGCCCTGATTAAAGACCGGGAGCGTCCCGGGCAGTCCTGAACAGCGCGGGCAGACGCGGGTATTCTCTTCCCCGCCGAATTCGGCGGTGCAGGTGCAGAAGACCTTGGAATGGGTCAGCATTTCGGCGTGGATTTCCAGGCCGATGACAGTCTCATAGTTCATAATTGGGCCTCCTTGCGTGCAAAGGCTTTTTCATACGCATCGGCCAGGCTGATCAAGGTCGCCTCGTCAAAAGCGCGGCCGGTCAGGCACATGCCGATGGGCAGACCCGCTTCATTATACCCGCAGGGGGTTGAAATCGCGGGAAGCCCGGCGATATTCGCCGTCACGCTACAGATATCCGCCGAATACATCTTGACCGGGTCGTTTTCCTGCTGGCCAATTTGATAGGCCACGCTCGGCGCCGTCGGGGTCAGGATGCAGTCGCAGTCTTTTAAAATGGCCTCATATTCGGCCTTGATTTTGCCGCGGATCTGGACGGCGCGGTTGTAATAGGCGTCATAATAGCCGCTCGAAAGCGCATAGTTCCCCAGCACGATGCGGCGCTTTACCTCTTTGCCGAAGCCTTCGCGGCGTGTGTTCTGGATCAGCTCCTCATAGGTTTCGCCATGCTCGGAACGGTAGCCGAATTTGATGCCGTCATAACGCGATAGATTGCTGGCGGCCTCGGCCGAAGAGATAAGATAATAGGAAGCGACGGCAAAACGCAAACTGGGCAGAGAAACCCTTTGGAGCGACGCGCCCATGGATTCATAGGTTTTTGCGGCGGCCTCAACGGCAGTTTTGACTTCGTCGGAGACATAATCGCCAAAGAACTCCTCTGGCAGGCCGATGGTGACGCCCTTGAAAGAACGGCCGATGGCCGAGAGGTAATCGGTCGAGGGAAGCGTTTTGGAAGTGCCGTCA
>CASFAP010000098.1 GCA_949292695.1 uncultured Eubacteriales bacterium | reverse complement strand
TACTAATGATTGAGGCTTTTTTATGCTCCTCGAACCATCGCAATGCCTTTGAGGGAAGGGATGGGTGCAAGATCAAGTGGGCAAATTCATTTGCTTCGTATTCTTCCTCAACGGAACACTTCATGTCTCCGTCTTTTAAGTGACCGCAGAAAATATGTCCGACCTCATGTGCCAAGGCATATAGTTTTTCTGAGGCGGATATTTTCTCGCTCAAAAAAACTAACCTTGTCGCCCCACATTGATAAGTAAATGCTTCATTGGCACAAGCATAATCTGTTAAGTTCAATCTCTGAATCAATCGGGTGGATGATGAATCTTCTCCATATAGAAACTCGACAATCTCAAAGCCTTGATCTTCAATAATAAATACCAAATTATCAAGTGTTACTTCCGACAGTTTGTATTGCGAAAGCATATCCTTGACTTTGGCTTTTATAACTCGCTCACTACTCATCATCGCCCTCCAAGAAAGAACTGTCAATGCTTACGCCTTTTCCAGCAACGGACAGACCGTTATAGGCTTTAACCGAAGGCAATGCGTTGTTATTCGTACATCTGTTGTATTCTACAATTAATATAGTTTTTACTGTGTGTACCCCTTGCTCATCCAAAGCAGCAAGCATCGAACATATTTCGTGAAACTGGTCGTTAAAAATAGTTAGGTCTGCATCGTATGCCTGCTTTAGATTAAGCAACTTACATATTTTAATCACGGTACCGTATGATGTGCCATCAATACCTTTTGTCAAGGCATTTGAAAGAGTGCTATATGGAATCCCACTTACTTCCGAAAATTTTCGCACACTTTTATACTGTCTCTTTATTTCGGACTTAATGAGTTTTGTAATGTTATCAACCATAATTCTCAACCTCTCGAAACTGTACACCTAAAGATACGCTTATATTATATCACCATTTGCGGTTAATTACAATATATTTTTAACAAAATTCGGTTAATTTGTGCGGGAGGATATACAAAAAATAGCTGTACTACACTGGATTTTACAGAATATGATTTATTGCCTATTGTTTTTATTGGCGATAAATGTTTATTTATTGTTGTAAAGAGAATGATTTGCAGAAACACCCCTTGACAAATTCCGTCTCAGAAGGCGATCCTCTCTCAATATGCCAAAGAGCACGGATACCTTCACCCCGAATTTTTTGTAGATGACGGTATCTCAGGTACTACTTTCGACAGACCTGATTTTCAGCGTATGCAGAGAATGGCAGAGAACGGCGAAATCGGTACTATTATCGTAAAGGACTTATCCCGTTTCGGTAGAGAAACAATTGAAATGGGCAGGCTGACACAGGTTGTGTACCCTTCTCTTGGAATAACCTTTATAGCTATTCAAGAGAATGTAAACACCTCAACAGGCACGGGACTTGAAATGATGCCGTTCTACAATATTTTCAATGAGTGGTATGCTGAGCAAACGAGTAAAAAGATAAAGGCAGTTTGGAAATCCAAAGCTGATAACGGAGAGCGTGTATCTGCCGCAGTTCCTTTTGGGTATATGAAATCTTCCAACTATCCAAAGCAATGGATCGTTGATGAGCCGGCAGCAAAGATTGTCCGTTATATCTTTGAACTGTGTCTTGCAGGACTCGGACCGATGAAAATTGCACGCCGATTAGAAGATGAACAAATCATATGCCCAACGGAGCATTATTACAGAAAAGGCATAAAAGCCTCTAACCCAAGACCGCAAAATCCATATATATGGGATCAGACAACGGTAAGGCATATTCTTGAAAATCGTCAGTACACTGGTTGCACCGTCAATTTCAAAAGCACATTTGTGAGTTTCAAAGTCAAGAAAAAAGTGCACATTCCCGAAGAAGAATGGCAGATCATCCCGAACACACAAGAGGCAATTATTGATGATGACACCTTTGAAAGAGTACAGGAACTCAGAAAGCACCGCCGCAGAAATACAGCGACGGGAAAAACGAGTATGTTTTCGGGACTTCTCTATTGTGCTGATTGCGGTTCTAAACTGTATTACTGTGCTTCAAAAAGCATTAAAGACGGACAGGAGTTTTACAGATGTTCGCAGTACAAAGAAAATCGCGGTTCCTGCAACATTCATTTTATCCGTGATTCGGTGCTGAAAAAATTGGTACTTGATACGATACGGAAGGTTGCTAAGTATGTTCAAGAATTTGAACCGGTGTTTCTTTATCTCTTCTCAGAGCAAAATACGCTCGGCAGAGAAAAAAGCATCCGAAATATGAGGCAGAATATTGAGAAAGCCAAGACACGAATTAAAGAGCTCGATATGCTGATTGAGCGTATTTATGAGGATAATGTGCTTGGTAAAATATCGGATGAGCGTTTTCTTCGTATGTCTGCAAACTACGAAAGCGAACAAAAAGAACTGCTTGCCACCGTGGAGAGTGACGAGCAGACTGTCAAAAAAGCCGAACAGGAAAAAGTTGACCTAAAAGTGTTTCTTGACACGATACGGAAATGCACTGACCTAAAAGAGCTGACGCCAACAATCGTAAATACCTTAATAAAGAGGATTGATGTGCATAACAGTGTGAAAGACGATAATGGCGTTAAACACGTACCAATCGATATTTCCTTTACGGCGGTTGGAATCATCAATGTTCCTACTGAAAAAGAACTGATTACCGTAATGGAAAAAATGCGTGAAAAGCTGCTGAAAACCGCTTGAAACAAGGAAAACGGTGTAGCCCGTGAGGGCTACACCGGATCCTACATAGCAACTGTCCTTTAGAGTACGACTCTAAAGGGCGGTCTTTTTAACTTCCATTTTAACTTTTATCTCCTGGTTTTGCAAACAAAGCGGTAAAATATCCAAAAACAACGGCGGCTGTAATTCCAGCGGCAGCGGCCGTAATACCGCCGCATAGAGCACCCCAAAAGCCATATTCCTTTACAGCCTCTTCCACTCCTTTTGCCAGAGAATATCCAAATCCGGTCAACGGCACAGTAGCGCCGGCACCGGCAAAGTCGACGAGGGGCTGATATAGGCCAACTGCAGTTAGGATGACTCCGGCAACCACATAAGTTACTAAAATACGGGCGGGCGTCAATCCGGTATAGTCAATTAAAATTTGCCCGATTAAACACAAAGTTCCACCGACTAAAAAGGCATAAAGGCAATGCAAGAATAGTTCCATGAAATCGCTTCCTCTAATGGATTCTGACGATAGTATTCACGAATTGCATGGTAATATTCACAGATTTATTGGATTCGAGTATGCCCTTAAAGATTAAAACAATTTTTTGGCACCTGATACTCACGCTCGAATAAAGATGCCATGCTGTCTAGGCTAAGATGACGTACATAAATGGATTCAGCGCTTTCCGAACGAATGGTAATGCGCACTTTGCAAATAGGAGTCCGCAAATCGGCGGGAAAGCAACGGATGCGCCAACATCCAATTTTTTCAGAATCGCAATATAATTCACGTATGGAGAATCGCCGTGAGGCGTGCGCGGAAAACTGACCGTTGCCAAGCGACAGGCCACCATATCGATAGTTGTTTATTCCCAATGTCATAGCATAGAGGAGCAGAATCATCAACGCAAACATTAAAAAAAGCAACAATTCCCGAAATGCGGGTAAAAAATCGGCAATTAACAGTGTCAAAACCGGAATCAGGACAAACCAAATGGAAGGCCATAGTAAAAAACGTCCTAAGGAACCTATAGGAGGGCGAACCGCATAATTTTGCGGCGGCTTATAATAAAACATGGAGGTGAGCTGTTTTCGCATCTCTTGTCTGCGGGCCGCTGGGATCAAAACGGCATTTTCGCCCTTTTTTTCACTATATCCGGCGATGCTAACCTTGAGTACATAATGCCGAATCATGCGCAACACAAAAGACTGCTGAATCACAACATTATTAACGGCCGATTTTTTAAAGGTGGTTTCCCTACGCGATAAAATTCCGGCCCTCACGGAGATATCTTCCCGACCGACCCGGACACGGAAATTCAAGTTGCGAAATAGTGTATAAAAAAAGGAAAACAGATAAGCGGCAAGGAAAATGAGAGTGATCACATTTACAATGGGAGGAATATAGCGGCTAAAACGATTGCTGACATCATTGATTTGGGCGAAAATTAATTCCTGCAAACCAAAGCCAAACAGTTTTGCCGCGTTATTCAGAAGTGGAACGCCAATTAAAATACCCGATACAGCCGACGAGGTGGCGGCAGACATGATGAGCAACTTTGAAAACGGCGTACGATGGGTGGCTGAATTTGTAGTAACCGGCAATATACGCGCAATGCTTCGAAAATCACGCGCGTATAGCTTAAAGGAAAAATCAGCTTTTCCGTTTCGACCCGCTTCGGTATCAATTTTAAATGTGACGGCAGATAAGAGAGATAAGACAGGATTCCGCTCAGAAGAATAGCAAGAAATGCGGTCCTGTCGAATAATACTTTCGTGGCGATAAAACAGGCCATAACGGATGCGTAGCATAGAATAGTTTTCATCAACCGTTAACCGAAAATTGCGCCACTTTAATAGCGCAACGGCCAACGCTAATGCAAAAGCCAGAATTTCACCGTTTAAAAGCTTATCGTACTGCCCTGTGCGGAAAAAATGAATTAGACCGCGAATTGTCGGCAAAATGAGAAGGAAAAGATACGGATAAAGATAATCGAGAATCATGAGCGGGTGCCCCCGTACTTCGCGCTTCATAACCGATCCTCCTCGCGGTCCAACTGCATCAAGATTTCCATCGCTTCTTTCAATTCCAAAGGCGCAATGTGTAAGATGCCGCGTGCCGCACGCAGAGATAGCCCGCAGAGTCCCATAGAACGACAAAGCGGCGTAGATAACAACTCGGCATAAATCATTCGGGGTGCTGGCATGAGATAGTGCGTGTGAAGGAATACGCCCCTCTGCAATAAAAGTGATTGCTCATTTAGGGTGATTTTATAATTGCGGTGTTGCCGCGGCAAGTACCAAAAGCCGATGAAAAATGCAACAACCCACAGGACTGCCAAGAAGAGCAAAACAAATTGGACCGGCACGATATAGCAGAGCCAGCAAAGAAGCAATGTGAGGACTCCCGCTACGGCAAAAAGACGAATTCGCCATAAAAACAGGGTCCTGCTTGGTAATGTATACTGCTTCACCCTATCACCTCTTAGAGGTTCTTACCCTTAATCTTACTCCAATAATCTTTAAACTTTTGTTCGGTTGCATTGTCGCCGTATTGATAGTATTTTTTATGCTTTAACGGGTCGGGCATATACTGTTGCGGCAAATAATGATTTGGAAAATCGTGCGGATATTGATAGAATTGACCCTTGACTGCCGCATCTTCCCCATCAAAGTGTTTATTTTGCAAAGTGCGAGGGATTTCGCCAATATTGCCGTGTTCAACGTCGGCCATTGCTTCGTTAATGCCGCAATAGGCCGCATTGGACTTCGGGGCCAGGCAGACAAGGACAACCGCATCGGCAAGGGGAATCCTGGCTTCAGGCAGGCCGACCATTAAAGCGGTATCGACTGCGGCCTTGACGATCGGAATAATGTTGGGATAGGCCAGCCCGACGTCCTCGCTTGCGCAGACAAGTAATCTGCGGCAGGCTGAGGGCAGGTCGCCGGCGGCAAGCAATCGTGCAAGATAATGCAGTGCCGCGTCCGGATCAGAACCCCGCATCGATTTTTGATAAGCCGAAACGATGTCATAATGTGCGTCGCCTTCCCTGTCGTAACGCATTGCGCTATGTTGCGTCAGTTGTGAAACCGCGTCCTCGGTGATGGTAATTTCGCCATCTGCTTCAGGGATGGATAACACGCATAGTTCAGTGACGTTGAGCGCCTTTCGAACGTCCCCACCGCTGGCATCGGCGATCTTGAAAGCAGTTTCATCTGAAATGCTGATTTTAACATTTCGCTCCTGCTCCAAAAAGTTCACTGCCCTGTGTACGGCGGGTACAATATCGGCTGTGGCAATCGACTTGAATTCAAAAACCGTCGACCGGCTTAAAATTGCGTTGTAAACATAAAAATAGGGATTTTCCGTCGTTGAGGCGATTAGGGAGATGTCCCCTGTCTCGAGATATTCCAATAGGATTTGTTGTTGCTTTTTGGTGAAATACTGGATTTCATCGAGGTATAATACAACTCCGCCACTTCCTTCAAGTGTATCCAATCCGGCGATGATTTCCTTCAGGTCGGCGGTCGAGGCCGTTGTCGCGTTGAGGCGGTAGAGCCGGCGGCCACAACGGTTGGCGATAATATTGGCCACGGTTGTTTTCCCAACTCCAGACGGGCCGTAAAAGATTAGATTGCAGACCTCACCCGATTCAATGATTCGGCGAAGCATCTTCCCCTTCCCCAAGAGATGGGATTGCCCTACGACTTCATCGAGTGTTGTCGGACGGATGCGGTCGGCTAATGGTCTTGCCATTGGTTCCACCTCTTTTTTTGTACATTTGTTGCGAACGTTTTTTGCAAAAGATTGGATAAAAATAGGGCGGTGATCCGCCCTTTTGGATTTGGTTTCAGCGGTACAGGGGATATTGTTGACAAATATCGGTCACTTCATCCCGGATCCGGTCTGCATTTGCCTCAAAATCGCGGACCGCAAGCGCGATGCATTTCGCAATTCGGCCCATTTCAGCGGTTGTAAGCCCTCTCGTCGTTACAGCCGGGGTGCCAAGGCGTAGGCCGGATGTGATGAAGGGCGACTGCGGATCGTTTGGAATCGTGTTTTTGTTGGCCGTGATGTACACTTCATCCAGTCGGTGTTCGAGTTCTTTTCCGGTTACGCCTGTATCCTTTAAGTCAAGAAGCATAAGGTGGTTGTCCGTGCCGCCCGAAACCAGCGAAATACCTTCCTGCAAAAGTCCTTCGGCCAGAGCGGTTGCATTTTTTACAACATTTTGCTGGTAGGTTTTGAATTCGGGCTTCAACGCTTCACCGAAACAGACTGCCTTTGCCGCGATGATATGGCAGAGCGGACCGCCCTGATTGCCCGGAAAAACAGCCTTGTCAATTGCCTTTGCCAGTTCTTCTTTGCAAAGGATCATTCCGCCGCGTGGACCGCGAAGCGTTTTATGGGTGGTCGTCGTTACCACGTCGGCAAACGGGACAGGGTTTTGATGGAGACCCGCCGCAACAAGGCCTGCAATGTGCGCCATGTCGACCATGAAATAAGCGCCGACTTCCTTGGCAATTTCCGATATACGGTCGAATTGAATCGCACGCGCATAGGCCGATGCCCCAGCCACAATGAGCTTTGGTTTGCATTCGAGGGCGATGCGGCGCATTTCATCGTAATCAATATAGCCGTTATCATTGACGCCATAAGGCACGAAACGATAGAGCAACCCTGAACTATTAACCGGTGAACCATGGGTCAAATGGCCGCCGTGCGCTAAATTCATCCCCATCACGGTATCGCCTGGTTTTAAAAGCGCGAGATAAACAGCCTGGTTGGCTTGCGCGCCGGAATGGGGTTGCACGTTGGCATGATCTGCCCCAAATAATGCCTTTGCACGGTCCCGCGCCAAATTCTCTACCACATCGACATTGATGCAACCGCCATAATAACGCTTTCCGGGATAACCTTCTGCATATTTGTTGGTGAGCACGGAACCCATCGCGGCCATTACTGCCGGAGAGACAAAGTTTTCCGATGCGATTAGTTCCAAATTCCGTTGTTGACGGCCGAGCTCAGCGCGCATGGCCTTACCCACTTCACTGTCGACGGCCTCAACAAAACCGATAGTATCCATAAGGTTATCGTACATATTTCATCCTCCTAAATTTACATCCTGTCTCCGAAACGAAGCGGGTGGCCACGAATTGGAAACAATATCAAATTCATTTTACACGATTTGGATTCCGTTTGCAAGAAGTGATATTCTGTCCACAATGGCCATACACTGAATTGTATGGAGGTGCTGAGGTTGAAAAAGGTCGTGTTCTTAAAGAATGCCGTTATCTTGACGGCCACGGCGTTGCTACTTCGGGCCATTGGTATCTTTTTTCGCGTTTGGATGGCCGGACGCCTGGGCGCAGAGGGAATGGGACTATACCAGCTTGTTTTTTCGGTTTATGTATTGGCCGCAACCTTTGCGACTTCTGGTATTTCCACTGCGGTTACACGCCTTGTAACCGATGAACTGGCGCTTGGCACCCGTCATGGAACCCTTCGGATTTTGCGCCGGGCAATTTTACTAACGACCCTTGTGGCCGTAGCCTCTATGGGGATTGTGTTTTTTGGCGCGCATCCGATTGCAAAATATCTGCTCGGCGATCTTCGGGCCGTTCCGGCCTTGAAAATTTTGTGCTTTAGTCTGCCTTTTATGGGCATATCCTCCTGCCTGCGCGGTTATTTTATCGCCCGTCGGCGCGCCGGTCCTTCTTCCAGTTCTCAAATCCTTGAGCAGATTGTCCGGATTGCGGTGGTGGTTTTTCTGGTCGGACGGTATGCGCAAAAAGGTCTGGCCGCAACCTGCGGTGCAGTTCTATTTGGCGATACTGCCGCGGAGGGCATCTCTTGCCTGTTCCTTTACCTCTCCTATTTGCGTGATCGGCGTTCGATTCCTGCCGAAGGCGGGAGAAAAAACCCGCCCTTTGGAATCGTCCGCCGGATTTTACATATTGCCTTACCGATTTCGAGCGGAAGATACCTGAATTCAGGGCTTCGAACAGTCGAAAATATTTTAATGCCGACGAGCCTTGCGCAATATGGCGGCTCGAAATCCCAGTCACTTGGCCAATTCGGTATGATCAAGGGAATGGCTTTGCCCATTCTATTTTTCCCCGCCTCACTCCTCAATGCAGTCTCGACGCTTTTGATTCCCGAGATGTCAGAGGCATCGGCCAAAGGAGAATGGTATAAGGTGAAAAGCGCCACCCTGCGCGCGTTTCAGATTACCTTACTTTTATCCTTTTTTATCGCCGCAGTATTTTTGTTTGGCGCAGAGGAAATCGGATGGCTAGTCTATAAAGACAAAGGGGTCAGCTATTTTTTGCGGGTGTTGGCTCCGCTTGTGCCGTTTATGTACCTTGACAGTGTCTGTGACGGCATGCTGAAGGGGCTGGATCAACAGGTTTTTACCTTTCAGAACTCTGTGCTTGATTCGGCCTTGCGCATTCCGCTCATTTTGTTGCTTGTCCCGGCTAAGGGCATGCCAGCTTTTTTAGGAATTATGTATTTCAGCAATTTGTTTACTTCGTTTCTCAATGCCGGTCGCCTCATTAAGGTCTCAAAGATCAAGTTGCCGGTGTTCCGCTGGATTGTCAAGCCACTTTTATCAATTGCAGTTTCTTCCCTGTTTAGTGACATGTTGGCCCGTACCCTTTTCCCGGTTTCGCAGATTGGTTATCTAGCCGTTTTAATTGTCGGTACGGCCGCAATTTATTTTCCACTTCTATTTTTGTTGGGGAGCGTTTCGCGGGATGATTTATAAACATGTCGAAACCACAAAAACAAGTCCGCCGATTCTTGCATTGAGTCGGCGGATTTTTGCGTGGTTAAGGGCACTTCATCATTGACATGAAAGAAGAGTGAAAAATAAAGCTTGATTTATAATGGTATATATAGTATTGTATATAAAGTAGGGTATATATCTACCTTCCATGAATAAAGGAGGCGAAGAGTATGAAGACTGCGATTACGATTACTTTGGATCTCGAAGTGCTCAAAAAAATCAAACAGATTGCCGAGTCAGAACAGCGTTCTACTAGCACCTGCATAAACTATATTTTAGCGCAAGCCATTAAACGCCTGAAAGGACCTTTGTTTCCCCCAGAATCAAAGCATATATAATTTTGCCTTTAGATTATAGAATGAATGCCGCTCGCTGTCAAACAGTGAGCGGTTTTGCTAAATAACCACTTGAACCTGTCTTTTTGCGCTGATGGTGTAAAATTTGTTCTTGGCAAGCAATCTAATGGACTTTTTAACCTCGTCTTATTTTGTACTGTGCGAGGCTTGTAAAAAGAGCGGTTTGCCAATGGAAAAAGCTGATATTATCGAATGCAATTTGGATTGAATGTAAAAAAGATTGAAAAACTTAAGGGGGTATGCTATACTAAATCATATATGTATAGGCAAAAGAAGGAGCGGTCTGCCTTGAGTTTTATTTCCTATTTTGTAAATGGACTTAGCCTTGGAAGCGTTTATGCGCTTATCGCTTTGGGGTATACAATGGTATATGGTATTGCAAAAATGTTGAACTTTGCCCATGGGGATATTATTATGGTGGGCGGATTTGTGATTTTTACCGCAATGTCGACGCTTAGTATGCCTCCAATTGTGGCAGTGCTTATGGCAATCGTTGTTTGTACAGTGTTAGGTGTCGTCATTGAAAAAGTGGCTTATCGACCGCTTCGGAACGCCTCGTCCATTTCTGTACTGATTACGGCAATCGGCGTTAGCTATCTCCTTCAAAACCTGGCGCAACTCATCTTTGGAACAGGGAGCAGAAATTTCCAGTCGGTCGTTTCGGTTCCTGCTTGGAGGATCAACGACAAATTGACGATCTCCGGTGAAACGATCGTCACAATCATTGTTACGACCATTATTATGATCGGATTGACATTATTCATCAATAAAACAAAAACAGGCCGGGCTATGTTGGCAGTTTCGGAGGACCGCGGGGCGGCGCAACTCATGGGGATTAATGTCAACCGGACCATTTCCATCACCTTTGCCATCGGTTCGGCACTTGCGGCTGTGGCGGGCGCGCTCCTTTGCTCCTCTTATCCGCAGATCGGTGCTTATACAGGTCAGATGCCTGGTATCAAGGCATTTGTCGCGGCTGTCTTTGGCGGCATTGGAAGTGTTCCAGGCGCCATGATCGGCGGGGTAGCCTTGGGTGTTATTGAAAACCTCAGCAAAGCTTATATATCATCGCAATTGGCCGATGCCATCGTATTCGCTGTGCTGATCATCATTTTGCTCATCAAGCCGACCGGGTTGCTCGGCCGCAAGATGAACGAAAAGGTTTGAGGTGCGCGGCATGAAACAAAAAGTGAAGCAGTTGCGTCTGCGTAAGGCTACGAAAAATAAACTGATTGACAGCGGCCTGGTGGCGGGATTTTATCTGATCGTCATGCTCATTTTGACCTTAATGCAGGCATTTGGCATATCTGGTGGCTATCAGCTGAGGGGCATGTTGATGCCTATCGGCGCCTATTTGATCTTTGCCTTGTCGCTGAATCTGACGGTGGGCGTTTTGGGCGAGCTGTCGCTGGGGCATGCCGGCTTTATTTGCATCGGCGCCTATACCGGCGGAATCTTTTCGATTCTTACGGAATCCACGATTCCAATCGGCTGGTTGCGGCTTTTGATCGCCCTGATTGTGGGCGGACTTTCGGCGGCGTTGGCAGGTCTGCTTATCGGCATTCCGATTTTGCGCCTTAGAGGGGACTATTTGGCCATTGTAACGCTGGCCTTCGGAGAAATTATCCGTAAAGTCGTACAGAGCTTTTATATTGTGCAAGACGTAAACGGCCTGCATGTTTCGTTTACAAAGCCAATTGATGCCTCTACCATCGATCAGGCTACCCAAAAAGTCATCTTAAATGGACCAATGGCTATGCAGGTGCCGCAAAATGCGACCATTCTCCTGGTTGCTATTCTCGCAGTGCTTACGGTTATCGTTCTGCATCATGTGATCGATTCTCGCCAGGGCCGCGCTTTTATGGCGGTGCGCGACAATTTGATTGCCGCGGAATCTATCGGCATCAACGTCACGAAATATAAGTTAATCGCCTTTGTCATCTCGGCACTTTTTGCAGGGATCGGCGGAGTGCTATTTGCCCATTTCAATACGGTCGACCCGACAAAATTCGATTATAATATGTCAATTATGATCCTCGTTTTCGTCGTGCTTGGTGGGCTTGGGAATCTGCGCGGCACTATTATTGCAACGATTTTCCTTTACATGCTTCCCGAATGGTTCCGCCCCTTCAGCAAATATCGAATGCTGTTTTATGCAATCGTATTGATCGTCATGATGATTCTCACCAACAGCGATTCTCCATGGGTTATAAAGCTCAAGGAAACGGTCAAGGGATGGTTCCGGCGCAAGGGCAAGACCTTGGCAGAGGATGCGCACGAAGAGGAGGCGGACTAAATGGCGCTTTTGGAAGTCAATCATGTCAGCATCGCTTTCGGAGGTTTGAAAGCGGTTGACGACGTCAGCCTCTCGGTCGAACCTGAGCAGATTTATGGCCTAATCGGTCCAAACGGCGCCGGAAAAACAACGGTTTTTAACCTCTTGACCGGCGTTTACAAGCCGACGGAAGGCGAAATTTTGCTGGACGGCAAAAATCTTGTCGGCTGTTCGCCAGCGGTGATCAATCAGCGCGGAATTGCGCGCACCTTTCAGAATATTCGGCTGTTCAAAAATATGACGGTGCTTGATAACGTCAAGGCGGGCTTGCACAATCAAAACCCTTATGGAACTTTTAGTGGTATTTTCCGGATGCCTTCTTATTTCCGGCAGGAGCGTCGGATGAATATTCGCGCAATGGAACTGCTCAAAGTATTCGACCTGGACCAAGAATATGATTTTAAGGCCTCTAACTTGCCTTATGGAAGACAGCGCAAACTGGAAATCGTCCGCGCGTTGGCAACCAATCCGAAGCTTTTGCTGTTGGATGAACCGGCCGCCGGCATGAACCCGAATGAGACCGCCCAATTGATGCAGACAATCCAACTCGTACGTGAAAAATTTGGCATAGCGATTTTGCTGATTGAACATGATATGCGTTTAGTCAGTGGCATTTGCGAGGAGATAACAGTGCTTAATTTCGGTTCGGAATTGACCCATGGTAAAACGGCCGAGGTGCTTCGCGACCCGCGGGTTATTACGGCTTATTTGGGCGAATAGGAGGCAAACCCATGGCAATGTTGACAATTGAAGACCTGCATGTAAATTACGGTGTCATTGAGGCCATTAAGGGCGTGTCCTTTTCGGTAGAACAGGGCGAGGTCATCGCCTTAATTGGGGCGAATGGTGCTGGAAAAACAACCATCCTGCACACCATTACAGGCCTGATTCCAGTCAAAAGCGGGAAAATAGAGTTTGAGGGCCATGATCTGTGCAAGACGCCGGCGCATAAAATCGTTCAAATGGGAATGGCGCATGTGCCGGAAGGGCGCCGCGTTTTCCAACAGCTCAGCGTATATGAAAACCTTTTACTTGGCGCCTACACCCGAAAGGATAAGGCTGAGATCAACGCATCCCTCGAGCTGGTTTATCATCGTTTTCCTCGTCTAAAAGAGCGGCAAAAGCAACTAGCCGGCACGTTGTCGGGCGGGGAGCAACAGATGCTCGCCATGGGTCGTGCACTCATGAGTAAACCGCGGATTATTTTAATGGACGAACCGTCAATGGGGCTTTCCCCTTTGTTGGTGGCCGAAATATTTGATATTATTGAAAATATCAATCGAGACGGGACGACCGTCCTGCTTGTCGAACAAAATGCGAAGATGGCGCTATCCATTGCAAATCGGGCCTATGTGTTAGAAACCGGGCGCCTAGCCCTTCAAGGAAAAGCCTCCGATCTCATGGAAAATGAAGAGGTGAAAAGCGCTTATCTGGGCGGATGATATAGTATCCGAAACCGGTAGTATTTCGGAAAGAGAGATGGATATGAAGGTCGTAAGCAAACAAAGCAACAGCAAAATGTGCGTAATTTGCGGGATGAAGAATCCGTTTGGTGTCAAAGCGCAATTTTATAATATGGAAGACGGCAG
>CASFAP010000097.1 GCA_949292695.1 uncultured Eubacteriales bacterium | reverse complement strand
TGGATGGCGTGATCAACCGGTTCTTTTCCTCTGCGCCCGAAAAATACCGCAAATATTTTTCCATTAAAGCGATGACTTGATCCATATAAAGATCCAGTTCCGGTAGCTCATTCCACCGCGGTAAATGCATTTCCTCCAGAGCCGTTTGCCATTGCGAAAAAATTTGCTCCAATTCCCGTTCTCCCACGCAGATATACCCCATTTCAATTCTATTGTAGGCAAGCGTCACAGACGCCAGGGGCGTCCGCTCGAAGTATGCCGGATTGGAATGAATCCGGTGGCGCCGTAATAGTTGGCCTCTATGAGGCTTTATAATAGTTGCACTTCCATTATGAATAGCAGGCCATCATCTTTTGCCTTCACACTTTGGCTACAAAAGGCAAAGCGTTCTTACCTGCGCATATTAGACCATAACCTCCGGCCACTTGTATCGCCCAGCGCAGAATGCGCCAGACCGGCTCTGCCAATTCATCGGTTCTGGCGATAATCGTCCACAGACGCCGTTTTTTGAAATGGCACGCGGCTTTGCCTTGGCGGAACTTAAAGTCCCGCTTCGCCTGTAGACATTATACCACATACAAAACCACTTTTCAACTCCCAATCCACTTGACATTGACACTATAAATATGTATAATGGTATTAATAACTAGATAAGGAGTTTTTTCATGAGCTTTCAGATTATTACAGATTCTTCGGCAAACTTGACTGATGCATTGATTGATGCCCTCAACATTGAAATTATTTCGCTTTCCTATTTCGTAGGTGAAAAGCAATATGAAAGCTACGTCAAGGGTGTCAAAACCGATTACTCTGGATTTTACTCCATGTTGCGTAGCAAAGAATCGGTGACAACCTCGCTAGTGAGCTACGAGCGTTGCCGGGAGGCCATCGAGCCTTTGCTCAAAGAGGGTAAAGATGTGCTCTATATCGCATTTTCGTCGGGCTTGAGCGGCACGTATCAGTCTGCTAAAACGTGTGTTGACGACCTCCAAAAGGAATACCCTGACCGCAAGGTCTTTGTCGTCGATAGCTTGTGCGCCTCCATGGGAGAGGGGCTCCTCGTCTATCATGCCGCCCAACAGCAAAAGGCCGGCAAAACCATTGAGGAAACCGTGGCCTGGCTCGAAGAAAATAAACTGAACCTGTGCCATTGGTTTACTGTTGACGACCTATTTTTCTTAAAGCGCGGGGGCCGCGTCTCATCCACAACGGCCGTGGTCGGGACCGTTTTAGGGATCAAGCCGGTCATGCATGTCGATAACGAGGGAAAGCTTATTTTAGTCAGTAAGGCGCGTGGGCGCCGCAATGCGCTAAATGCGCTGGTGGACCGCATGGCACAAACTGCGATTGACCCCAAAAATCAAGTGATTTTTATTTCTCACGGCGACTGTCTGTCCGATGCTGAATACGTCGCAGATCAGGTCAAGAAACGTTTTGGCGTAAAAGAAATTGTCATCAATTATGTCGATCCGGTTATCGGCGCCCATTCCGGTCCGGGGACTTTGGCGCTCTTTTTCCTTGGGAGTGTGCGGTAAATACTCCCTGTCTAACGCCCATTGCTATTTTTTTAGAATCTTGCTATAATACCTCTCGGAATCCAATCCTGCCGGGAGGTGTTTTTTTGGCCAAAACGGTTTGGCGGCATATTGCGATCGTAGCGGCGCTTGTGGCGTTACTCACGCTTGCCGGCGGTTGCCCAATCAAGGCGTTATTCGGCGTTCCCTGCCCCGGTTGTGGCCTGACACGCGCCTGGTGGGAAGCCATGCACTTTCGTTTTGGGGAAGCCTTCTCATACCATCCCCTTTGGTTACCGGCCCCCTTTCTGTTGCTCTATGCCATTCATTTGCAGGTGCTACCGGCAAGATTTCAGAGCCGACTAGCGAAAGCGGTACTAATTTTGTCCGCCATTGCATATTCTTCTTTGTATCTGTATCGCATTTTTATTGTGCATGATCCGTTGTTGCAACCGGATTTTTCCAATGCGCTTTTTCCGATTTTGTTTGACAAAATACGCGCCTTCGTTTATACTTAATATAAGCCATTTGGGGTATTCCCCACTCGTGCTGAAAGCCAACCGGTCAGGCCAGGTTTTCGCAAACAGGGCCCTGTTTGCAGACATACGTCTGCAAACGCGATTTGGTTTTCAAATTATTTTTGAGGAGTTGTTTTGGATGGATGCGCAAAAGGTAGATATGTACATGATGTCAAATCAGAAGTACTTCCCAATGGAACAGGCGATTTTTCTGCGTGAAAAATTGCTGGCTTTGGATGAGGATCGGTTCCCTCTTGTTTCGGCAATTGATTTAAAGGATCCGACTACACTTCTAATTATTTCCATCTTTTTGGGGAGCTTGGGAGTAGACCGCTTTATGGTCGGCGACACCGGAATGGGAATCCTTAAATTATTGACTGGTGGTCTTTGCGGCATTTTGACCATTATCGACTGGTTTACTATCCAGAAAAAGGTCAAGGATCTGAACTTCCAAAAAATTATGACGTTGCTTTAATTGCAACTGTCTCGGCTGGCAGTTTTTCCAAGGGAAATTCACCACCCGGTTTCATCTTAGCATCTGCCAACCGCTTTTGCGCCAGCAAAAGCGGTTGGCTTTTTATACGAAACATTATCGTAAATCTCTATTATATTTTAAATTCTTTTTAAATGCCATTAAAGCCTCGTTTTATTGGCTCCTGTGGCACTTTTATAGGGTCAAGCACCTTCACATAGATATTTATATCTCTATGTATTTTACCGTTCGGAAGTAGTAAATTTTGTGGTAAAAATCTTGTTTTTTGCATGTCGTATGCGTTCGTCGCCGGCTACTTGCAGATTTGTGAATATTATCCCCACGCCAAAGTTCGCGACTTCGGTATGCAAACATCAATTTTCAATGTTGAAAAACAGCTTTCATCCTTGTATGTTGCGATAATTCTAAAACGTTTTTTATTTATTCTCCTAACCGCATGAACCATTTGCCACGCGGCCATTACGCATATTAGGGGGCACAAAGAGCGCGCGGACCGCCACTGATCTGCGCGCTCTTTCTCATTAGAATTGGTTGCAAGCGCCGACTTTTATTCAGAGCCAGCGCTCTCTTGCTGGAAAACTTTGCCGTAATAGTCGGTGTCTAAGATTAAAGTCGAAACCTTAAATCGGTTATCAACAATCTTTTTGATCCGAGCAATATAATTCTTCTGCTCCTCCTCATTCGCAAAGGATTGCCCCTCTGCCAGTTCGAAGGTCCTTGTTACTGTGTTGTATCGCCCTTTATCCGTGATCCAACTGCGATTAGAGAAAATGATAATGGGTTCTTCGTCAGACAGAATATCCTTCCCCATTAAAAGCCGAGAGTCGTATTCCAGTCCGAACAGGTTCGATAAGGTCGGAAGAATATCCAGGCTTGAACCGAGCTTGTCAACGACAATCGGCTCCTCCATCCCCTGATTGTAAAGGATAAAGATTCCTTTGTAGAGCTCAAAATTCGTCTCTACCTCATGTCCGATCATCTCGTTAAAATACTTATAGGTGTCATTTTTATCTGCATTATCCAACAAACCATATGGGTAGTGGTCTGGGCTGATCGCAATCACCGTCTTATCCGCAATACCCGCGGCATTGAGCTTTGCCAGCAATGATTCCATCGCCCGGTCGAGTTCGATGTTGCAGGCATAGTACGCTTTTAACGTATCGGAACAATCAAGGTGCTCGACGTATTGCCAGTTCTTTTTGGACATGGCATTGCCCTCTTTGGTATACTGCAGGTGGCCGCTAACCGTCATATAATAGGTCACAAATTGCTTTTCGCTCTGAATATAATCTCCGGCCGTCGCCTCAATCATCTCCAAGTCGGATTCCGGCCAGGTCGGTTTGATTTGATCGGTCGTCAAGCCGCCGTTTAACCCTTTATAGGTGTACCCCATGTTCGGATGCGAGATGTCGCGATGGTAGTAACTATAGGTGTGGTTGTGGTAGGCATTTCGCAAGGTTACACCTAGCTTTGCGAACTGGTTGCCAAGGCAGAAAGGCATATAATTACTTCCCGATTCATAAAAGCTCCAAACGCCTGACTTCGGAATCAGGCCGGTGCAACCGACATATTCACCATCCGAGGTGCTCACACCCCAAACAGGCGTATAAAAATTCTTGAATTGGAACCCTTCGGTCATCATCTTGTATAACGTGGGGGTCAATTCCTTATCGACTGCATAGGGGGAAAACCCTTCAGCAGTGATATGAATCAGATTATATCCCTTAAACATCCCAGTGTATTCATTCGTATACGTCGGGGTTTCAGCACCGAAATATTCGTGTAGCATCTTGACATCTTCATCTGTTTCATTTTCGGCCAAGGCGGAGAAATCGATGTCCATCACATTGGGCTCTCGTTTCACTTCCGGTTCGCACGAAGAAGTTTCAGAGCTGTCTGATGAATTATCGCCTGAAGTGATTGGATCCAGCGTGATATCCTGCTCGAGCCCCAGAATATTAAATTTAAAGTCCATGGCTTCCGTTCGCAATAAGCCAAACTCCGGAACCGTCAGATTTGGGTCAAACACTCCATTATAGATTTCATTCGCTGAAGGAATTACAGTAACAAGCAAAACCGTCAAAAAATGGAGCGCAAAGCTACAGGAAAAAATAACTAAGTTCATTTGCCAATTTTGCTTTTGCGCAGAAATAAAGCGTTTTCCCCAAATGCAATAAAAAATGAGGGGGACGCTCAATAACAAAATAGCCGGCAGTCCAGTCATGATAGCAGATATGGTCGACTGAATCAACCCATCCGCGATGACCTGATCCGCACCGCCTGCAATGAGAGAAAAAAGAATGAGAAATTTACCGAAAAATTTTTGATATACCACTTGCGTACTGAATAATAGAAACAAGAGGCTTAAGATTACAATTGCGATAATACGGTTTCCCTTTTTACTCAAAAAAGAACAAAACAATTTAAACAAAAAGGCGACCGAGACCGAGAATAAGGCCATAAAGATCAGCCCCAAATTAAAAAAAGAAGGGCAACAAAAGACCTTCAGTACAAGCTCCATATATAGGATACTGATGGCAAAAAACACGAAGATGTCCAGCTTTTTGGAGCCGTGCCTCTTCTTTCTAAAACGTTCTGTATGCTCTGACATCCGTTTCACTCCTTAACAAGGAGTATACCTTTTTTCGACCCTAAAATCAACCTTTTTAAAACACATTCAGAAAATATTAACAATTGGAATTTCAAAGTCAAGGATTTTGATATACTCCTCAGTCACTTCAATTGGTGGTCGATAGTCCTCAAATCCTTGGGCCCGCATTTGGCTATAGGAAACGAGAACTCCAACCGTAAAAATGCCGATACAGCCGAGAATAAGGGCTGTAACGGCAATCGAACACAAATAAAGCTTATGTTGCTTTCGCATTTTCACTTCCCCTTATTGCAATGAATTTAATAACTTCGCAAGGGTATCCCCTGCCATTTGCGCGGCATACGCCGCCTCTTCATAGGTATTGGTTTCCGTGCCAACCTCAAGAAGCATGGAACCTGTCGTTAAATGCTCGTTGTATTTTTTTGCCGCAAAAGTCATGGTCCGCGCAAGCCCGGGATAATCCGTCTCTAACAGTTTTTGGTACTGGCAGGCCAACCGAAAATTCTCTCGCCAGTTTGGGAACCCTGTGACGGTTCCGTCTTCGCACCCCATTACCAGCATAACCTGTGCGGCTCGCTTGCCATCAATCGTAACAACAGGGCGTACCTTATCAGTGTCGTTAAGCGCGACAGAGTCGCGGTGGACATCCAGCACCACCTTAATCGAAGGATATTTCTTTAGATAATCCTGAATGGTCTTTTCGGCATTGGCATAACTACCGGTATAAGACGGGTTGTCATGTTGTGTTTTATCGTGTATCACAGAAATACCGGCCGCTTTCAGTCTCGCGGCTATGATCTCCCCAATATAAACCATATTGCGGCTGTTGTCGGTCGAACGTGTCGCGTCGTCTTTTGTATAGTAATCGCGCGTCTCATACATATAGCATTCGGTCGCATGCGTGTGGACGATTAAGACTTCGGGTTCGCTTGATTTATTTATTTTTAGGGAAATTGGCGCGGCCATTTCACTTTTCAAATCGATACTTAAAGAGGTCCTATTCTTGATATAAACCTTATCATAAGCCAAGGCCGCATTATAGGGCGACATGAACTGTTCGACGATTTTCCCCACGGCCTGTCCCGGTGAGGCGGCGGGTACGGCCGGCTTGCTTGGCGGATCCGGTAGAGATACAGTACTACTTGTATCGGCCTCCGACACGTCATTGGTAGAGGAGGTTTGAGCGGATTCAGTGGCTACGGAAGCAGTCTCGCTGGAAACGTCAGAGGTTACTGATTCGGTGGAAACGAATGATTCGGCGCTTAATGTCTCATTCGCAGTTGCATAAAATCCACCCATATTAAAATACAGACTGCTGAAAAACACTGTAAACACTGCAATAAAACAGGTCGCAGTCACAAGAGCTACCCCACCGAATTTTTTCATTCATTCCACCTCCGCACAATGTTATCTTATGCAAAGGCATATGGAATTAGACCAGCGCGCGCAACACCTCAGGACTCACGGCAGGATGAAGGGCACAGTTGATGGCATGGGATAACAACTCGGCGGCCCGATCAATCATCAGATCAATTTCACGCGGCGTTACGATCATCTGCCTGCCTTGTGGCGCTATTGTGGCTTCGATGTCCATCGGCTGTGTGATTAGATCCTGCACCAGTGTCGCGGCGTCGACCACCGTCGGCACACCAATCGATACCACCGGTATACCAAGTGAAGCTTTGCTAATTTCCCTTCTGGCATTGCCAACACCAGAACCCGGAGAGATGCCGCTGTCCGCCATCTGAACAGTGCAACCTAGCCGGTTAAGCCGCCGCGAGGCCAGGGCGTCGACGGCGAGTACCGCTACCGGATGGATCCGTTCGACAGTACCTTTGATGATCTCAAGCGTTTCAATTCCGGTCTGCCCTAACACGCCGGGCCAAAGGACGGCAACACTCCTCAGGTCTGTCAGACCCACGGAATGGGCAAATTCTTCGGGAATATGGCGTGTAGCCAACACCCCGTTGGCCACTTTAGGCCCCAAAGCGTCGGGCGTAATGGCAGTGTTGCCAAGGCCCACGACTAGGACTGTACCCTTTGCTGGCAAAAGTTTGGCAAGCATCTCGACAATTGCATGATGTGCATCGTCAAACGTGCCGCCGTTGTCAGAAAGAGAAGGCATTTCAATCGTAATATATTCGCCCTTTGGTTTGCCAAGCGCTTTTTCTCCCGCCTGATTTAAAATTTGGATTCGTGATAGTTTCACCTCGCCCATAACACGTTCTTCGCTTTGCACGCCCACAGCATCCTCTTCGCAAAGTTCCTTTCGTTCCAACGCGAGGTCCGTCCTGATCTGCATGCGCTCATCCCTTTACGTGAATTGGTCCTTTCCGTTAGTATTGTGCAACCACTTTCAACTTATGCTCGCGAAACATTTGAAAAAAAGCTTGCAAACAAAGCCTCCATATGTTAATATAGTAAGTACTTGAATCATGTTTGTAAGGAGGTGGGAACATGCCAAATATTAAATCTGCAAAAAAACGTGTCTTGATTGGGGAAGCGAATTACCAGCGCAACAAAGCTTATCGCTCTGCACTTAAGACTGCAATCAAAAAGGCTGATGCCGCCATCACCTCCAACGCCGCCGACGCGAGCGACGCTGTGAAAGTTGCAGTTAAAAAAATCGACCAAGCGACAGCAAAAGGCATTCTGCACAAAAACACTGCCGCACGCAAAAAATCTGCTCTTGTAAAGCGGTTCCACAAAATGGGCGCATAATTTGCATTCGCCTAGCTTCAGACTTTGCTCTTGCAAGGTCTGTTTTTTTATCCAAAAATTCATAAACAGAGATTATTTGCAAATAGAGTTGCAACTCATCCCAAAGTGCGAATCGACCGCCGGCAGACTGCGCTCATGGCGCGTCGTACGGCCGAGACCGATCGCTTTGTGATTTTTCCACCCGAGTACCGTACATCGTATTCAAAACAGAAATAACCGAGCTTCTGGTTATCTAAAACTAACGAGAAAAAGAAATGGAAGGCGTAGAAATTGTAGGAGAGATTACGATAAAAAAGCAACCCCGAGTAATTACAAGAATACGATGCGTATCATTGGATCATGAGCGAGACTTAATTTGAGCTTATAAGGCCGCTTCTAGCTCTAATGATAACCCATGCGTCTTGCGCCGGAAAGAGCGAAGATGTTTTTCCGATATACCGAAAATAGAAAATCCCCAAGCCAACGGCGAGCTTTGCTTGCTCATTGCCTTTGCGAAGTAAACAGGCTTGAAGTCAGATTGCTATTCCTCGCTATTTATTCGTTGGAAAATGCTCAAGCCAAATTAAGAACGATGCAATCCGAATAGTTTCGGAAAATCCTAGACGGGCGCTCTTGCGACAGGGCCCGCGCGAATCATCCGACACTTGCACGCCTTGCCCTGCAACTCGTAAATGGGCACATTCATGGGATTATCTTTATTCGATGTATGCTTACTCAAACTTGTTACGAAAAGCAAAAGCTTTTTATGCCCACTTGTAAAGCTGATGATACATTCATTCAATAAACAATGCAAACGGCAGTATGCCCCACTCTAGGAGCATACTGCCGTTTAAAATAATCAAAAATATTTTGGTATTTAAGCTATTGGATTTTTCCGTACAATGGCAGGTCAGAAGCATCCTTTTTGGGCGCCCTTGCCGGTTGCTCCTGCGCTACCCTAGCAGAGCGGTCTGCACGCGGGCCCTTGTTCTCTGCGCTGATGACAACGCGGCGACCAGCCCCATCGCCGATTGAATTGGAAAGTACGCCTTCAATTTCCTGGACCGTCGTATGAATGATCCGGCGCTCATAAGGGTTCATGGGTTCGAGCGTCCGGCTTCTGCCAGTCCGCAAAACCTGCGATGCGGTCCGACGCGCAAGATTTTTTAAGGATTGTGCGCGCTTTTCACGGTAATTTCCGATATTCAGGGTGACGCGATAATAACCATTTCCGGTATTCGAGGCAAGTGAGGTTAGGTATTGAAGCGCGTCCAGTGTTTCACCGCGGCGACCAATCACGACGCCCAAACCCTCGCCGTTCAAATTGAGTTGCGCGCCATTCTCCAACTCGCTGACGGTCATTGTAATGCCGGTGCAACCCAGTTTTTCCAAAATGGACGTTAAATAGGCAACGGCTTTGCCAGCCGAGGAAGCGGGATCGACCTCGCTTGCCGGGACCTGCGGCAGTTGCGCCGGGGTGGTCACTGGCTCTGCTTCAGAGGGCTTCTGTTTTGGCGTTTCGCTTTTTTGGGGCTCCGCCGGTTTTTTAGCCGGCGCTTTTTTGGGCTTTTCGGCCGATGCTTCAGGCTTCGCTTGTTTTTCAGGGCGCGGCCGAGGTTGTTTTTCCTTTTTGGGTGCCGGATCTGGCACTTCCACATAAGCTCTTACTTTGGCTTCCGAACCGCCGAACAATCCCAAAGTTTTTTTCTTCGGAGTGGCCAGCACTTCGAATTGCACATCTTCGTCCGCACCGGCGCATAAGGATGCGATCGCCTTTTGCATCGCTTCCTCAATGGTTGCACCTGTGCCAATCGCTTCTTTCACCAAAAGGGGTTCCTCCTTTTTATTCTGCTTGCTCAGGAAGCGCCTCAGGAGTCGATCGTTTGGCGATTTTTGCCTGTTCTTCTTCATACCGTTTATAGGTCTCGTTCGCGCGTTCTTTGGCAAGCAGTTGTTGTGGGCCATATTGAATCTGGACAGCGGCCTGAATCAAGCCCGAAATTAGGCTTGAGCATGCCCAGTAAAACCCGACGCCGCCTGGAACGGTAAAGGCGATGATCAAAGAAAAGACAGGCATTGTCAAAAACATAAAGCCCATGTTCGGCGCGTCCGGATTGGCCTTTTTTTGAATTTTCATGGAAATGAGACTGGAAATCATGGCCGCGGCAAAGGACAAAAGCGGGATCAGCCAAATCCATTGCGCGTCATGAAATATATTCATAGAAAAACGGGGTGTTTGGGTCAAATCCAACCCAAAGAAACTAAAGTCGATGGATTTTGCGCCCTCTTCGATGGCGCTGTTGGCAATTTGCCCGGAGTTGACCGCCTTGATAATGGTCAACTCGTCCAAATAATTTGAAGTCGATATTTTGGCCGCTACAACCTGATCCCAGGCTGATTGAATGACATCTTTTGGAATGTGGATCAAATAGGTGAGCGGACTGCGAATCAAGAAGTAAATACTCATCATAATTGGCAAGCGAATGAGCATTGGCAGGCACCCGCCCGACATCGAGACGCCCTCTTGGGTGTAAAGTTTTTGCGTCTCCTGGCTAAAACGCATACGATCATCACCGTATTTGCGTTTGAGCTCGTCCAGTTTTGGCTTCAGCCTCGCCTGCTGTACCATGGACTTCTGGCTTTTGATACTCAGCGGAACCATGAGCAAATTCATAAGGACCGTAAACACAAAAATAGCGCCGGCGAAATTACCGCCGCACAGCGCCGACAGGCCCTCTAAGATCCAGCCCAACGGCTTATTTATAATGTCAAATATTGTCTGCATTCGTTTACTCCATCCCGTCTATCGACGGATTTTCTTCCGATGCGGCTCGGGCACTGGATCAAAACCGCCCTTACAAAAGGGATTGCACCGCAACACCCGCCAAATGGCTAAACACAACCCCTTGAACGCACCATGTTTTTCAAGCGCCTCAATCGCATAGGCCGAGCAGGTCGGTTCAAAACGACAACATGGCATCTTACTTGGAGAAATACACTTTTGATAAAATCGGATCATCTTAATGAAAAGCCGTTTCATCTTGGTCACTCCAAAGCCCGGCCTCAATCAATTGGCGCTTCATCACAGCTTGCACCTGGGTACTTTTTACATATGGTGTTTTGGACCGGGCCACGAAAACTAGGTCATAACCTGGCTTTATGCACGAAAGATTTGCCCGAAAGGCCGCCATGATCACGCGGCGCGCGCGGTTCCTTTGAACAGCGCCGCCCACCTTTTTGCCGGTTGTTACACCGATGCGAAGCGCACTCGTTCGGTTGCGAGCGACATAAGTGACAAGCGCCGGATGCACAAGAGAACGGCCGCGGCCGTACAGGCGTCTGAACTCTTTGTTGAGCTTTAGCGTTTCAAAACAGGTCATAGCTCCCATCCTAAAAAAGGAAAAGCCACAGAACCGTGGCCTTTAATAAGTCAGTTGCTTTCTTCCCTTTGCTCTACGACGGGCCAGCACCTTACGACCATTTCTGTCGGCCATTCTTTTCAAAAAGCCATGCTCCTTCTTCCGATGGAGCTTTTTGGGCTGATATGTCCTTTTCACCGGATAAACCTCCTTTTTCCACGAATCCGATTGCGCCTGACAAAACACGCGCCGCCCTTCTGAATTTGACGGCAAGACAGACACAACCTATCAATTTAGAATTATACTCCAAAAGGCCACTGGCTGTCAACTAAAATTTTCGGCATTAGACGCAATTCTGTTTCCACTGCTCCACGACAGAAACCGGCAGGTGCACAACCTGCGCAATTTCTTCCACTGTAGAGGCGGCGAACATCTCTGGGTCCTGCGGATCGATCAGCAATGTCGCCGCAAATAGATCCGCCTCCCGTTCATACCGCCCGACAACAAGCTCGGTTTTTTCCAACAAAAAGATAGAATTGAGTTCGCCGTGCAGACAAGCGTGCCCTAATTCATGCGCAATGCAGGCCGGCACCGCCTCGGGCGATAAAGCCTCATTGACTACAATGGCTTGCCCAAGCGAAGTATTCATATAAAACCCCTGTGTCGACACGGGCAACTCCGTAAAGATCAGCTTGATCCCCATGAATTGGCACAATCGGACCGGGTCGCGCGTCCCACCTGCTTGCACCAGGTTTTGTACTATATCAACGATCTTCCGCTTCATCTTTGCTCTTTTTATCCTTTAACATAATATTTGCCGCAACCAGCATGGCATCAAACAATTTTTCCGCATCTGCCTCGTCAAGCGGTACGCCATGGAACATCAGGCCCCCTTGCAAGACCTGCTCCCGCAGGGAGTCCAAGACCTCTGATACCTCGCACGGGACCACCTCCTCCCCTTTCAACAGATAATCGGTTGAAACCGAAAATAATGATCCAATCCGCATGAGAAGATCATTGTCCGGCTCCCGTCTGCCTTGTTCGTACATTCCAATGGCGCTCGCAGAAATACCGAGACGTTGCGCTAGCTCCCGTTGGGTCAGTTTATGCGACAACCGAAGCTCTCTTAGCTTATTGGCAAAATGACTCATGCTCTTTCCTCCCTTAACTATTAGTAATAATTTACTACATTTTGTGTGGTACGTCAAGGGATTTTAAGAACATACAAAAATTTTTACACTAATTGTGGTTTTTATTGAAAAATTTGCTTGAATTAATACACAATTTGTGTTATAATATAATTACAAAATATTCTTTAATACACTTATCGTGTAAAAGGGGCGTTTTAAAATGGATTTATATATGGTTCAACAAATTGATGCAACGCAGTTTTTAACACTCGGGCGAGGCGACGACCCCAAACAGTTTCAACAAATGATAGAACGATGCTTAACAGACCGACAGCAACGTGTCGTTTCTCTGTTCTGCTGTGAGAACAAATCAGTCACTCAAATTGCAAAAGAGCTCGGTCTTAACAAATCAACCGTTTCACGGCATCTGCACCGCGCGCTGGAGATCTTGCAACAAAGTACAATCTATTGCGGCGGTCAAACATTGGCCGATGATAGAGACCCTTCGTATTTTTTAAGAAATCGTTCAATATAGCGTGTAACATTGGCGTCATAAGCAGGATATTTGTAACCGAATGCCGTAGCGCATTCCTGCGATGATGTACGAAAGAGCGCCAAGCATTTAAACAAGGATTTCCAAATGTTCGATTTCGTATCCTCACGATAGGTGGATAAGAGCGCCCGCCAAGTTTCTACAGGCAGGTAACGGTCGATGAATTTATAGTGTTTCCCAAGGCTGAAGGTGAATCCATTGTCAAGACCGATGCGCCAGGCCAGCATCCGGAGCAGTTCGTTTCGCATAAGGTGCAGATGATCAATCGCAAACAGCAGTTCATTCCGGCACAACCCTTTGGTCACATACGGCGCGATATTCCAGAATTCATTGCAACAATCGTCAAAACTTCTAGCGCTGGGTTTTTGGATCCAATAGTCACGGTCATTGGGTTCTATTGATTTTGGAAAAATGGCGTCTTTATCAAGGAGGATCGTGCGCAGGGAATCCTCCTTTAAATAGGCGGCACTGTCATTAACAGAGCGGAGTGTTAAATCCAGCTTGCAGTCGTCTTCAAACAGCATGAGGTAGGAATAGCCCGCTTCTTCAGGTTCGAAAAGCTCCATATCTTCGGGCTTTTGCAACATAATAATCGTCCCAAAGATCGACAACCAAGCGTCGTCTTTTGTAAAGGCCGATAGATCGGTTACAAAATAAGTGATATCATAATCTTGAAATTCATCGGCCGGGATATTGGCATTGACTCTAGAGCCCTCCATACCCACAGCGCGCACCAAATCGTTTTCATTTGCAAATCCCAAAAGCTGTTGCATCATCGTCTTATAGGTTCGCATAAGCCCTCCTTAAATCCTAGAATAGCAGATCGACTGTCCGATGTTACGGACAGCCAAAAATTTTAGAGCTAAAAAGTAGCCCACTTTGACACTCTTCAAAAAAGCAAAGTGGGTTTAATTGCATGATTACAATGAATAAACAAGATGTCGCATCAAGGGCCATCCCTGGCCCAATACTTAACGCAGGGTGACTGAGGCTATCTCGAGGTGGCGTTTGTCCTGATGCTATAAGTAAGAAGTGGAGCGTCTTACAAGCAAGGCACTCCACTCCGCTTTTAAATCTTAAAGAAGCGACTCGTAAAGCGCCTTGATCTCAGCGGCGCTCGTATCGCGCGGGTTGCCCGGGCGGCAGGCGTCGGCATAGGCTGATTCTGCGAGGAAGTCGAGATCCTTGGGCTTCACGATTTCCTTGAGGTCCGCCGGGATACCGACATCCTTAGAGAGCTGGCGCACTGCGTTGATTGCGGCGGCACGGTATTCTTCCTGGGACATCGATTCAGTACCGGCAACGCCCATTGCCTTGGCGATCTCTCGGTATTTTTCACCTGTCGCCGGTGCGTTATATTCCATGACGGTCGGCAAAATGATGGCATTGGCCACGCCGTGCGGCGTATCATAAAGGGCGCCGAGCGGATGGGCCATACTGTGAACAATGCCGAGACCGACGTTGCTAAACCCCATGCCCGCGATGTACTGCGCCAATGCCATGCCCTCGCGGCCTTCGACTGTATTTTTGACTGCGCCGCGCAAGTGCTTGGAAACCAACTCAATGGCCTTGAGGTGGAACATATCGGTCATTTCCCAGGCGCCTTTGGTAATGTATCCTTCAATCGCATGGGTTAATGCGTCCATTCCTGTCGCGGCGGTCAGCCCCGCAGGCATGCTACTCATCATATCCGGGTCGACGACAGCAATGTCCGGGATGTCGTTGACATCCACACAGACAAACTTACGGTTTTTCTCGGTATCGGTGATAACGTAGTTGATAGTGACCTCGGCGGCCGTTCCGGCTGTAGTCGGCACCGCAATGGTAAAGACACATTTTTTCTTGGTCGGTGCAACGCCTTCCAAGCTTCTGACGTCGGCAAATTCCGGATTGTTAACGATGATGCCGATGGCTTTTGCCGTGTCCATGGAGGAACCGCCTCCGATGGCAATGATATAATCAGCGCCCGATTTCTGGAAAGCGGCGACGCCGTGTTGCACATTTTCAATGGTTGGATTTGCCTTGATATCCGAATAGATTTCATAGGAGAGACCCGCGCCTTTTAAAACGTCAAGGACCTTATCGGTCACGCCAAATTTGATGAGATCAGGGTCTGAACAGACAAAAGCCTTTTGAAAGCCCTTGGCCTTCACCTCATCCGCAATATTTGCGATTGCTCCTTTACCGTGATAAGAGACGCCGTTGAGTACAATTCTATTCGCCATTCTAATTCCCCCTATTTTCGTTTTCTGGAACGAAATTCGTTCTAATTCTCATTATATAAACCGCAACGGCAAAAGTAAAGCCATTGTGGGGATTTCTCACAATTTGTTTACACACTAGTTATTTTGGTGTCATGTTTTAAAAGAAGACCGCCCAAATGGGCGGTCTTCAATCGCAAAAATAGGCGAAAGGAGCCAAAAAGGTGCAGGCCGTTACCACGCCGGAAAAGCGAATTGAGAATCGCGCCCAATTCGCACCTTTTGGAATGGCAAAATAGATCCAAGGCCGCGAAAAACGCGCTGTAACGCGGTCGACAATGTCGTGTTCGACGCGCAGGAGCAAGTGGTCATCCCCATCAGAAAAGTCTACAATCAATTGAACCGATTCAGCAAAAATCGCGCGTAGCAAAAAGCCATACCGGATCGCACTCCAACCATTCACATCTACCGGCAACAAATAGTTGCAAAAAGCCAGCTCGCCTTCGGGTAACGTCACACTACAGCTTCGATTGCCGGCGTACGAATAGTCGTCACACGTGATCGGGCCGTTCATTTGGTAAAACCGGGGCGCGTCGCCCTGGACCTCGCACCAATTGGAATTTAACATCAGATTGACCATTTTACGCCTCCTGTCTTTTGGAAAGTCCGGGAAGGCAGAGGTTCCCGTTTCAGTTTATGACAAAAGGCCAAAAAGTGTGTCGCCATTAATCGATTTGCGCGGTTTGGATATATGCCCCACCGCAATACGCCTGAAGCAATCGACTTGCCAAGTCGAGGGGCGCCTGCAAAGGTGCGCCGTCAAAGCCGTAAATACAGAGCAAAGCCCGCTCTGTATTTGCGGTGATCCGGGTCCGAACGCTGTCGCTCGTCGGGTTGCCGAACAGTCCATTTTGGTCAGAAAGCGCCGGCAGGCATTCGATGTTGAGCTCTTCCCTTCCAATCCCCTTATAATGCGAACCGGGTGGGCTTACCGCATACACAACCGGCGGTTTGATGCAAGCGGCATCGAAAACACCAAGCGAGTAGCCAGTGCGAAGGGAAACAAGATTTGCACTGTCTACAATATTGTTGACTCGGTAAAGCCCCTTTCCCTGAAGGATCCGGCGGTGCATTGACTCGGCCGAATTGCGGTAGCGATGCGGGTCCTTGCCGCACGCTTTATAACAAAGCCGTGTTGTGGCGATGGCTGGACGGGTTTGTATTGTTTCGATCGAGAACTCCTGCTGAAGCCACTCGCATGCGGTTTCGATTTCGGCCAGGAGTGCAGGGCCACTGGGTGCGACGGCGACATCAGCCTGCAAAAGGCCCAGGTTGAGGTCGGGCCAAAGTGCACGGAATTCGGGGGCGATTTGAATCTCAAGCATACGAATCCTCCAAAACTATTTTGCTTCCTTTGCATTTTAGCCCCTTCAAAAATGCTTGTCAATGAGTGCCACCTCTAAAAGATATGAACAAATTGATTCTTTTTGTCAGTAGTGGTATGATAGCGTTAAGAAAGGCCACCGGCAAATCTTTGAGGAAAGGAAAAGCGGGTTATGCAAGAAATCGTTCTCTCCGCCGAAAAATACTTAAAAAGTAATGACGATATTCACATTCAAAAAGATACCGTTCGGGAGCGATGCACGATGCACGCCCATGCGTTCATTGAACTCGCTTACATCTCCGAAGGGAAAGGAACACACACCGTTTGCGGTGCGGCAACAGAAGTGTCGAGCGGGGATTTTATATTGTTAAATCAGCACGTCGCGCACGAATTCGTTTCCGATCCGATGCGGCCGCTCGTCGTTTACAATTGCATCTTTCAGCCGCTCTCGGTCGACAGCGAATTGCAACAGGATGGGAACTTTGTAGATATGGCATATCAATACCTATTGCAAACCTTGCGGCAGGAAGGTCCGCGTGATTATCTTCAGTTGCATGATACCGGGCGCCAAAGCTTGGAGCCGATCTTAAAAGAAATGTTTCAAGAATACCAGCTGAAAAAAGCGGGATACCGGCAAATGATGAAAGCCGATTTAATCAAGCTTTTGATCTTGTGTTTTCGGTTGTGCCGGCAACAGCCTGGCAAGGGAATCTTTTTTTATGAATTGGCCGTCAATCAGGCCGTCGCATATTTGCAGGTTCATTTTGCGCAACCGATTCGTTGCGAGGATCTAGCGTCGCGCGCCTATCTGAGCCTTAGTTACTTCAGCAAAATTTTTAAAAGAATGACGGGCCTCAGTATTGTGCAAATGTTGCAAAATATCCGGATGCAAAATGCATGCGAGCTATTAAGAGCGGCTGATTTGCCGATCAGTGAGGTTGCAGAGCGGGTCGGTTATTCGGATATCAAATACTTTTACAAACTCTTTGAACAGTCGAAAGGCCTCACACCCGGTGCATATCGCCGTGAAAGCAGAATCAAATAGCCCCCTAAATGGAGTAAATCGCCCATTGTTTGCATCTTTAATCCTTTTATAATGAAAGCAAAATTACCAAAAGGAGAATGCGCAATGAGAAAAATGAAAATTGGGTGCATCATCATTGGGGAAGCGCTGACTTATTCGGCACAAGAACGCAAAGTGACAGACCAAAATCTTAGCAATTGCGAACAGATCCGGGTTCCGGTAGATGCGTCGGTCGTCGAAAAGGTTCGAAAAATCATAGAGCCGGCGATTCCTGCCGACTGCGAATGCTTCTTTGCGCGCGCCAGCTCTGAAAGTGAGGCCATTGACCTTCCGGATGCCGATGCATACATTGCGGTGCCCTTCCAAGTGTGGGATATCGTATACGCCGTGTTATACTCCAAAAACAAACCGGTCGTTTTTTCTGTTTTACCCTATAAGGATATTTGGTCTTATGGCGCGGTGTATTACCCTTATTTCGTCCGGGACGCCCGAAAGATGGACGAATACATCGGGCTTGAGAATCAAGTGTTCGTCAGCAAGGACCCCCAAGACCTTAAGGCAATTTTAGAGGCAATCCAGGTTAAATTCAAAATCAGTCACACCAATGCGCTCTGCATTGGGGAGGCGATGCACGAGCCGTTCCACTCCTGGAACTGGGGATATGAGATAATCCGTGCCTTACAGGCCAAATTCGGAATCACCTTTCGTCAAATCAGCTCCGAAAAATTTTTGGAACTCTACAACAATTGGGACAAGGCGTTTGAAAAGGGCCAAATTTTGAAAGAAGTAGCCAACGACCGTACCCGCCAAGATCAGGACACGGAAAAAAGCGAAAAGATGTATCATGTGTTTAAAGATCTGATCCAAACTTATGGCGCCGACGCATTTACGGTGAATTGCGTATACTCTGTCGTACATACCGGTTGCAACAGTACCGCCTGTTATGCGTTGTCAAAACTGAATGACGAGGGAATAGTGTCCACCTGCGAAGCCGACATTACGACAATGATGAATATGCTCATCGTCAGCTATGCCACCGCTTCGCCCGTGTTTATGCTCAACCCCTATCTTTTCCCCGAGGACAACACGCTGTTTGTTTCCCACTGCACCTCTCCCAGGAAGCATACCTATGCAAGCGAACAATTGGATGATGTGAACATCTATCCATACTTTGAAATCCCTGAACTGCCCTGCGGATTACAGGTTATAAAAGAAACCGGTCCGGTTACGGTTACAGGGTTGTCGCATGATAAAATGGATGAAATGATCGTCATTAAGGGAAATATCGTGCGCAA
>CASFAP010000096.1 GCA_949292695.1 uncultured Eubacteriales bacterium | reverse complement strand
CAGAAACGCGTTTTTAAAAGGCGAAATCAAAAGTCCAATTATTGGGTTTTCTTTTCAGGCAAGATATGCGCGCCGTGATCTTTTGGATAAACCGTAATATCCCCCTGCAGATCCGTACGGTAAACAGTCGCATGCCGCTTTTCCAGCCGACTCACAACTTCTGTATCGGGATGGGAATAGGAATTATCAATCCCACACGAAATAATCGCGCATTTCGGTCTAGCCGCCCGCAAAAAGGCTTCTGACGACGAAGTAGCGCTTCCATGATGCGCAACTTTCAATATATCACAAGTCAAATCGATTCCTTCGTCAATCAATTGTTGTTCCAGTTGACGCTCTGCGTCACCAGTCAGCAGAATTTGAACCTGATCATAGGTTACTTTGAGAATGAGCGAACGATTGTTAATCGAATCCGCCAAAGCGTCATAGGCAAGGATACGCAAATGGAACCGCCCAATCTCAAATTCCATACCTACCTCTGGAGACCGCAACTCAATATCTGCCTGCTCTGTTACTTTCAAAATATCCCGCACTGCATATCCGTCCGCGGCGTCAGAATCCAAAAAGCCTGGCAAAATCAACTGGTCGACCTCAAAATACTTTAGCACATCGTCCATCCCACCGATATGGTCGGCATGCAAATGAGTGGCAATCATTAAATCGATTTTTTGAATACCATAGGTCTGCAACTTTTCCACAATCCGCATGCCGCCGTCGAGGTTATCGCCAGCATCGACCAGGGCGGTCTGGCCACCGCTACAAAATAAAATTGCATCTCCCTCGCCGATGTCGATCACACGCATAAACTCAGCATTGGAATCATTTGACCTTTTTGCAAAAAGTGTAAACCCATGGTTTGTTTCAAGAAGCGATAGTAAGGCCGATACCAAACAAACGCATAACGCAAGCGATAGGATCAACCATTTCCGTGAAATGTTCGGCAACCGAAAGGCATTACGATTCTTCACTGGCTTGCCGCTCCAAAAGTTGCGCTTTTGTCAAGAGAACCTGACGGGGCTTCGAGCCCTCATAAGGCCCCACGACTCCGCGGGTTTCCATTTCATCGATAAGTCGCGCCGCACGCGCATAGCCGAGTTTTAACCGGCGTTGCAACAGTGACGTCGAAGCTTGTCCGGCGTCAACCACAACTTCAATCGCCTGATTGAGCATCGGATCGTCGTCCGGCCCATCTTCCGGGAGGCCGGATTTCGCCTTTTTCTCAATAGCGGCCTGACGCTCAATTTCATGCATGACCTCTTCGTCATAATCTGAAGTGTGGTCCCCTTTGATGTATTCGACGACAGCTTCTACCTCATCATCGCTGACAAAACAGCCCTGCACACGGCTTGATTTTGTCGCGCCTAAAGGACTAAAAAGCATGTCGCCGCGCCCTAATAGCTTTTCGGCGCCTCCGACGTCGAGGATGGTTCTCGAATCGACCTGCGAAGAAACGGCAAAAGCAATTCTAGTTGGAACATTGGCCTTAATCAGCCCCGTCACGACATCAACACTCGGACGTTGGGTGGCTATAATCAAGTGCATTCCCGCAGCGCGCGCCTTTTGCGCAATGCGGCAAATCGAATCCTCTACTTCGTTGGGCGCTGTCATCATCAGATCGGCCAACTCGTCGATGATAATGACAATCTGCGGCATTGCGATCATACCATCCCCACGCGCGGCCAATCGGTTATAACCCACAAGATCGCGGACATTATGTTCAGCAAACAGCTGATAGCGCCGCTCCATTTCCGTAACGGCCCATCCAAGCGCACCTGCCGCCTTACGCGGATCGGTAACGACCGGAACGAGCAGATGCGGAATGCCATTATAAACGCCTAACTCGACCACCTTCGGGTCGATCATTAAAAGCTTGACCTCATCGGGCGTCGCCTTATATAGCAGGCTAATGATAATCGAATTAATGCAGACAGATTTACCCGAACCCGTCGCGCCCGCGATGAGACCGTGCGGCATTTTCGCGATGTCGGTCACAACAGCGTTTCCGCCAATATCCCGGCCCAATGCGATCGTCAGCTTGCTTTTCGCTCCGATAAAGGCCGGGGACTCCAATATTTCCCTGACACAAACTATATTATTGTGTTTGTTCGGCACTTCAATGCCGACGGCGGCCTTGTTGGGAATCGGCGCCTCTATTCTGACGCCTGCGGTCGCTAGATTCAAGGCAATATCGTCCGCCAAACCGGTAATTCTGCTGATTTTAACGCCGGCGCTCGGTTGCAACTCATAGCGGGTAACGGTTGGTCCCCGGCTGATATCGACTATTTTTGTTTCTACCCCGAAGCTACGTAAAATTTCGACCAACTTTGTTCCAGTATGGTCAAGCTCTGAGCTTGTCAACTCCCCTGCCGGATGGGTCGGCTCTTTTAGTAAGCTCAAGGGTGGGTATCGATAACCATCACCTTCGGTGATAACAATTCCGCTCCCCGGCACATAATTCGTGGCGGGTTCTTCGGCAGGCTTTGCCTTACCCTTTTTTTCGGCGCTGGCTACCTTGAGCGCTTCCTCCACGCCCTGCGATTCGCCCTCTGCCGGTTTGCTAGGTTCCAGCTCGACCGTTGCCTCGGTCTCAACACCTCGATACGCTTCGACAACGCGGCGTTGCTTATCGCTTAAATCCTCCGCAACAACCGGCCGCTCTTCCGGAATATCATCCACCGGAATATCAATATCGAGTTTCGGCACCGAAACAAGCTCGGCTTCTTTCTGCTGGCGGCGCGCTACTTTTCGCTCTTGGCGATCCTCATAAACAGCTTCCGCATGCCGTTCCATTTTTTGAACTGGCCGGACAACGGCGCGGAAAAAGGCAACTAATGTTGTACCGGTTATGAGCATCGCAAACACAAACAATAGCAGGCAGATCGTTACTCCAGCTCCGGTTTTACCGAACAACAAATACAGAGGATGCCCAAAAAGTGCACCTAAAAAGCCGCCGCCTTTGACCGTCATACCGGTCGTATAAGCGTCTGACAAATAGGCAAAAAAAGTCTCGGTCTCGGCATGCACCGAAAAAATATCGATCGCCGCTCCCACTAAAACGACGAAAACACTCGCTTCTATAATCTTCGTGCAGACCGATCCGTACAGCCGGTCGAGCGCGCACAAAACCGCAACCAGCCCTAAAAAGAGCGGCCAGATATAGGCGCAAAGCCCAAACACACCAAACATGAAATTATGTAACGCAAGCCAAGCATTCTGCCCCTCAATTAGGACAACACACATTAAGAAAATCGCGACTGCAAATAGCAAAATCGAGATGACCTGCCTTCTGGCGGCGCTGAGCTCATGCGTTTTCGATTGGACAATTTTCGTCGCCGTAGCCGGTTTTTTCGGCCGCCCACGTTTTTTGGCTGGCATGAAATTCCTCCTATGTACCGGGACCCGGGCCCGGTGAATCTATACTAAGCTTTATTCTGTTTTCTCGTCCGATTTTGATTCAGAATGTTGTTCTATCATCTGGTAGAGGCACTCCACAACATCGCTCAAGCCTCCCAGTTCGTCAATGAGCCCTTCGGCTACGGCCATCTCGCCATTCAATACACTTCCGACATCGGTTACAAGCTCGCCGGTGT
The DNA here is from genome assembly GCA_949292695.1 of uncultured Eubacteriales bacterium. Classification (GTDB taxonomy): domain Bacteria; phylum Bacillota; class Clostridia; order Oscillospirales; family Acutalibacteraceae; genus CANQSG01. Next base: position 9,644 of record CASFAP010000096.1, on the reverse strand, counting down.
TCATCATAAGTGTCGTAAAACGGTCGGCGGTAATTCTAGAATTCATAGTGACAAAATTTGTAATGCGGTCCTGCATCCGCGCAAAATAATTGAGGGTCTGCGGCACACCCAAAACCAGCCCCGTCATGCGGACAGGGTGGATGGTCATCGTGGCCGAAGGCACAATAAAGGACTTTTTGGCCGCCACGGCCAGCGGCACGCCAATGGAATGCCCACCACCCAAAACCAACGATACCGTCGGCTTATGCATACCCGCAATCAGTTCCGCAATGGCTAATCCCGCCTCGACGTCACCGCCGACCGTATTGAGAATAATGAGTAGTCCCTCGATTTCAGGATCTTCTTCGATTGCGACGAGTTGCGGAATGACATGCTCATATTTCGTCGTCTTATTCTGCGCAGGAGAGATGATATGCCCTTCAATCTCGCCAATAATAGTGAGGCAATGAATGATGTGCTTGCCCTTACGCGCCGTTATCGACCCTAAGTCTTTGATTTGTTCGAGCTCCGGCGAAGCGCTGTTTTGATCGTTATTTTCCTGCGAATTATCTTTTGTTTCTTCCTCTTTCATGATCAATTCCTCCAATACTGATAGTATTGGAAAGGAAGCCTCAAACATACATTTTAATTATACTATTTTTAGCGTTAAAGTGCAAGAAGCAACTTTAATATTGCAAATACCTTTACGCCCGATAATAGAGTTGATCTTTTGCAATACTAGATATATTTTATAAAAAAACGAAAGGCCCCATTTAAGGCGCCTTTCTCAGTCTATCTTTTGTTCAGAATCTTGCACGTATTCAATCAAATCGCCAGGTTGGCAATTTAAGATCCGGCAAAGCTTCCCCAGTGTTTCGGTTGTAATCGGTTTATCTTGCCGAATTCGTTGCAGGGTTTGCGCATCAATACCTTCATTTGCCAAATAGTAAAACGAAATATTATAACGGTTCATATAACGGAGCATCGGACGATAGGAAATCGGCATTCTCTCACCCCGAAATTATTATACGGGGCCCAAGTCAATTTATTATAGTGATTAAAATCAGTACATTGGATGCTAACCAGGCTTTTTAGCCCCTTCGAAAACAACATCAAAACCATCAGCTTAACAGAAGATAGGCTCGGGCGGGCTGGAATATACCGGCCTTGGATGAAAACGAACAACCGGTTTTTCTGTAGCAACCGGCGAACGGGTCAAACTCACTTCCTGATAGCTTCAATGTTTTGAAACCTACGCTTCTTCAAAAAACTTTTTTGGGGAAATCCCAAGGCGGTTTTTCTGATTTATAATTTTGTCTAAGCGTTTTCTTTGCTAAAACCAGAAGCATTCCACTACAGAGCCAGAGGGCGTTGGCAAAGGCTCGCCGATGGTCGAACGCCCGCGAGCCTTTGCCTAGCAGACCAGGGGGATTCTGCCCGAAAACAGCAAATAGAAAAAAGGCCTGATAAAACAGGCCTTTTTCCCTAAATTTTCATAGCAGTGAAGTTCTTCTGGCATCCAATTTAATCTTTTTTGGGTTCAAAGCTGTAGGCGCCATTTTGATACCGGCAAATGACGGTATCGCCCTTTTTGATGCTACCATCCAGCATTTTTTCGCTGAAGGCATCCTCTACGTTGGTCTGGATGGCGCGGCGCAGGGGGCGAGCACCGTATACCGGGTCGAATCCAGCCTCGGCGACGGCCTCTTTCACAGAATCGTCGAATTCGACCTGAATTTCGAGCGCCGCCAGACGTTCTTTCAATTGTGTAAGCATACGTCCGGCGATCTCGACGATGTCGTCATGAGTCAGCTTGTGGAACACGATGATGTCATCTACGCGATTTAAGAACTCAGGGCGGAAAGCCTGCTTGAGTTCGCCCATCACCGCTTCCTTGATTTCAGCATCGCTTTTGCTGTTTTCAGAAGTGTCGGCGCCGAAGCCAAAAGCCGATTTTTTATCGGTAATCAGGCGGGCTCCGATGTTCGAGGTCATAATGATCACGGTATTTTTGAAATCGACCTTGCGCCCCTGAGAATCGGTTAGGATGCCATCCTCCAAAATCTGAAGCAGGATATTAAAAACATCCGGATGCGCTTTTTCAATTTCGTCGAAGAGAACGACCGAATAAGGTGTCCGGCGAACCTTCTCGGTTAATTGGCCGCCCTCTTCATACCCTACATATCCCGGCGGCGAACCGACAAGGCGGGAGACCGTATGTTTCTCCATATATTCCGACATGTCAAAGCGGATCATCGCATTTTCACTGCCGAACATGGCCTCAGCAAGAGACTTGCAAAGCTCGGTTTTGCCGACACCTGTCGGGCCTAAAAAGAGGAAAGAACCAATCGGCCGCTTCGGATCTTTGAGGCCGACACGCCCGCGGCGGATGGCCTTCGAAACCGCCTTGACGGCCTCATCCTGCCCGACGATACGTTTGTGAAGCACCTCTTCCATCTTCAAAAGCCGCTCGCTCTCGGCCTCGGTCAATTGGGTCACTGGAACACCGGTCCACTCCGAGACAATGCTGGCAATTTCTTCCGCCGTGACTTCGCCGGCGCGATGCGAATTATCCTTTTCCCAGGCGTCGCGCTGGGCGGAGAGTTGCTCGTTAAGGCTACGTTCCTTATCCCGCAACTCGGCGGCTTTTTCAAAGTCCTGCGCATTGATTGCTTCATTTTTCTCAGCGTCAACCCGTTTTAAATCTTCTTCGAGTTTGCGCAGATCTGGCGGTGCAGTAAAGACGCGCAACCGCACCTTACTACCGGCCTCGTCGATCAAGTCAATTGCTTTATCCGGCAAAAACCGGTCTGTGATATACCGCGCCGACAATTCGACAGCGGCCTTGATCGCTTCGTCGGTAATACGGACCTTATGATGCGCCTCATAGCGGTCTCTAAGGCCCTTTAAAATCAGGATCGCATCGGCCTCACTCGGCTCATTGACCTGAACCGGCTGGAATCGGCGTTCAAGCGCCGCGTCCTTTTCAATATTTTTGCGGTATTCGCTGATGGTTGTCGCGCCAATGACCTGGAACTCACCGCGCGCCAAAGAGGGTTTCAAAATATTGGCGGCATCGGTTGAGCCTTCGGCGGAACCCGCGCCGATTATGGTGTGGATTTCATCAATAAAGAGAATGATATCTTTGGCCGACGAAACCTCATCGATAACGGCTTTTATCCGCTCTTCAAAGTCGCCACGGTATTTTGTCCCGGCCACCATGCCGGTCAGATCCAAGGCAATTAGGCGCTTGTCGCGCAAAAGCTCCGGCGCTTCGCCACTGGCAATTTTCATTGCCAATCCTTCAGCGATCGCGGTTTTGCCGACACCTGGTTCACCGATCAAGCAAGGATTGTTTTTGGTGCGGCGGCACAAAATCTGGATCACCCGTTCAATCTCCTGGCTTCGCCCAATGACAGGGTCCAGTTTCCCCGCCTTGGCCTCAGCGGTCAAATCCCTCCCGAACTTTTCGAGTGTCGGCGTCTTGGAATTCTTCATTTTATCCCCTGCCGCGCCTGCCGACGCCGCGTCGCCGTCCATGCCGGATGCGGCTAGGGCCTCATTCGTAAGGGCGCCAGGATCAGCGCCCAGCTCTTCCAAAAAGCGAACGGCGTAGTTGTCGCCTTCACTCAAAATGCCGATCAATAAGTGCTCTGTACCGACGAACTTTTTGCCAAGGCTCCTAGCCCCCGATACCGCCACCTCAACGACACGCTTTGCGCGCGGCGTCAGATCTTCCGGCGTCAGTTGCGTTGGCGTCCCGACGCCAATGGTCTGGCGCATGAGCGCCTCCAGTTTATCGGCTGTGATGTCGCGTTTGGCAAGCACGCTAGCGGCAACGCCGCTTCCGACTTTTAAAAGCCCTAATAGCAAATGCTCGCTCCCGACATAGGTATGCCCCATCTCTTCCGCCGAATGAATGGCATGGTTCAAAGCTTCGTTTGCCTTTTCTGTAAAACCGTTAAAATTGTATCTCATATTGATTCCTCCTTAACGCAGTCGTTCACGAATCATGCCCGCCCGGTTGATATCTCGGTCTGCAGGCGTCATAATCCCATACGTTTTTTGCAACATCGCAGGTTGCCCCTCAATTAACAATGAAATGGGCAGAGTTGGGTCCAGGTTTAATATGCCCATACTCACCCCCAATTTAATCCAAGATAAGTGTTTCATCATTTCTTCACTCGAGAGGATGCGTTGATTTGCCAATAAGCCATAAGCCCTCCAGACTGCATCCTCTAACTGAATTTTGGGCAAGGCAGTGCGGGCCGCGCGCTCTCGCTCCACAAGTTGCATGGTGATGGTTTTTAAGTTTTCGATTGCATTATGTTCCGAAATTCCTAGCGTAATTTGGTTGGAAAGCTGATAAAGCGAAGCCGCAGAACGGCTCCCTTCGCCATACATTCCGCGTACTGTCAGACCGATTTTCCCGACAGATTCGGTCAACGCCGCCACTTCGCCGCTCTCTTCGAGAACCGGCAGATGCAACATGACCGACGCGCGCAATCCAGTTCCAAGATTCGTAGGGCACTCTGTCAAAAATCCAATTTTAGGATCAAAAGCAATCTTTAAATGCTGGCAAAGCAATCGGTCTACTTGATCGGCCACCTCATAGGCCTCGTCGAGCGCCAGACCCGGTCGGATCACCTGAATTCGGATGTGGTCCTCTTCCCCTAGCATAATGCTAATCGATTCGTCGCGTGAAAGCAACAATGCACGATGCGCTTTTCTTTCGGCAAAGGCAGGGCTAATCATATGCCGCTCGACCATCGCATATGCTTCGGCTTCGGGGACCGATTCCATATCGATATATTGAAGCTGTTCCGCAAACGAATTGCTCCCCTTGGCAACGGCGTCTCGCACCTGGCGGTTGACTTCGTCGCGCTGAAGATCATTCATTCGCCCAGGAAAAGGAATTCCAACAAGATTGCGGGCAATGCGAATGCGGGTGCTGACGACGATATCGTCTTCCTTCCCGCGCTGTTTGTACCAGCTACTCATGCTCTTTTCCCTCCTCTTCGAAGGCCTTAATCTGATCGCGGACCACAGCGGCCTCTTCAAAGTTTTCCTTCTCAATTAATTCTTTGAGCTTTTGTTGCAATTCGGCCAGTTTATCCGGCTTATGGACAATAAGATCGGTCGGTTCCGGCGTCTTGCCGACATGATGGATGCTCCCATGCAACCGTTTGAGAGAGGGTAATAATTGTTCGTAAAAGGTTTCATAGCAGGCCGAACAGCCAACTTTACCGGTTTCCACAATGTCCGAAAAGCTTGCGCCACAAACACTGCAACGTTTGGTCTCGGGTGGTGTGCCAGTTTCAGCGATCTCACCAAACATCGAAGACAGGAGATTACTGATGCTACTCGGGCCGAATTTATGATATCCAAGCAGTGCGGCACAGTAGCCGCAGAGGTTTTTTTCGGTAGAGACTCCGTTTACCATCGTGTGGATATGGGTCGTCGCCGGATGCTTTCCGCAGTTTTCACACAGCATAACAAAACCTTCTTTCAAAGTAATTTGAGATACATTTGTTTCAAAATAGCCGCACGAACGCGATCCTTTCGGCCCGGCGGCACCTCGCGCATCACAGTCGCCGAAACAGCCGCCGTCATCAGCCGCGCGGCTTCTTCCTTTAGGATGCCCGCATGGGCGCTGTTTTCAATTACAACGCGCGCCGCCATCGGATCAATCGCGTCGCCAATAGAGTTGACAATGTGCATAATCGCCGAGGATCGGTCAAGCTGAATCCTTGTAATACGGATATATCCGCCGCCACCGCGCCGACTCTCGATCAGATAACCATGCTCTGGTGTAAAACGGGAAGATAGCACATAATTAATTTGGCTCGGAACACAACCGATCTGCCCAGCCAATTCATTGCGCTGGATTTCAGCCATATTTTGATCTGATTCATCCAGCAATCGGAGGATTTGCTGTGTAATGATATCGCTCATTCTCATGGAATTTACTCCTTTTTTTGACTTTTCCTGACTATTAGTATAACACAAAGTCAGGGAAAGTCAATACCCAACACAAAAATTTTTTTACTTTTTTCCAGTTTTCCTTTTCAAAAGGACAAGGAACGCTTTTTTCGAATGCGACATAGTATGGGTTGAAGGCACGAAAGGAGGTTGGCGATATGTGTAACAGCATTTTTGGCGGTAACAGCTGCACTTGGGTTCTGATCCTGGTTGTTCTGCTTCTCTGCTGCTGCGGAAACGACGGCTGCGATCGTGGTCGTGACGACTGCTGCTGCTAAGAATCCATAACGAAAAAAGCCGCCCGGTTTCGGGCGGCTTTTCAATTTATCAATCATCATAATGTGGCTAGCTTTAATCGCATTCTTTCAACCGCGCATAGATGCAACTGTCATGGAGCCGGCCATTTTTATAGACCGATTTTCGCTTGGTCCCTTCTAACACAAATCCGGCCTTTTCGAGCACGCGACGGGAAGCGGTATTATGAGCGAAAGGTTCGGCTTCAATCCGAATGATGTCAAACTGAGAAAAGGCCAGTTCGCAAATTTGCCGAACGGCGCGGGACATAATTCCCTGCCCCCAATAGGGTTCCGCCAGCCAGTATCCAATTTCGGCGCTTTTGCGGTAAACATCGCTTTTTATAAAAACACCAATGCTACCGGCCGCTTTCCCCTCGATGGCGATAGCGCGGCAGATCTGCGCGCCGCCCTCGTTTGCGATGCAATCGCGAATGTATTCTTCTGCGTCGGAAAGGGCGTAGGGGTGCGGGAACACATCGCGGAGATTGGCGGCAATCTTCGAGTTACCAGCATACTGCGCAATGCTCGCGGCATCTTCCTGGCGCCAAGGGCGCAATTCGAATTGAATCATATTTACTCCTTATCTTATGTAAGAGAAATACACCCGGGGAAGGGTGTATTTCTAGTTATTTAATCATGGTCTGAATTCCGTCTACAAAATCGCCAACTGCACGCATTGCCTTGCTCGTGCCTTTGGAAATGTGGTGCTCATTCTTGTGCATCACCATGCGGCCGACTGTTGCCAGGACCGCACCGGCGGCCATGCCGGCACCGACGCCCTTCGCAAAGCTGGCGGCGCTTCCTTTTTTGCTGTTCATCCTAAAACCTCCCTGCTTTCAAAGTTCAGAATTAGTATGTCACGGCAAACAAAAATTATGATTTACGCGCCAAAATATTGCGAATGCCAAACAAGAAAAGTATAGACGGTCCAGATTTTCCGGCTGGCATCCTCTTTTCCGGCCCGATGGCGGTCAAGAAGCCGCAACAACTCCGGCACTTGGAAATACTGCTTTGCCGTCTCGCTCTCAAACGCCGCGCGGACCTTTTCATAGTACTGATCCTCTTTTAGCCAGACGCGAATCGGCACTGGGAACCCGAGCTTGTCTTTTGTAGCAGTCCGTTTTGGCAATGTTTTTTCAGCCGCCTTGCGAAGCGCTAATTTTGTCGTCACGGTGTTGACACGGCAGTTGGTTGGGATTTTTTGCGCTAGTTCCATCACCATCTTATCGAGGAAAGGCACGCGCAATTCCAAGGAATGCGCCATGCTGGTCTTATCGGCCTTTAACAGAATATCTCCCATCAGCCATAGATTAATATCCAAATACTGCATTCGGGTGATGACATCCTTGTCTTCCACCTCGCGGTAATAGGCCTCGCAGAGGAGCTTTGGGCTGATGGCGCCCGTTGGCCGTTTTAAGAGCTTTTTGCGCTCCTTCTCGTTAAAAATATAGGCATTACCGATAAAACGCTCTTCGACCGTTTTGCCCCGGCGAACAAGATAGTTGATGCCGTGCTTTTGCGGCAGGTGTTCCGCAATTTTGCCGATGATGCGGCGCAGGAAAAAGGGCAAGCGGTCGTAGGCCGTCAAGGTGATGGGTTCTTGATAAATCCGATAGCCGCCAAAGAGCTCGTCGGCCCCCTCTCCCGACATTACCACCTTTACATACTTTGAGGCCAAGCCCGAGACAAAGTAAAGCGCCGCGGCGGCTGGGTCAGCCAGAGGCTCGTCCATATGATACTGAATATGGGGGAACTCACCCCAATATTCTTCCGGTGTGATCACTTTACTGATATTTTCAACGCCGACGGTGTCGGCAAATTCCTTAGCAAAATGGATTTCATTGTATCGGTCGCCGTCGCTTTCAAAGCCGACGGTAAAGGTCTTGTCGACCTTGGCGGCCTCCGCAATATAGCTCGAATCAATGCCGCTTGAAAGGAAAGAACCCACCTCGACATCGCTGATTTTATGGGCCGTGACAGATTCACGCAACGTTTTGTCGACCTGATCGGCATAAAATTCCAAGGTTCCGTCCTCGGCCTGGAACTGCGGGCGCCAATAACGCGTCTGCTCCATATTGCCATCCCGCCAAATAAAATAATGCGCCGGCATCAATTTATAAACGTTTTTAAAAAAGGTCTCTTTGGTAGGCGAATATTGAAAGGATAGATAATGCTCGAGCGCCTGCTCGTTTAGTTCTTTTTGAAAGGCCGGATGCGGCAAAAACGCCTTGATTTCCGAGCCAAACAGAAACGTGCCGTCCATCGTCGCATAGTAAAACGGCTTGATCCCAAACGGGTCCCGGGCGCCGAACAAGGTGCGCGTCGTCTTATCCCAAATGACAAAGGCGAACATGCCGCGCAATTTGGAGACAAGTTCCGGGCCATACTCTTCGTAGCCGTGAATGAGCACTTCGCTGTCGGTTTTGGTGCGGAAGGTGTGCCCCAATGCAATCAGCTGTTGCCGCAAATCGGGGAAATTATAGATTTCTCCGTTGAACAAAAGGACCTTCGTCCCATCCTCGTTGAAAATCGGCTGATCTCCCTCGGCCAAATCGATGATGCTCAACCGCCGAAAGCCGAGGCAAATCGCCTCGTCGACATATTGCCCCTCGGAATCCGGACCGCGATGGGCAATTTTGTCCATCATGACCTTTAACACCGATCCGTCATCGGCCACCTGATTGGTAAATCCTACAAATCCACACATTTCCATTCTCCTATGCTTTTTATGCAATCGCCGCTCGGCGCGATCGTAACACGTCATTCTAAGCGCTCTATCTTTGAGTACACCAGACGGCCTCATACATTTGATCTACTGCAATTATTATACATGATTGTTGTATAAATAAAAAGCCTGAATTAAAAAATATTTTTCGGCAGTACACGTTTTACACCATCGGCCGCTAGGCCAACTAAAAAGCCCGCAAGCGCGCCGGCCGCGATCAAGGGCGGCAACAAATAAAGAATCCCATTTGATAACCATAGCGAAGCGACAGCCCACTGCCCTAGGTTATGCGCCACACCACCGAGCAGGCTGAGCCCCGCCGTTCCCAAGCGGCGACTTTTCCTACATAACAGCACGATGACAAGGCTACTCACAGCCCCGGCGAGAGAAAATAAAAAACGGAACCAATTCCCGAACAATAATGCCGACAACCCCACCCTTGTCAGGTTGACGCCGACCGCGCCCGGCGCATCTCCATACAAAAGAAGCAACATCACGACCGCATTGGCCAGGCCAATGCGCACGCCTGGAATGGGAATAAAGGGGCTTACAAGGGTCTCTACATATCCAAATAACAAACTGACCGCTAAAAGCAGGCCATACAAAGATGCTCGTTTTGCCATATGGCACCCTCACTCACTTCGCACGACGACACGGTGCGG
>CASFAP010000095.1 GCA_949292695.1 uncultured Eubacteriales bacterium | reverse complement strand
GGATTTTAACTTTCCATACGCCTTTCGGTGTGATTTTTGCTATTTGTGGGTTCAAGTCCTGTCAGTATAGGATTTTTGCCGTTTGGCATCTATAGAATCTATGCTGAAAAACTTGCCCTGAAAATGCGAAAAAACCTCGATAAAATCGAGGTTTTTTCGCTTAGGCATCTTTTTTAGTGCCCTCTTATGGTGCGGGCGACAGGACTTGAACCTGCACGCCAAAGGCACTAGATCCTAAGTCTAGCACGTCTGCCAATTCCGCCACGCCCGCAAAAGATTGACCGATATGGCCGCACTGGTTATTCTACTTGATTCCTGAAAAAAAGTCAAGCAGTGGAATTGAAAATGTGGTAATATTGTGATATAATAAACAAGAACTTAATTGTTTTAACAAAATAGAATGCCAGTAGAAAGGATTCGGTGAATGTTATGGCAAACAGCAATCTAGTTATTACGATTGGGCGTCAATACGGAAGCGGCGGCCGAGACATTGGGCGTCTTGTGGCTGAAAAGCTAGGAATCTCTTTCTACGACAAAGAACTGATCAATATCGCCGCAAAAGAAAGCGGCATCAATAAGGAAATTCTGCAGGATTATGATGAAAAGCCGACCAACAGCTTTTTATATTCCTTATCTTTAGGAGCCTACTCCTATGGGAATTCTTTTACGGGTATGCCTGAAATGCCAATTGTCGACAAGGTCTTTTCTGTGCAGTGCGAAGTCATCAAAGAAATGGCGGAAAAAGAGCCTTGCGTGATTGTCGGTCGTTGCGCCGACAGCATTTTGCGCGACCATAAAAACCTGCTATCGGTCTTTGTCCATGCTGACTTTGATTACCGCATCCGGCGCGTCAGCGAATATGAGCACATTTCGCATGACGAAGCGGCTGTTACCATTCGTCGCACCGATAAAAAGCGGGCGAGTTACCATAATTATTTTTCTGATAACAAATGGGGTGTCGCCACTTCTTATGATTTATGCGTCAACGGCGCACTTGGCATTGAAAAGGTCGCAGAAGCTATCACCTTTATCGCAAAAGACAGACTTTAAGAATTCACCGAAAACACCCGCTTCCCGTAAAATGGAATACGGGAGGCGGGTGTTTTATGAAAAAAAAGCCAAAATTTCGAAAAAAGCGCCGCCAAAAGGGGCGCAGGCGCATTGTCATTTTGACTGCAGTTCTTTTGCTTTTTGTGTCAATTACATGGTATTGTATGAGCGGGTTGCACTCTATCATTTTTGTTTACGCCAAATCGATGGCTGAGACCGTTATGTCGGATACCGCCAATCAAGCGGTCTTCGAGATTATGAAGGAAAATGGAATTACTTACCAGGATATTGTGCAGGTTACGCGCGGAGATGATAATATTGTCAGCGCTTTGGAAATTGACACGGTTCTAGTAAACCAACTAAAAGCCCAGATCACCACAGAAATATCCAAATTGCTGGCCAGCAAAGAGAAATTGAAAATAGAGGTCCCGCTTGGAAGTTTGCTTGAAAATGAATTTTTATGGGGTATGGGACCCACAATCACGTTTAACATGGATATTACAGGTACGATCCTGTCGGATTTTAGAAGCCACTTTGAATCTGCGGGAATCAATCAGACACTGCATCAAATCGTCGTCGAGGTGGGCGCACAGGCGCATATTGTGATGCCGCTTTACCGAAAGACTTGCGAGGTCAAGACCTCTTTTATCGTTGCCCAGACGGTAATTGTCGGTAAAGTGCCAGAGGCTTATACGTATGTCTTTGATGACGATAGAGAAGATATTGTCGGCGACATCTTTGACTACGGTGCTTCGGTCGGTTAGTTAGAAAACAGGAGGAATTATGAAACACAGCGAAGCGGAAAAGCGGATAGAGGAATTATCACAACTGATTCGGTATCACAACCGGAAATACTATCTAGAAGACGCACCTGAAATTGAGGACTATGAATATGACCGGCTATTGCGCGAGCTTTGCGATTTGGAGGAAGCATTCCCGGATCTTGCAAAACCCGATTCGCCCACAAAAACCGTTGGCGGTGCAATCAAAAATTTGTTCCAGCCAGTCGTTCATGCCGTAAAAATGGAAAGCCTGCAGGACGCTTTCCGTTTTGAAGAATTAGAGGCCTTTGACCGAAAGGTGCGCGAAATTGCACCCGACGCCACCTATTCTGTAGAGCCCAAAATTGACGGCTTATCGGTTTCGCTCGAATATGAAAATGGAACGTTTGTCCGGGGTTCGACAAGGGGAGACGGCGTAACCGGCGAAGATGTTACGGCGAATCTGCTTCAAATTAAATCGATTCCAAAAAGAATTGACTTTTTAGGACATCTTGAGGTGCGTGGCGAGGTGTTCATGTCGAGGGAGAGCTTTTTGCGCCTGGTGCGGCGGCAAGAGCTACTTGAGGAAGCGCCCGCCAAAAATCCACGGAATGCCGCGGCCGGTTCGTTGCGGCAAAAGAATCCAAAGGTTGTGGCCGAACGTGAATTGGACATATTTGTATTCAATGTGCAGGCCATTGACGGGAAAAATTTGGAGCGCCACATTGCTTCACTGGACTTTTTAAAATCCCTCGGATTCCATACTTTGCCGTTTTATACCGGTTGCAATACGATGGAAGAAGCGATCAAAGAGATTCAAAAGATCGGCGACCGCCGGGGCAATCTAGGGTTTGATATTGACGGCGCCGTCGTCAAGGTCGACGATTTTGCGACGCGCCAATTGCTTGGTAGCACTTCAAAATTCCCAAAATGGGCGATTGCCTATAAATACCCGCCCGAAGAAAAGCAGACGATTTTAAAAAATATAGAAATCAATGTCGGCCGCACGGGGGCTTTGACACCGACAGCCTGCTTCGAGCCGATCCAGCTGGCCGGTACGACGGTCAGCCGCGCCGTATTGCACAATGAGGATTTTATTCGCGAAAAATCCATTTGCATCGGGGATACGATCTTGGTTCGCAAAGCGGGTGACATCATCCCGGAGGTTGTTTCGGTCGTAAAGCACAATCCTGATTCCGAAGCTTTTGAGATGCCCAAAATTTGCCCATCCTGCGGCGCGAAGGTCTACCGCGAGGAAGGTGAAGCGGTTGTTCGGTGCACCAACGCGGAATGTCCGGCGCAGATTTTGCGCCATCTAATTCATTTCGCTTCGCGCGATGCGATGGATATTGAAGGGCTCGGCCCGGCAGTTTTGGAGCAACTGGTTGATTCAGGCCTTGTTCGCCACACGGCCGATTTGTATACTTTAGACCGGGAAGCGTTATGTAAACTCGATCGAATGGGGGAAAAATCAGCCGACAACCTGCTTTCAGCCATTGAAGCCTCGAAACAAAATGAACTTTACCGTCTGATTTTTGCCCTCGGAATTCGACATATCGGCCAAAAAGCCGCGCAACTCTTGGAGGCGAATTTTGCCGATATGGACGAAATCTTGGCGGCCGATGTCGAGGCTTTTTCTGCCATTGACGGATTTGGGGAAATCATGGCCGAATCGGCCTTTGAATTCTTTGCTTTGCCGCAAACGCGAACGCTCATTGAACGATTCCGACGGCTCGGTTTGAATTTAAAATCAAGCGATCGCCAGACAAGCGACCGCTTGGCGGGGAAAACGTTTGTCTTGACTGGCACTTTGCCGCATTATACGCGTGCGGCGGCGGCCGCTTTGATTGAACAGGCGGGGGGCAAAGTTACTTCAAGCGTTTCCAAAAAAACCAGTTTTGTAGTTGCAGGCGAAGACGCGGGAAGTAAGCGGACAAAGGCCGAGTCGTTGGGTGTTCCAATTTTGGATGAAGCGGCCCTTTTAGAAATGCTCGATGAGGCTTAAATTTTTGTTTGCATAACCCCTTTATTTCTGCAAAAGCTAATGGCAGAAAGGAAAGGGGGAGAACCATGAAAACTCGCATGTTAAAATTGGGCGCGATGGGTCTTGTGTTATCCGCATTGTTTCTGACCTTAATCGGATGCGGAAACAGCAATGACAAAGACTCTGACAGCTCGAACAATAATTCAGTCGTGTCCAAAGTGGAGTCTACGGTGTCGGACATTGGAAGCGATGTCAACAGCGGCGTCAACAGCATTGGTGATGGCATTTCGAGCATGCTTCAATAAAAAAAGATAAAAGAGGCCAATAGGCCTCTTTTTTTATGCTGAGCCACCGGCGCGAAGTACCGCGCGGACTTCGGCACCATTCAATTTTTGTATGGGAAGACCCTTTTGCATGCAGAGATAAGCCGCTACGCCTGCGGCTTCACCCAACTGATTTAAGTTGACCATGACCCTGAGCGCGCCAAAAGCGCCTGGATCGGCGTTCAACATCCGGCCGACGGCAATAAAGTTTGTTTGTTTTTTCGGCACAATGGTGGCAAAGGGAAGCTGGTAATAAAGGGCGTAATGATCATCTAGACCGAGTTCTTTCCGCCAATTCCCGAAAACCGAACGGGTCTCATGACCAAAATACGTTTGCATTTGGCCATTGAGCTCTTTAAAGGTGATACCACCCGTATCGCCATGATGGATGTCAATGCGGTAGGTGCCGTTTAATATCGCATCGTCGTATCGTTCCCCCAACAAAAGCGGCATCTCGCAGGCTTTAAAACAGGTCTCATAGTGAACAGTTTCACGAATGCCTATGTAAGCGCAGGTGGCAAGAATGCGATAAGAATTTTTTGGATCGCCATAGGCGCGCAACAGCTCGGCAAAGGCTCGGGCCTGATTTCGCCCCACCATTTCCGCCCGGGTCAGGGCGCGGGCGGTGTGGCAGGCGGGTTCGAAGACATGCGTATCGGCCCGCAGACTGACACGGTCCGAAAAGGCAAGTGGCTGATCCCAACCCCAATCATCTGCAAGGCCAAATTCTTGATGGTGCGCACGATAGATTTCTCCTAATTTTTTTGGATCGGTTAAACCTTCCATTATAAAACAGGAGGTGGCCGGCTGGGGATTTGCATGCACAAAGGATGGAATCTTAAGGTCGCGCGCGAGATCGCCATCACCCGTCGCGTCAATGAAAAAATCGGCTTCAATGGCGCGGCGGCCATCTTTATTCTCGATCAAAATCGCCGAGATCGTGTCATCCTCTGCGAGTAGTGCGCAGTAACGAGTGTGCAAATAAGGCAGGATTTTAATTTCCTTTATGAGCAGATCGAGTTCGATTTTAAGTTCCTGCGAATCCAAAATATAGCGGCTGTATCGGCTATTAGGGCGATCTTCCACCGCATGCCGGCGGCGCAGGCGATCCAGCAATTCATCCGTGAGACCTGCGATGATCTGATTTTGATCGTCCATATCCATCAAGGTGTGCCAAATGTTGACAAGCCCGTTGGTCGCAACGCCGCCGAATGCGTTGGTCGCCTCCACAATAGCCACTTTTGCGCCGAGCCGGGCGGCGCGGACGGCGGCGAACACTCCGGTGCAACCGCCGCCGACGACACACAGGTCGACTTTTGCGTCAACCGGGACCTGCCGGGCCGGTTCGATGATAAAATTCGCACTCATAAAGCCAAGCGGTAAATTGCCGCCGCATCCTCTGCATAAAGTGGGACAAAATTGCCAATCGGCAGAGCGTCTCCCGCACCTAAAACCTCTACAAGCTTTGGAATATCTGATTCCTTTGCGCCGAGTTCGGCAAAGGTGAGGGGCATACCGATGGAATGCAGGAAGGCTTTAAACCGTTCGATTCCTTCTAAAACCGTCCGCTCCGGATCGGCATAATCCATCTCAACCCCAAACACACGCACAGCAAATTGGCTGAAACGAGGGATATCATGCCGATAGACGTAGGTCATCCAGGCCGGTGTCATGACGGCAAGCCCTGCTCCGTGCGCGCAATCATAGAGGGAGGACAGCTCGTGCTCCAGCTTGTGGCTGGCCCAGTCCTGTGCGCGCCCGACGCCGCAAAGGTTATTGTGGGCCACCATGCCGGCCCACATGATATTCGCGCGGGCCTCATAATCGTTCGGGTCTTGAATGACCTTCGGCGCCTCATGAATCATGGCCTTTAAAATCCCTTCGCAGAGGCGGTCGGTGATTTCAACGTCTTTTGTGTTAGTGAAGTACCGCTCGCAGACATGCACCATGATATCGGTGATGCCGCAGGCCGTCTGATAGGGGGAGAGCGTGCAGGTGAAAGCAGGATTCAGCACAGAAAACTTAGGGCGAATCTCATCACTACTCGCCGCACGTTTGAGCATCCCATTTTCATGCGTGATGACACTATCCGGTGAGCCCTCGCTCCCGGCCGCGGCGATGGTCAATACGGTGCCGACCGGAAGCGCCCGTGTGAGTTCAGCTTTTCCGGTATAGAAATCCCAGAAATCGCCGTCGTATAACGCGCCGACCGCGATGGCCTTGGCCGAATCGATGGTGCTCCCGCCGCCAATCGCCAAGATAAAATCAACCTGTTCGCGGCGGCAGAGTTCGATCCCTTCATAGACAAGGCCGCTTCTCGGGTTTGGCATGACGCCCCCAAGTTCGACAAAGGGAATCGAAGCCTGCCGCAGGGAGGCCGCGACAGCATCGAACACGCCGTTGCGTTTGACGGAACCGCCACCGTAATGCAAAAGCACTTTCGTGCCACCAAAACGCTTTACAAGCGCGCCAGTCTGCTTTTCACTCTCTTTGCCAAATGCAAAATAAGTCGGTGCGTAAAAATGAAAGGAATCCATATTGCTACCTCCAAATTATGTTTTTTGCTTGACCTTATGATCCAAAGACATTATAGCGTCTGACAGCGCTTATGGCAAGGAAAATAGCCTCATACTTTGGCGTTAAAATCGCAGGGGGGACAAACATTGACAAGATTTGCAAAGCGATTTATAATATATATTTTGAGAGAAAGATTTTTAGTTTAAGGACGGGACGTTATGGCATCCATCGAAAATTTGAGAAACATTGCGATCATCGCGCACGTCGACCACGGGAAAACAACGCTAGTGGATCAACTGCTCAAGCAAAGCGGGACTTTCCGCACCAACGAGCAGGTCGACGAGCGCGTGATGGACTCGAATGACCTTGAACGCGAGCGCGGAATTACGATTCTATCCAAAACAACCAGCGTCCACTATGGCGATATCCGCATCAATATTGTCGACACGCCGGGTCACGCCGACTTTGGCGGCGAGGTCGAGCGGATTTTAATGATGGTTGACGGGGTATTACTTTTGGTAGATGCTTTTGAAGGATGCATGCCGCAAACCCGATTTGTGCTCAAAAAAGCGTTGAGCCTTGGGAAAAAGGCCATTGTCGTCGTCAATAAAATTGACCGCCCGATGGCGCGCCCTGCTGAAGTGATTGACGAAGTCCTAGATTTGTTTATCGAATTGGGCGCAGATGACGATCAGCTGGAATTTCCCGTCGTTTACGCTTCGGGACGGGATGGTTATGCTTCGCTGAAGGCCGACGAAAAAGGAACCGATTTAAAGCCCTTGTTTGAAACGATCGTCAAGGAAATCGACCCGCCAAGCGGGGACCCCGATGGCCCGCTTCAAATTTTGTTTTCGAACATTGAAAGCGACGAATATATCGGGCGCATCGGTGTTGGCCGTGTCGAACGGGGTAAAGTGCAGGCCGGGCAGAGTGCTGTCTTATGCCATCGTGACGGCTCGCAGTCGCGCGTCCGGATTTCAAAGCTTTATAGAACCGAGGGGCTCAAAAGAGTAGAGATTCAGTCCGCCGGCCTTGGGGAGATCATACAGGTAGCCGGCATTGAAGATTTGAACATCGGAGAAACGGCCTGTGACCCGGAGCACATTGAACCGTTGCCATTCGTTAAGATCGATGAACCGACGCTGTCGATGAATTTCATGGTCAACAATTCGCCCTTTGCCGGCCGCGAAGGCAAATTTGTTACGTCCAGGAACTTAAGAGAACGCCTCTTCAAAGAAGTTGAAACAAATGTGAGCCTGCGGGTCGAGGAGACCGATTCGGCCGATACCTTCAAGGTGTCGGGCAGGGGTGAGTTGCACCTTTCCATCCTGATTGAAACCATGCGCCGGCAAGGGTATGAGTTCCAGGTTTCACCCCCCACCGTAATTTATAAGGAAGAAAATGGGACGCGTTTAGAGCCGATAGAGCTTTTGATGATCGAGGTGCCAGAAATGTATGTCGGCATCGTTATGGAGCGGCTCGGAGGGCGCAAAGCTGAAATTAAAAACATGGGAACGAGAGAGGGGGGCGCCTCGCATCTAGAATTTTTGATTCCGGCGCGCGGCCTGCTCGGTTACCGGTCGCAGTTCCTAACAGACACCAACGGCAACGGTATCATGAACCATGTCTTTTATGGATACGAACCCTATAAGGGTGAGATTGAAAACCGCACGACCGGTTCGATTGTCGTATATGAGAGTGGGACTGCGACGGGATATGGACTCTATAATGCTCAAAGTCGCGGCCGGTTGTTTATTGGGCCGGGCGTTGAAGTCTATGAAGGCATGATCGTTGGGGAAAGCCCCAAAAATGAGGACATTACATGTAACGTGTGCAAGAAGAAGCAGGCGACGAATATGCGGGCCGCCGGCTCGGACGATGCGCTGAAGTTGACACCACCCACGACGCTCAGTCTCGAGCAGTCACTCGAGTTCATTAAAGACGATGAATACGTCGAGGTGACTCCGAAATCGATTCGGCTCCGCAAGCGAATTTTGAGCAAGGAACAACGTATGAAATATGAGGCTCGGAACAAATGAGATATATCCTGTTGGATTTTGAGTGGAACAATACTTACTCGGTTCCGCTTAAACGGTTCATTAATGAAATTATGGAAATAGGCGCCGTCATGCTGAACGATGCGTTTGAAGTTATCGATACCTTTGAGTCTGTCATTCGATCAGCGCTTACAAAACGGCTTCGTTCGGGCTTCACTGAGCTGACTGGCATTACCAACGAGCGAATGCTAGCGGGTAAACCATTTTTGGAGGCCGTTGAATCATATCGAAATTGGGCACGAGTTGGAGATGATACCATCACTTTGACCTGGAGCAATTCCGATTTATATGCCATCACCGAAAATTGCGAGAACTTTTTGCCGGAGGGCGCCAGTTTCCCCATCGGGAATTATGTCGATTTGCAGGGATTCGTGCAACAATATTTGAAAGAAAAGGGCGTTGAACTAACAGGGCAGATTTCGCTTGCAAAGGCCGCGCAACTTCTTGAAATCGAGACCGATGAGATGCAATTACATACCGCACGGTATGACAGTTATGTCTGTGCGGCGCTTTTAAAAAAGACGTTTGATGCGAATGGCATCCGCGCGCGGGTGCAACATACGGATGCGCCGGATTACTTTAAGCGGCTTACCTTTAAACCGCATTACTTATCTTCGGTGAATGCAATCGGTAAAAAAAGCGAGGAATTGCGATTCACCTGCACGAAATGCGGAGAGTTCGCCAAACGCACCAGTAAATGGCGCTATCATAACCGTTGGTTGCAGGCCAACTTCCGTTGCCTGAATTGCGGGAATCGGTTTGGCGGGCGAATAATGCTAAAGCAAACTTATGATGATTTAATCGTCTGCAAACGGATCGTTCCGTTGGTTGCAAAACGGAAGAAAAAGGAGGCGCAGGTCGAACATGGCGAGGTGCAACGCCTGCCCGAGACGGTGTAACGCGGAACGCACAGCAAATACCAACACCGGCGGGTACTGCCGAATGCCGCTAAAAGTGCGGCTGGCGAGAGCTGGACTCCATTTTTGGGAAGAACCCTGCATCAGTGGAACGCATGGTTCAGGAACTATTTTTTTCAGCGGTTGTTCGCTACGGTGCGTTTTTTGCCAAAATGAACAAATCAGCCATAAGGGATTTGGAAAAGATGTTAGTATAGAGCGCTTGACCGAAATTTTTGCCGAATTGGAGGCAAAAGGCGCGCACACTATCAATCTTGTAAATCCTACCCATTATTTTGAACAGATTGAGAGGGC
>CASFAP010000094.1 GCA_949292695.1 uncultured Eubacteriales bacterium | reverse complement strand
CTGGGTTCAGAACGTCGTGAGACAGTTCGGTCCCTATCTGTCGTGGGCGCAGGATATTTGAGAGGAGCTGTCCCTAGTACGAGAGGACCGGGATGGACGCACCTCTGGTGCACCAGTTGTCACGCCAGTGGCACAGCTGGGTAGCTATGTGCGGATTGGATAAACGCTGAAAGCATCTAAGCGTGAAGCCAACCTCAAGATAAGATATCCCATAGCGTAAGCTAGTAAGGTCCCCGGAAGACGACCGGGTAGATAGGCAACGGGTGTAAATGTGGTGACATACTGAGCCAAGTTGTACTAATAGACCGAGGGCTTGACCTACTTTTCGTTCCTCTATTGTCTTCCTTTGTTCGGTTTTTTGGGTACGATCCGGCCTTATTTTGCACTTTGCGCTGAGAAGTTTTGCTTCTCAGCTTTTTTTATTGTTTTATAAAATGGGCAGAGCCTACGGAGTTCTTTTCATACGATGCGCTTTATTACACTACGAAGAGCAAGCCGCGGGCATATTCGTTGCGGGCGATTTGAGGGGGTGGCGGGAAATCGCTTTTGATATGCGGCACCCACTGATAGGAGGGAAAAAGCGAAGGACTTATTCCAAAGACATTTCGGGGCGTGCAAGAGCCTTAGCGGGACCTTTTAAAAGCACGCGCGCGAAAATGGTGAATTTAGAGCGAAAGGCCGCCACAAAATTTGCATGATTCGCGGCGGGCAAGGCAAAAACCGGCCGGGGAGGCCGGCTTTTTGCTTTTATGCATGCCACAAAGGAACGTATCGTTTTTGGCCGGACCGGAGTTGACGAGTGCCCAACGCAGATGGCAAGATGGGTCGACGCAAACGCAAAAAGGGATTGCGGAATTAAACGACAAATGTTTGGCGCGCAAGAAAATGAAAGCGAGCCGACCCGCAAGGAGGCAAACAAAAAAGCCAGCCGGGAGGGCTGACTTTTTGTTTTTATGCGCGCCATAAAAGGACGAGGCTACTTCGGCCGGCAGGGGAATGAGCCGGCCTGGGCCGGACCGTCTGGCCATTGGCCATTCTAAGGTCGAGGCAGAGGCCTTGAGGGTAAAAAGCAGGCCGGCTGGTGGCTTTTGTTTTAAGCATGCCACAAAAGGGCAATGCCGTCTTCGGCCGGCAAGGAAATGAGCCGGCCTGGGCCGGACCGTCTGGCCATTGGCCATTCTAGAGGTCGAGGCAGAGCCTTGCGGGCAAAGAGCAGGCCGGCTGGTGGCTTTGCGTTTTAAGCGCGCCATAAAAGGACGAGGCTACTTCGGCCGGCAGGGAAATGAGCCGGTCTGGGGCCGGACCGTCTGGCCATTCGCCATTCTAGAGGTCGAGGCAGAGCCTTGCGGGCAAAGAGCAGGCCGGCTGGTGGCTTTTGTTTTAAGCATGCCACAAAAGGGCAATGCCGTCTTCGGCAGGCAGGGAAACGATGCCAGTTTGCGGAACGCGAACCGTCTGGCCGCTCCAGAGGTCGAGGTATTCGCCTTCCGGAGCAAAGATTTGCAGAGGTTTTGCGCCGCGGTCTTTGGCCGAGTTGGCCAGGATGGCTGTTATGGTGCCCTTCTGGCAGAGGAGTGCGAGCGCAAACGCACCATGCGCAAAGGCGGCGGGACGCACCGGCAGGCGGTGGGGCGCCAGCAGTTTTTGCAGAAAATATTTGGTGCCGCGCGCTTCATTGGGCTTGTGGAGAACCGAAGGGGCGATCAGGCCGTTCACAAAGACAAATCGGCCGTTTCCATAGCCGCGTTCCCAAACGCAGGGGGCGCCGTCGGCTTCAAACCGCAGTTCTTCCCAGGGCTTCCAGGGGGACTGGGGGCTGAATTCCGGAATTGCACGGGCCAAAATCCATTGGCCGGCCGCTTCGCCGAGCAAGGAGAGCCGGTATCCATTCAGATCGGTTTCAAGGCCGCAGATCGTCAGGCCGATTTTTTCGGCGATGCCGCCTGGCCAGGGGCGGTAGAGGTGGGCGTCGCCGTCTTTGCGGCCGCAATGGGCGTCAAAGGCGACGGTTCCGCCGCTCTCGGCAAACCGGAGGATGCGCTCCGGCATTTTTGCATCCCATGAGATTTGATGAGAGAGTATCAGTGTTTTGCCCGCGCCGTCGGCCGGGATATCCTCGAGCCGGCAAAGCGAAGCATTGGCGCCGCACTGCAAGCACAAAACATTCAGCAGAGCGCCGCCCAGCGCGCCATCCTCTGCGCCGTTGCCCGGCACGCTCTGGACGCGGCCGCTGTCGATATACTCCTGGATTTGGGCGACCTGCGAATAGCCGACTAGGACGTCGGGCGGCGGAACCTCGTGGCCGCCGGATACTTCGTCGACGCGCGCCAGCACGTCGTGCAGGCGGCGGATCATCTGGCTCCGCGGCGAGGGGCGGTCGAAATTGTCGAGCAGGCCCCAGTCGCCCGATTCAAAGTCATAGCTCCGCGTATTGAGAAGCCAACCGGTAGCCGATTCCGCGCCGGCAAAGAGGCTGGCGAGATAAAACCGCGCCAGTTCGCTCGCGCCGATGCGCACGGGGTTGCGGGCCGAGTTGTAGGAGTTGCCCGATTGAATTTCGGTAACCTCAATGTGCGCTCTATTAGAAGCGCCTATGGCTTTTTTGACACCGGTCGACATGAGGGCCGGATAAAAATCCCGGCTGGTAAATTCAAAGTGCCAGCAGGGGTGATAGCTGGCGCCGAGGAAGTCGACGATCTCAGATAAAGCACCCAAATCGAGCCCAAAGGCCGCAGAATTGTTGAGCATGGCCGCGGGATTGACGCAGGTCGGCGTTTGTTTGTCAAACCGGCGCACGGTATCTTCAATCGTTTGCAATTCCCATTCGAGCCAGCGCATCGAAAAGCGGGCCTCGTCCATGTAGGGGCGGTAGGAGTGCCAGACATTGTCGGTGTGCACCGGCAAGACCAACTCCTCCGGGAACTGCGCTTCTTCAAAGGAGGTGTAGCCTGTGCGCCAGCGCCGGTTCAGCGCCGCAAGATCGCCCTGATAGCGTTCCTTTAACCAGCCTTGCCAAAGCCGGCGGGCCTGGTCGCTCCGCTCCCTGGCGCTGGAGGGCTCGTTCCAGAGGATCCACTGCCCGAGCGCAGGGTGGGCGCGATAACGGGTGACGCACTGCTCGATGTACCGCTCCATGGCCGGCCACTGGCCTTCGTTCAGAAAACCGGTATGCGAATGCAGAACCGACGGCGTGCCGATGTGCCAGGGGCCGGAGTTGGCCGTCAGGGTGGCCTTGAGTTTGATGCCGTATTTCGCGGCGGCGTCGAACAGCAGGTCATAGGCCGCAAAATCCCACTTGCCCGGTTCGGCCTCGATGAAAGGCCACATGAGAAAAGTCCGCAACCAGCCGAAGCCGGTTTCAGCCGCCTGCCGCACGAGGCCGTCGATCCGCTCGGGCGAATCATCCGGTTCCACCCAAATTTGACAGCCCAAATAATCCTTTGCCGGTTGCTTTAACATCAGAGATCCTCCTCTTTATCGGAGCGGTTTTGAAGTCGCCAAGGCGATGAACCGCTCGTTTGTGTGGTTGACCGCGGTGTAAAAATGATAGACCGTATTGTTTGCATAGACGAGCCAAGGCTTGTGCGCGTGCAGGTCCTCGAAGGGTTCCTCGCTTTGGATGAGGGGCGGGCCCTGCCAGCGCGTCCAGTGCACAAGGTCATAAGAGCAGGCGAAGGTGTCGTAGGCCTTGCCGCCATAGCGGTAGCGGAAATAGACCATGATGTATAAATTGCCCAGCTTGCGGATAAAGGGGTCGCCGCAGATCTGTTCGCCGGGATGGCCTGTGATATCGTCGAGCACCGGACCGCTTCCGTATCGCTCGAAATGCACTAAATCGTCCGAAACAGCTAAGAAGATCCGCTCCGTGCAGTCCTGGCTTTTCGCGTTGTAGGCGATGACAAAGCGATGGCCGGTCGTGCGCGCCGCATCTTCAAACAAAAAGCTTTTATAGAGGGTGCGGGTCTCGTCCGGGCGGGCGTCGGCATCCAAAGGGGATAAAATCGGTTGCTCGAACCGGCGAAAGCTTTGGCCGTTCGCGGGATCGGTTCCCCTGGCCAGCCCCATATAAAGCGGGTCGGGCTCGTAGCCGTTGCTGTTGCCGGCCAGGTAGGTGACGTAATAGTGCCCATCAAAGGGGAGAATCCGATTGGTGCCGAAAAGGTCGAGGTCGGTCAGCGCGGCGTAGCCGGCGATTTGTTTGCTGTCCCAGCGGCCGCTGTCGTCCCGCTGAAATAAATCGCCCTGCTCTCTCCAGTGCAAAAGGTCGCTACTGACTGCAATGTGGGTGGTGTAGCCCGAGGTGTCGCAGTTTTTGGAAATCGATATGTAATAAAGGCACCAGCGCCCATCGTGGAAAAAGACCGAGGCGCTGTCGGTCAGATCCTGCGGGAGTTTCAAAACCGCGCCATATTTGTAGGGCGTTTTCAGCCGCTCAAAAACCTGGCGCATCACGTTTTCGGGGACTTGCCTTTTTACGCTATCGCGAAAGGGAATCATTCGCATCCTCCTGACTCATTTTAACTTGTAGGAGCTCGGTTGGGGCTATGCTGAGCACATTATAGCGCCCTGGGCGCCGGTTTGCAAGAAGAATTTCACACAAAGGGAGCAAAATTGCAAAGCGGGTTCAAGCAGGAAAAGTTCCTTTTTGGTACGCTGAAGATATCCTAAAAAATCGCCCCGGGATCTTTAGCGACAAATCGGAAAACGCGCCTTTCGAAACCGGCGGCATCATTAAAATTCGTTCGGGCCGGGGCGCGAAAAATGCGGCCGGCAGAACCGGTCGGGTCGGAATTCGCCTCCCTTTGCCGGCCGGGCGAGCGGTTCCTATTAAAATGCTTGAAACGCAAAGAGACGCATTACGGGGCGGTGTGCCACCTGGACAGCGGCCGCCATGCCAATCATTTCGCCCGCCCTAGGTGGGGAAGGGCCCTTTTTAAAGGGACGGCGCCAAAAAGGTCTTTGGGGGATTATGCCAGTTGGCGGGGACTTTGCCAAAGGCGGCCGCGGTGGATTGGGAAGCTGGAAGATATGGCCCCGGAATGCGGCTGAATTTGGGCCCGCGCGGCAAGAAAGCAAAAATCTGTTTTGGGTGCGCTTTGCAAGACGCCCTCGCATTGGAGACAAGCAAACAAAAATCTGAAACGGCGGTTGTGGCGGGGCGGGCGACAAAATACACAAATTTTGTGTAAAACGAGAAAATTG
>CASFAP010000093.1 GCA_949292695.1 uncultured Eubacteriales bacterium | reverse complement strand
AAAGGACTCAGTGATGCCTCGACCTGCGAAAATATCGGATATCTTCCCCACCGCCTTGACAGCAAGCCCCGATGCCGTTAAAACGTCGAGCAACGTCTCTTTCGGCGGTTCGAGCGCAAAGTCATGCCGGCCGTCAGTTCGCACAAAGGGCGGATCGCCCGCAAAGGGCCGGGCGATGACCCGCCCAACGCCGTCTTTCCCTTGGAACAGTTCCCTTGCAATTTTGCAGGCGCGGTAAAGCTCCTGGCGCGAGACGATGGACTCGTGCGCCGCCAGCTGGAAGACACTGTCGGCCGAAGTGTAAACGATCCATTTGCCGGTTTTCAAATGTTCCTCGCCGTAATCCGCGATAACTTTAGTGCCGGAATAGGGCCGGTTGCAAAGGATACCCCGCCCCGTCGCCGCTGAGAATTTTTGGAGTAAGGCCGCGGGAAATCCATTCGGATAAGTCGGCATGTCTTGCGATGAGACAATGCCGCACATCTCCCAGTGCCCAATAATCGTATCCTTCCCGGCCGAGGCCTCCCGCATCCGAAAGGCCGCGGCGGCGGGAGAAGGCGCCTCAGCTTGCAAAGCCTCGCAGGTCGAATAGAGCCCCAACCGCTTTAAATTCGGGACCAAAAAAGAGCTCGCCTGCGAAATATGGAGCAACGTATTGGCGCCTGCATCACCAAATTTTTCTGCGTCAGGCAAACTGCCGACTCCAAGACTGTCTAGCACAATTAAAAAAACGCGTTTTACTCGCATCCGTTTTCCTCCGCTTCAGCTAACTTCACCAGCTGACTCGTGCCCAGACGGGTGGCGCCGGCCTCTAAAAGTGCGCGCGCATCCACAAACGAGCGAATGCCGCCGGCCGCTTTGATTCCAATTGAGCGGCAGTGCGCCTTCATAAGGGAGATATCGGCCACTGTCGCCCCGCCTGCTGAAAAGCCCGTCGACGTTTTGATAAAGTCGGCGCCCGACGCCGATACGATTTTGCAACAGCGGATTTTTTCGGCGTCACTCAAAAGGCAAGCCTCAATAATGACCTTTAAAATCCGGTCCCCCACCGCGGCCTTCACGGCTTCGATTTCCTGCCGGACCTTAGTATCCAGGCCGTCTTTGAGCCAACCGATTTGCAAGACCATATCGATTTCGCTAGCGCCCCGCCTGACCGCGTCCTGCGCCTCGAATACCTTAGCCGCCGTAGTGCTGTAGCCCGTCGGGAAACCGATTACAGTGCAAATCGGCAAATTCCCCTGCAAATAATCCACCGCGCGGTCCACATAAACGGCCGGTATACACACAGATGCGGTGTGATATTTGCGGCCAGCGTCGCAAACTGCCCGAATTTCATCCCATGTGGCGTCTGGCTTTAATAATGTATGGTCGACCTTTTTCAAAATATCAGCATGGGTCATCCTATTCCCCCTATCATGCCCTATACGAAATATTCTTTTGTGTAGGGTTCCCAATTTAATTGCAAATTTATCCCTTAAACGCGATAAATGAAGGAAGGCCCGGCTTTTGTTCTGCCGGGCCACCTCTCAATTACAGCAATTCATAGGCAAAAAGGTGGAAGCGCTCACTTCCCCAACTCTTGAGCGGTCGGAAAGTAACCGCCTTTACATCCCGCTCCACCGGGACCTTAACTAGGCGCTGGTGGTTGTTTTCAAACCGCCGGGTCTCTTTGCTACCATCAGGCAAAGTCAGTTCAATTTCAAAATCGCGCACAAGTGTGGTCGGAAGATGCGATGCACCGCGGCCGCGCAATATATTGTTCAGCATCGGGCGATCGAGCTTCTGCTCCCACTCCGGCAATGTTTCGCGGTTGAGATCGCTGTCAAACACCAGCCGGACGGCCGCAACGGTTTGCGGCGCCGAAAAATGGTAGGTCGCATAAGCGCCTGCCGCCCCATAACTGCCGTGATCGCAGTCGCCGACCGGTCGATCGACGCCGTCATGCAAATGATCAGGATCGCTGAAATTGGTCTCGAGGGTCGCCTTTTCACACAAGGGCAAAGGCTCTCTGGCCGTAAACGGCAAAAAGCAATCATCGAGCATCAGCGCCTGCTGAAGTTCGCGGATCCGCCCGCAGATATCGCGCGGCGTCTGCCCAGCCGCTACCGCCATAGCGGCCGCTGTTCCCACGGCTTGCCCAAGGATGCCGCAGGTAGCCATAACGCGCGTCGAACTCATGGCCGTATGGGTGACACTAATGTTTCGCCCGGCAAACATCAAATTGTCAATTGTTTTGGAATAAACGCAACGATATGGAATGCCATAAGGCGAAGGCGCGGGATGATAGATCGTCGGCGCCTCTTTTCCATCAATGCCGTCTGGATTGTGATCATCCATCGACCAGCCGCCGTAAGCGATGATGTCATCAAAGCGGCCTTCGGCCTGCACGTCGTTCTGCGTCAAAATATAGTCGCCGATGTATCGGCGCGATTCTCGTTTGCCGGGAAGGATGCCGATCCAGTCGATATCAAAATTGCGGTGTTTCTCCCGCATGTTCGGATCATTTTTAATAAAATCCCAAATGCCATAGGCAATGCGCAACAGCTCGTCGCGCAAACGCTCTGTGTCGTCTATTGAATTGGAAGTGCCGCCGATCTCCATGTACCAAAAGTTTTCGCCGTCACGTTGCATGTTGGGCATCCGGTAGGGCAAATCGGCCTCGGTAAATTTGCGCGCCCAAGTGGGGGCGATAAACTCCCGCGGCTCGTCATATTCCCGCGCTTGAATTAAGCAACTCAGGCCCATGGTCTTGCGGTCAGAGACCTCGGGGGCGATGGACTCGCCGAACTCACTTCTCGCCTCGCGGCCAACGCGGTAAGGCGCGCCGGTTATGGGGGCGAGCACACTGTCGCCCGAACAGTCGGCGAATAGTTTGGCCGTAAAGGCGTGGAACTTTTGGGTCGTAAGTTGCCAACAGACAATGCGCTTTAAGCGACTGCCCTCCATCTCACCGTCCATACAACTGCAGTTGAGATACAGCTCGAGATTCGGCTCCTTTTGCGCGAGCTCTAATAAAACGCTATCCCAAATGCTGTAGTTCTTATAGGGATTGCGGTAGTAGTTTTCGAGCAACAGTTCTTCGACCAAGCCAGTTTCCCGGTTGTTTTTGCCATGCGCCCCGCAGACCCACATCCGGATCTCGGAGGATGCGTTGCCACCCAACATCGGCCGGTCCTGAACAAGGGCTACCCGCGCGCCATGCCGCGCCGCCGCGACAGCGGCACACAGGCCGGAAATCCCTCCGCCCACGACGCAGAAATCCACCGTATGCTCTATGGTTTCAAATACAGAACGACCCATCTTGCACCTCTAATCCGTTTTCAAAGGGGTTCAGATTCATAATTATTTTAAAGAAAACTCCCCAAACTGTCAAGCCATTTTCTCGTGTTTGAATCATCAAAAAAATAAAAGGCAAGGAGAAATTTTTTCAAGGCGTCTTTGTAAAGGGGCCACTCCATTCACACATAAGGCTACGGCATCCACGAATCCGCGCGATCTCACACTTACCCCTGCCGCGCCAAACGCCCGAATCATGCAAAGCTATGAAAGCGTTACCCTTTCCTGGACTAGGCATTACTTTTTTAACGAAGCACAAAAATCCGGACAAAAACAATGCAAAAACGCCTGCCCGCGCGAGCGGACAGGCGAAATTGTTACCAGGCGCCGGGGAGGAATCCGCCGTCATCTGAAGATGTACTCGGCTGATCTCCACCGGATGAACCAGAAGAGGTTTCCTCGTCAGTCGAGAGCGAAACCGTCAAACTGGCGTCAGGGCTCAGGATCTCTTCATCCTCCTCCAGCGAATTGGTCGCCTTTGAAGTTGAATCTGCAGAGCCTGATTGCTCAGTTTCTTCCGAGCCCGTTTGCGAGGTGCCAGACACATCGGAGGTCGACGTGCCTGTTACGGCCGAACCCGACGGCTGAGAGCCGGAGGGGTTGTTTTGCGGTGCATTGGAATTACTTGTCAAAACAACGATAACCACAACGGCAATCACCAGCAAAACCGCTACGCAGACAAGGATTCCAGTCAGGCGTTTATTCGTCGTCATTCGTGACATCCCAATCCGGATTCCATGGATCGGTTAAGGATTCCGCCAAAATTGCTTCCTGCGCGCAATAACGGACCAGAACCAGTTGGGGTTCATTAAAAATCTTTTTCATGTGATATCCTCCCTTATTGTGCGTCTTTCAGTTCAGCCGCTTTGGCGACGGCATCCGGATTGGCCAGGACGAATTCTGCCAGCTCAGGGCCGGTAATGTCGGCCGGACCGGTCTTTTCAACCTGCTTGGCAGTCGTCTCTGAGGTCACCTTGTCGGTCCAAGTGGTAACCAAAGCCTTGGCGTCCTCATAGGTCAGGACGGCCGCGGCCATATCGCGGGCCATTTTGTTGACCGAACGGGAAGGAGTCTGGGCACTGTAAACCGTATAGGAGTTGCCATAACCGTCTTTCAGGATCGCATAGGCGCGGGCCGAAATTCGGACGCCTGTCTTATCCTCAGAATTGGAAACATAGCTGTAATAAGTGGTGCCGTTTTCGACCGCAGTATCCGAAGAAGCGTTGGCGACGTTGGCGGTTGCCAAGGTCAATTCGCCCTCCAGCAACTGGGTCGGGATGAGGACAGTGCCGTGCGTCACAACCGTAACACCGCTTGCGAGGGCCGCAGGTGTGGCATTCTGGAAGCGAACGACCTTGCTCTCATTGAAGGTGGCGCCGGCCAGCGTCGGCAACATATCGCTCGTGACCGCTTCAAACGCGCCGGGGTTCGAGATGTTGATGGTCGCGCCGGTTGCATCAAGCGCTAACACCTGAATGCCAACCTTGCCGAGATCCTCGGCCGCAATGGTATAATTCGTCTCATTCGTCATGACCCGATCGGTATAGACGGCCTTGCCGCTCGTCAGGTCATAGAGGTTGACCCTGTACTGCGCCGCGTTCGCGACAGCATCCCAGGTGTAGGTCACACCGGAGCCGACTTCGAGTTCAGCGGAAAGGGTGCCGGTGCCGTCAGTCGCGCCGAGATAGCCCATGCTTCTCAGATCAAGGCTCGCGACAAATTCGTCATAGCTCTTGATGCCCAAAAGCTGACCGATATACATCGGCTGATTCAGGTTTTTCTCTTCATTGGCCCTGTGCCAGCCGTGGAAGTTGACGGTCAGGCTGGACACGGTATAGGATTCGCCGATAACATCCTTGTTGAGCAACATGACAATCCATCCAGCCGTATCCTTCGGGAAGGAAGCATTATTGGCTTCCCAGCCGGCCGGCAGGCGGGAAACAGAACCGTCGCGCGCCGAAATATAATAGATATTAAAGGCCGCGGGATCATTCTTCGGCGGAAGTACTTCATAAGGATTCTCCTTCGGGTCAAGCAAATTGCCGAGGATCTGACCCTTCTCATCGGTAATCGACTGGAAGGTCCAACCCGTTGCGTCGGGGTTGGTCATGTCAAGGTCGACATAGAAGGCGAGCGCTTCATACTGCGCCAGGTCGGTCTCGGGGACGGTGTAAACCACCGAGGAGCCGGAGTTGTTCTGGTTGTAAGTCATCATGGAAAGGCCCTTGCCGGTCGGGGTCTTGGCGTTGCCGACCTGGCCGACCTCTTCGCCCAGGAAGAGGCCCTTTAAGGTAGCAGGGTCGTTGGCCTCGTTGAGGACGTCATAGGTCTTGACGGAGGAAACATGGGCGATCATGGAATTTTGCAGAATCGCTCCGTCAGCGTCGCGCGCGATAACCTGCAGGTTCACGACCTCCGGCAGACCGGAGACCTGGGCGCTGGTGGTTTCCGAAGTATAGGTGGTGAGATAGGCAAAATCTTCGCCGTAAACATTGAGCTCATACGAGGCCGCTTCCGCGACGCTACCCCAAGAAACTGTGGTTCCGTTGAGCACCGGAGCGTCGAAAGCAGAAGACGGGCGCATGGTGCCGAACTGGCTGGCCGCAGTGTCGACATATAGGCCCAGATCGGCGACAACGGCGACATTATCGAGATAAAAGCTCTTACCGGCGTCTTCGGCCGGGATGGCAGCGGCATTCGTATTCCAGTTGTTCATCAGGGTCATAAACTGAACATCGGAGTAGTTGAAATTATCCGCCAGCTGAACTGGGAATACAAGGTAGCCCACAAAGCCGGCCGGGACCTGGTAGCCGTTGTTAAATGTGCCGGAAGTGACAGAGCCGTCAGCAGTAGAAATGAGATAATAGTCCGCGTTAGTCGGCTTGATTTGCCCTGTCGCGCTGGCTGCAGCGGCAAGGTTCGCGGCGCCAGGCGCGAAGAAGCTCGCGTTAAATCCGATTTTGCCGGTCAGGCCCGACATATTGATGAAGACCGATACGGCCTGGGGCTTAAATTCTGCTTCGCCGGTAATATCAAAGCCAACGGTACCCCAGTCGTTCCTACCAGGGGTGCCCCAGAACTTCCAGCTATAGTAGCTGTCGTCCGGCGAGACGCCGACGCCCGAAGCGACAGCAACCGCTTCGACATATTGCACATTACGAATAAGGCTGGCATCCGAGCCGTCATTCAACATCGTATAAAGCGAGGTATCCAGGACTCTGAGCGCCTTGGTGCTGGCGACGACAGCGCCAGAAGCATCCAACGCCTGCACCTGCACATAGCCGGAACTCAACTCGCCGATTTCGCAGGTCGTGCCGGCTGAGGTGGCCGATTTGACGAATTTATAGCTGTCGTCATAAACTGCGACGCGGTAGCTGGACGCGCTATCAATAGCTTGCCAGGAAACAACACCATTGCTATAACTCGGCTTGGGCTCTGACGCGCCGGTCATCGCGCCAAATTGATAGATGTTTTCAAGGAAGAAGTCAAGATCCTTGACCGCACCAAAGTTATCAAAATACATTTTTTTGCCAGCGTCATCCGGCTGAATCATCCATTCATCAGGAGGCGGATTGTCACCTGGCCTTTTGCCGTTTGTATTACGGTTGAGGGAAATCTTGCTGATACCGGCCGGATCCGGATTCTGGTCAGTAATCGGAACGACAACATAACCAACAAAGCCGATATCCAACGTGACTACCGGCTGGGGCGCATCTCCGCCCAGTTGGATTTCCTGCGCAACACCGGTATCGCTCGGGATCAGATAAGCGGTCTGGCCGGGCGCGAAAAAGCTGGTGTTGGCTGTGCCATCGATAGAAATCCGATTGCCGTTGGAATCGAACAGATGGAACGCCAGTTGCGTTGCCACCGAGATTTCCGAAGCATCGACCCAGTAAGCAAGCGCCTCAGCGCCCACGAAAGCCTCAGAGTTCAACGTCACGTTGAGCGTGAGCCAGCGGGACCACCAATAGTCCGCCCCCCCCAAAAATCTGGGCAAAATAGCCGGCTCCGTCCGGAGAAACGCTGGCATTGCCTCTCGACGCCGCGCTGTCTCCATTAGGGGTCATCGTATCGAACTTTGAGGCATCCGAACCGTCATTCGCGACGGTAAAGGCCTCTTCCGGGGTCACGGCGGCGGCGCTAAAAATCGACAGCGGCAGGCTGGATAGCAACAGCAACGCCGTCAACAATAGCGCAACCAGGGATTTTGTTTTTCGCATATTCTTCGCTCCTTTTTTTAAAGATCTAAATTACAGAATAAGTCACTCTGTATTTGCTTCATTATAACACCGGTTGCCCAAAAAAACAAGGGAAGATAGTATCATATTTGTGTAACAAAAATAAAACGCATAAACTTGGGCGGTCCAGATGGTAAAATCCACCTGAACCGCCCAATATAAAGGTTTATTTGGCCAAAAATGGTCAAGAAATTGGAGTATCCTGAACGCCCGAAATATAAACGGTTGCACCGGTCAAGGTAATAGCGATCACACCGCCGTCAGCCTCGGTCATCACATGGGAGTAAATCTGCTTGCCCATCTCGTCGGTGACCGTAACAGTGCTACCTGTTTGCGCGTAGAAATTGACCGTGGTGCTTTCTTCCCATTGATTCTCCCAGGGCATGGTCGGCTCGCGCAGGCCAGAAGAAGAACTGGTATCATTGCCGAGCTTGCCACAGTTCGACCATGCGACGTAGATTGTGCCTTTGTTCTGGGTCGTCGCTTTAAAGATACGCTCTTCGGCGGTGCCAAGACCTTCGCACTCGGTGATGTCGGTGACACCTTCCAGTTGCCGCGTCATGAAGGCAAAGGCGATACCGGCCGGTTTCGGCAGGATGCGGCCATAATAATCAGGATAGTAGAAGTTGCCGAAATGGTATTCCATATCATTAAGGATGGTGCCGACGCCGCCGTTGGAATAGTCGAGCAGGCAGTAGGTGCCGGTGTACTCGGCGCCGTAGCTCGTGCCGAGGATGAAGCACCGGGTATTGTAGTCAGCCTGGGTGCGCAAATCGACACTGCGCAGATCGGGTGCGGTATGGTAGCCGGTCTCGTCGAGCATAAAGGGTTTATCGCCCAGGGTTTCGAGGGCATTGACCGTCCGTATGAGCCCGCCCTCCATTGACCAGGTATAGGGCAACATGCTCACATTATCCGGCGCGTAGGGGATGCCGTAGGAGTGGAGCGAGATTTTCTCGAACTGATTCCAAAGGCCCTCGTCGTAAAGCTTCTGATACCAGGCCGTCTGCCCCGCGGAAACGCCGGCGATGACATGATTTTTATTGTATTTGTTGGCCATGATTTCAGACGGGGCGAAGAACTCGTCGTAATAATTCTGGAAGACGATATCCATCGGCTCGCCGTTGATGGAGGCCAGATTCTGCTCATTGCCGGCGATGAAATCCTCGAAGTAGGCGCCGTAATTCTGCGCTTTTTCATCGGTCAGGCCGCCATTGGGAATGATGCGGATGCCCTTTTGCTTGGCCTTTTGGAGGAATTCGATATTGCGCGCATAGGTGGAGCTCATGTATGCGCCGCGGGTCGAGGCAATGCCGATCTTGTTGACGATGCTGAAGCTGTCGTCATACGAGATATCGTCCTCGCCCAAAATTTGGACAATGCCGAAGGGGCTGGTGGCGTTGTACTGATAGGTGTAATCATCCAGAAGTGCAAATGGATAATATTCCTTATGCGTGTAGTTGCCAGAGGTCACCTGCCAGTTGAGGAAATACATACCGTAACCTGTCTGGTCAGCTGAAATAGTCACGGTATAGTCGCTCGCCTGGCCCACGCCTACCGTCGGATTATAAATGCCGCTCGCGACAACATTACCATATTAATCCATCACCTGATAATTCAAATTCACACTGACCGCCGAGCGAGTGATGTTGGTGATGTTAAGATCAAGGGTGACTGCATCGTCGACAAACAGGGTGGTGTTATCATCATTTCCGCCCACAGGTGATACCTTGGCGGCAAAGTCGGAATCCCTGCCCTTAAACAGCGCCAAATAATCGGCGTCATACCCAGCGTCCGCGCGTTCGAGTACAAGGTCATAGGTCAATGTGTAATCGATATTATTGGCATCCGTAAAGTTGAGCGGCAGGTTCTTTTCAGGATAGCGCACATAGAAATCCCAATATTTG
>CASFAP010000092.1 GCA_949292695.1 uncultured Eubacteriales bacterium | reverse complement strand
GGCGCGGACATCGAACGCGCCGCGGAACACGCCGGGGAAGGCCAGAACGTTGTTGATCTGGTTGGGGAAGTCGCTGCGGCCAGTGGCCACCACGGCAGCGCCGCCGGCCTTGGCCTCGTCGGGGAAGATCTCCGGGGTGGGATTGGCGCAGGCAAAGACGATGGCGTCCTTGGCCATGGTCTTGACCATCTCCGTGGTAACGGTGCCCGGAGCGGACACGCCGATAAACACGTCGGCGCCCACCAGCATGTCGGCCAGGGATCCGGCCTTCTTGTCCTGGTTGGTGACCTGGGCCATCTCCTCCTTGACCCAGTTCAGTCCCTCGCGGCCGGCATAGATGGCGCCCTTGCGGTCGCACATGATCACATTCCTGAACCCGGCGGACAGCAGGAGCTTGACAATGGAGACGGCGGCAGCGCCGGCGCCGGAGGTGACGATCTTCACGTCCTCCTTCTTCTTCCCCACCACCTTCAGCGCGTTGAGCAGGCCGGCCAGGGTGATGATGGCGGTACCGTGCTGGTCGTCATGGAAGACCGGAATATCGCAGATTTCTTTGAGTTTGCGCTCGATTTCAAAGCATCGCGGCGCCGCGATGTCCTCGAGGTTGATGCCCCCAAAGCTACCCGAAAGCAGGTAAACGGTGCGGACAATTTCGTCGACATCCTTGCTTTTAATGCAAAGCGGAAATGCATCGACTCCGGCAAAGGCCTTAAAAAGGGCGCATTTGCCCTCCATGACCGGCATGCCGGCCTCGGGGCCGATATCGCCCAGCCCTAAGACGGCCGTCCCGTCGGTTACGACGGCGACCAGGTTCCAACGGCGCGTCAGGGCAAACGACTTGCTCGGATCGGCCTGGATTTCTAGGCATGGTTGCGCGACACCCGGCGTATACGCCAGCGACAATTCCTCACTGTTGGTCACCGGTACACGGGAGATGACCTCGATCTTTCCCTGCCACTCGGCGTGTTTTTCAAGGGCCTTTGCTTTGATATCCATGTTTTTTACTCCTTTTCCCGCCAAGGCGGATCTTTTATTCTGCCCCGCGCGCAAGTTCAGCCAGGAAGGCATCCCCCTCCTGCTGGCACCGCTCCATGCGCTGATCCGTGCCGGGGACAAAGATGTATTGATAGCAAAAAAGCGAAACGCCGCTGTAATTGCTGAGCTTGCGCGCCTCGCGCAGACTGCGGGCCGCGATGTCATTGCTTTTTGTCCACTCCAGTTTGCCGGTCCCGGCATAGGGATCCTCCTGCCCTGCCTTGGAAAGCGTAATGCCAAACAGCAACTTGACGCCGCTGTCCTTTGAAATCATGCTGTTCCATTTCGCGGCCGTTTCGGCAAAGGGTTGCGTCTCATGCTCCATTCCATAATACAACTGCGGGCAAATATAGTCAAGATAGCCCGGTTCACTGCACCAGGTCTTGACATCGGCAAAATGCACTTCGTAATCCCGCTCTATGTTCCCCTCGGGCGAAACGCCGAAGAGCGCCTGCTGGTCGACCGATTTGACGGCCTCATACAGCGCCTTGACCATAGCCGAAATATCAGCGATGGATTCGCTATAATAAAAGTAATCATCGATGTGGATGCCGTCGAGGTCGTAGCGCATCAAAAGTTCTTTGGCGCCGTCGGCAACCAATTTGCGCACCTCTTCAGAACCGGCGTTATAATACCAGCGGCCCTCGTTGAGCACAAGATTTTTGGCCCGTTTTTCGGGGTCGCGGAACCATTTCTTGATGGGGTATCGCTCTGGGACGTCGTCAATCTCCTTTTCCAACATTCCCCTCAACGGATTGATCCAGCCGTGCACTGAAAGGCCCTGGGCGCGCAAAAGCTCGACCATGATTGCATAAGGGTCATAGTCGACCGTGACGCCGTATCCGCCAGATACAAACTTCGACCACGGAAAGTATTCTGACAAGTAAAAGCTGTCGCTATAAGGCTTAGACTGTAAAAAGACCGTATTAAAGCCGCTCGACTTGATCTGCTTTGCGATGCCAGCGAACAATTCTCGGAAGGATTCCTTCGGGCGTTGCACGCCGTCAAGGCAAAAAATGTCGAGCAAATCATACTGCGAGATCCAAATCGCCTTCATTTCTTCTTTCCACGGGTCGGATTGCCCTGACGAAGTTGCCGTTTCACTCGGAGCCGAAGATGTAGCTTCCGAGGCTACAGTAGAGGCTGTTTGATCCTTCGAGGTTACTGCATCAGAAGAAACCGCCGTTTCAGAAGACGCCGCTGAGGAAACATCCGACGAGGAGGTTTCCGGTTCACTCGACGGCATAATTTCACTTTCCGGCTCGATTTCCGAAGAAGCCAGCAAGGTATCATCGGGCTTTGCCGCGCCCTGCGGTGAAACCTGGCATCCACAAACCAAGACAAGGGCAACACATAGGAGCAAGCTGAGCATACGACGATAAAATCCTTTTTGCAAACGCATCAAAACCTGCTCCTTATCCTTTTATTGCCCGAAAATCTCGGGCCCGGTTACTTTCAGTATGACGATTTTCTTATCCGCGCACCGGAAGGGTGACGGATTGGTCTTGTAGTTCCAATATCTCTTGCACTTCTTCGAGCAAATTGCAGACGCAAACACGGCGCACGGGAACCCGAAATGCAAGGTGACATCGCCGCGGCAGTTATGCGCCTCATAAAACCGCACAATCATCTCCGGGGTATCTTCGGCCTTTTTGATCGTTTCAATGACGATATTTTCTTGGTCGCACCACAGCATTGAGCCGGTCTCGGGCAAGACACCCTCCTGGCCGGGAACGCGGCAGGCCAGCAAAGGCTGATTGAGCGCCAGCGCCTGCTAGATGGTGCCGCCTGTGCGAAAATCGCCGCCGTGCGGATAAAGGGAATAAACAAATCGATGCGCTCCTAAATCGGCGTCCGGATTGGGATCGGAGGGGCAACGAAGCAGGGTCAACGTCAAAGTGCTCCCTGAGGCGCCGTGCCCATATTTGCAGTCGTTGACGCCATAGCCCCCTTCCGATAAATCGGCCCATTTGTGGGCGCAGAGCTCATATTTGGCCGCGTCCCAGCTAGTATTTGCGTGGGTAGGCCGCTCGAGGTTGCCGAACTGCACATCGTAGGTCGACTTGTCGGTGTGCAGGTCAAAGGGAAAGGCGGCCTTTAAGAGAATGTGTTTATCCTGCCAGTCGGCCTCGGTTTCAAAGTCGACGCGAGGGATAGAATCGTATAAATAAACCGTTTGTTTCAAGGTGGAATGCCTGAATTCTCAGTGGCCCGTTTTATAGCCGCAGGGGGGCAAACTGCCATCCCTGTGGTCGAGGCAAGACGTCCTGTTTCGCAGACTGCAAAAGATTAAGATAGGTTTGCAATTTTGCATCAAGCATAAAGAGCACCTCCGCTTCGTTTCTTTCATCTTAGCGGATTGTGAGGCGGAAGTCAAACCTATTTTGGCTGTGCGTTTTACTTGGATACTATTTCCAAGGCCTGCTGAAACAGGGCGATATGATGTTCCTCATCGAGGATGATGCGATTTAAGAGTTCGACGATATTTGGATCTTTGATCCAGCCCGCCTGTTGGCGGTAGGTTTCGATTGCCTTTTGCTCCCCCAGGATCGCGTTATGGAACAGCGCCGTGATTTCCCGCGGATAGCGGTTGCACCCGGGGCTCCAATAAAGGTGGCGGTGATTCGAGACGCATTGCAGTCGCGGATCCTCCCCTAGCATGAAAGCGAGCTGACCGAAGATGTCGAGATGGTGCATTTCAACAATACCGATTCCCTGAAACATCTTTGAAAAATCAGCAAAATCCTTTCGCATGATGAGGCTGTTGTAAAAATAGAGGCTGACAGCCGACATTTCGGAATTGCAACTGCCCACATTCGATAGCATCGCTCGCGCATAGATCCGATTGGGCGCCGCAATCTGCACCGGCGGATAAGGCGCCGAAACGGCATATTGTTGTTCCATGGGCCTCCCCCTTTCCCTATAATATACGAGCAAGGTGTCTTCTCTAGACCAAAACACGGCCGAAACGCGGCGCTATTTTCTTTTGGCTCACTTTTTATATAAAAGGATATGATCGCGGCCGAAACAGACTTTGCAAAATACCGCAAACAAAGGAAACTAGCATGAAAAGCTTCCATCGCCTGGAACTGACGCCAGAAATTGTCCGTTGCCAATTGCGATAAATTGATTTATAATATAATCACCTACTAAAATAGTAGGATTTAAACGCTGAAAGGAGATCCATCATGTTTTTAAAACTTTTAAAATGGACTGGACTGCCTGCGCTCGTCTGCCTTCTGATCCTTTCGCTGGGGATGCGCGCACTTCCAGTCATGAATGACACACCGTCCGTTTCTTGGGAAGATGAAAGCGATTTTGAGTCGGCTTTGGAGGAATCCGATCCAGATTTTGATAATGCTGATTCCTCCGAGCCAGCTTCTGATTCAGTTTCCCAACAAGAGGGTTCATCCTCTGACAATTCAATGGAATCGGCGGGCCAAAACAGTTCATCTGGTAGCGGTTCGAGTTCAAGCAATTCGGAAGCGACCTCTAGCAGACCTGGCACTTCGACTTCGAAGCCAGGAAGTTCCACAAGTAAACCGGGAACTTCCACGAATCGGCCTGGGTCTTCCTCTGGCGCCTCGAACAGTACCTCTAAGCCAAGCACTTCCAATGGTAGCAGTTCGTCTTCTGGCTCGAGCAGTAATAATTCAGGGACCACGCCATCCAATCCTACCCCTTCCCCCGTCGGCCAATATGTCGTTGGGTATTACACTGGCTGGTCGGCCTATAGCGGCTATACGCCCGACAAGGTCAAGGCGGACAAGCTCACGCATCTAAACTATGCCTTTGCTGAAATCGATCCGGCCACCGGTAAAATCGCCCTTTCGGATCCGACGATGGACCGCAAAAATTTTGCGGCGCTCAGAGCCCTAAAACAGAAACACAAACAACTCAAAACACTCATTTCTGTCGGCGGGTGGGACGATTCGACCTATTTTTCACTTGTCGCTTCAACCGCTTCCAAACGCGAGACATTTGCAAATAGCGTTGTCGCCTTCCTGCTCGAACACGGCTTTGACGGCGTCGACCTCGACTGGGAGTACCCCGTCTCGGGCGGTGCGGCCGGCAACATCAACAGTCCGCAGGACAAGCAGAATTTCACTTTATTGTTGCAGGCCATTCGCACTGCGCTCGACAAGCAGAGCGCAAAAGACGGACAGAAGTATTATCTCACCATCGCAGGTGCGGCCAATACAAGCTATCTTTCAAAAATCGAAGTGCAAAAAATCGCCTCGATTGTCGACTACATTTTCGTCATGACCTACGATATGCACGGCCCTTGGGATACCTATGCCGACTTGAATGCGCCGCTTTATCAGCCGCAGGAGAGCTCGCCGCAGTACAAAGCCAGCGTGTATGACGGAATTCAAGCGTATTTAAAACAGGGCGTGCCGGCCCAAAAGCTTGTCCTCGGCATGCCGTTTTACGGTTATCGCTATGAAGGCGTTAGCGCACAGAACAACGGCCTCTACAGCAAATTTTCTTCGGCGAAATCCATCAGCTATGATACGATCCTTGCAAATTATTTGAACAATGCTTCTTATGCGAAGCTCCGGCATGAAACCGCGCAGGTTCCCTATCTTTACGGAAACGGCGTCTTCATCAGCTATGAGGACCCGACATCCATCGCCGCCAAAACCGCTTTGGCAAAAAATTTGGGACTGGCTGGCGTGGGCGCTTGGGCGCTCTCGCACGATGCGAACGGGACCTTACTCCAAAGCGCTTATAACACGCTCCATTCTCGGAGCGCCGATACCATGGTTGGCACCACTATTTATAAAATTGCCCCTGCTGTGCTCCCTATCGGAAAACGTAAAGTAGCCTAATGCAGAAAATATGTTGCCCAGGTACAGAGACTGTATCTGGGCATCTTTTTATCATTCATTTTGTTTTGCGGCAGTGTAGGTGCTATTGCCAAGATTGTCAAACGAATCGCCAAAAAATCGACTCCACTTTCTCGGGTTTCACCAAGGTGATCGTGCTGTTGCGCGTTTTAGGTAGTTCAAGTATTTTTCGCAATAAGGTATGCAGGTTCTTGTGTGAACAAAGTCGGCCGGCAATGCAGACGTCTTTCAAAATCCTCTCCTAGTGCTCATGATAATATGAATCTGAATCTTGCATTACCCTCATTCCACATAGGGAAGTTTGTTCCCCACTGATTATTGAACAAATTCAAATAGACACCATTTGTCAAATCCGGCAACTCATTATCAAAATTATATACATTCTTTTTCCCGACCGAGACAAGCGCAGAGTCCATCAATTTTAAAGAGATATCTTCAAACTTTAATGTACCGTCAGTCGCATGCAAGCCCCTTCCTCCGTGTGAAACGACATCGTTCGGATCAATGATAAAACCTAATTTTGATATGCCGGTCAGCGGCTTTACAGTGTTAAAATAAAGCCACAATGCCTCCGGGGCACGATTTGCCTCTTTGCCAAACCAACGCAGGTCAAAAAGGATTTTCTCGTCCTCCGGCGTTATTACAAGCGCCATCCTGCGAGGAAGCCCATGCTTTTCAACAAGATTGCTATCAAGCGCATATTGAACATAAATCGACTTTTCATCTGAATAAAGCCTAATACCATCTGGTGTATACCGGATGTGATTGTTTGCTACTTTTTCCAGTTCAAGCCCAAATTTACCAAAATCCTCAATGGCCCAATTTGCTTTACCTGTTTTTTCAAATTCTTCGATAAATCTTTTCTTTAAATACTGCCTATCAAACCGGTATACATCATCATAGGAATACTCATCATAGGAAAACCCAAACAGCGTATGATCATTGTCGGCGTATACTTTGCCGCCATATGCAAGCGATTTTATCTCGCCGTGTTCAGCAAACTCAATCTTCATATCTGAAAGTACGGCTTTCCTGCCCGTTATCTTGATAAGGCTCTGCCAGTCCGGTTCATCCGCCGCAAATTCATTAAGCGCACTTTCTGCCAAGGCACGGTCGGTTATTTCAGCCGCTCCGTCAAGCAAATACTTTCTCTGCTCTGCCCATGAAAGCTCCATCTTCTTAAAATTATAGTTGTTCCGCACTCTATCAAAAAGCGGACGAATGTAATTTTTGTTTTCCTTTAAATGCGTCTTTTCGTCCAAACCCCATGTATGTTCGGGCACAAATAACAAGTTGCTGTATACCTTTCTTTTTTCCTCATTGCTAAGTGTATCAGCAAGTCTAAGTAAAGCCTTATACTGCGACAGTTTCTGCGGATCTGTTCCCGCTCCATGGATCCAACTGTCTCCTATTTCGCTTGTAACAATCGGCAGGGTATCCTTTATTTTAACGACCGACTGCGCCACAGTATTAAGGTCTCCGGCAATAATTTCGTAATCCGGATAGTCAGCATTCAGATTATCATAAACCGAATAGATTTCTTCTGCCGATTGAGGCCCTAAGTTATCACCGGTATGAGCAAAAAATATATAGTCTTGTGTGCCAGGGATATGGGTAAATTCTCCGTAATCCCCGCTGTTATACATTACAACAATCTCACTTTTGGCAAACTGCCATCGGAAAAGCGGTGGGACATCTGCGGCTGTCGACGCAGGATTTATGCCGATATGCAACAATTTTATACCGGCCTTTTCAAGGTGCGGAACGATCGCCTTTGTGTGACCAGGCACATCGGTCATTTTGGCGCCAATTGTTTTTCGTCCGAATCGCTTGTCAAGCTCCCGCGACATGGACAGGCCATAGTTAAAAAGTTGAGCAGATGCAACTTCAGAATGAAAAGTAAATGGCAGGCCGTGCCAGCTTAGCCATCCTTTTTTCACCGCATTCACAAGGCGCCCCTTTTCCTCTTCGCAAGCAGTTTGAAGGTACTGATAAATCAGCCAGCTACCTGTCGTCCAGACAAAACCTTCTTTTCTGCCAGAACACGCTATTTCCTCAGCTACACTTATTGCCTTCGGAATATACTTATTATTGTATTTTTCGATGACCGCCGAACCCAAATCTGTAAATCCTATATCAAGATGCGTTTTAAACAAAACAATAATTCTTTTCATAGATCCTCCGAAAATATTAAAATATTTAATGGGATTATCTACCTATATATAGACCAAGGAGCCTACAGACGGATCCGAGGTGATGTTCCCGCCACCATCATAGGTGTAAACGTAAACGCCGGTGCTGTTGGTTACTTTGGTCAACTGGCTGAGACTGTCATACTCATAGCTTTCTACGACAGTGCCGTTCTTGGTGATTTGGGTAATGTTGCCGAGATTATCATACGAATAGCCATAGGTGTCCGACCCCAGCTTCATGGATTTGACCAGGGTGGTGGTGGAGTTGACTCCTTTTCCTTCTAAGTAGGTGTACTCGGTTACAAACGGCGTCGAAGTATGAATTTTGCTAGACTGAATTCTGGCGAGTTGGTCATAGGTGTAAGAAAGCGTTTGCGTGCCGTTCTGCTTGACGCCATAGATGAGGCCGGTCTTCAAGTGAATATTAGCATATTACAATACCAATTACAAGAAAAACCTCTCCCGGTCTAACAGCAGGAGAGGTCTTTAACGTTGTTATCCCATCCAAACAGCTAAAACTTTTCCATCTTTTTGAATTAAAGCCATTGGAACAGCGCCAAACATATCAGGTGGTAATGTGCCAGTAATAAGCCAACATTGATTATTTTCGTCAAATGCAATCGATATTTTAACATATTCTAGTGGATCATATGTCTGCCCATTTATTACGCTAAATTTTTCAATATATAGTTCCTTTGCTTTTTGAATTGCTGTTTCTGCATCGTTTGTTGGGCCGACATTTTTATCAGACGGGTATGTTTCCATCTCCCATTTATAGTCTGACAAACGGAACTCCCCCACTGCATTTGGATTCTCTGTACCAGGACTAGAAATGGATTCATTCGATTCATAAAGACTACTTGTATCATCTTCAGAGTTTGACATGATACTCTCAATCTTATGCTCTATCAAAATTTCAGTGGAACAAGCGCTTAAACTCAATGATAGGCCAGCCAAAAGAAATGGCAACCATTTTTTCCACATAACAACACCTCCTACCAACAATAATCGTCTACTTTTATAAATCCTTTGAACTTTTTGTTAATCCAACCAGGGCGTTTTTGGTGAAATAGGTAGGTCGTTAAAGATAGGTATATCTTCGTTCGTTGCGGGGTCATATCTTCTCAGTTGTCCATTTGGGCCATGTACATATACTAAAATGTTATTAGACTCAGCGACATTCTTATCCGTTTGTGAAAATTTAGTTATTCCAGTACCACTACCTAAAGGATGTGTATGTAATGCAGCAACTCTTTTCATACTTTTAGGCACCGGTGGATTAGGAACTGTAACATGCCTTGGATCTTTATCTGTCTGAACTACATTATAAGTATATTTTATTATATAAGTTTCAGTTATCGTTATTTCTGTATCACTCCATTTAAAAAAGAAAAAATGGTAAGTTGTTACTACTACATGTTTGGTTCTTTTTATAAGATCCACACTATAAATTGAT
Organism: uncultured Eubacteriales bacterium; assembly: GCA_949292695.1. Classification (GTDB taxonomy): domain Bacteria; phylum Bacillota; class Clostridia; order Oscillospirales; family Acutalibacteraceae; genus CANQSG01. The sequence continues at coordinate 203 of CASFAP010000092.1, read as the reverse complement.
GTGGAATACTCCCAGCCGCTATCAAATGACAATTTTCCTAAATATATGGCCGCATCTCTCGCCGCCTCATCAACGGTATCAAATAAATCACCTGGCTTATTACCATTATAATCAACTTTGTTAATTGGGTTATTTAGGCAATAAGCAAATAAATTTGTTCCTAATACGCCGAGAGAAGTATTTAGCCGAGCATCCGCATTGAT
>CASFAP010000091.1 GCA_949292695.1 uncultured Eubacteriales bacterium | reverse complement strand
AACGCCTTTTCGCAAGCCGGAATGCGGCTTTGCAAAAGGAAACTTACGCAAAACATAAAGTGGCCTATAAAACGGTTCATCATTACGCAAAACCGTAAATTTGCAACGCAAATTGGCGAACTGTCGCGCAAAGCAGTTGGCCGATACAGAAAAGGGAACCCAATAGGCAAAACGGCTTCGTTCCCTGGAACGTAAACCAATCTTTGAAACAACAAATTGGAAATGCAATTGGCAAACAAAAATTTAAAAAACAGGAGGAAATCGCCATGGCAGATGAAGTTTTAAAGCAGTTCACCCCCGAAAAGGAAGCGCAGGCAATCGATGTCAGCCGGCGGCTGAAGGTCGGCATTATCGGCACCGGTTGGATCGCCGAGTCGCACATCGCCTCGCTCAAAAAAATGCCCGACGTCGACATCGTCGCGGGCGCCGACCTGATCCCAGGAAAGGCCGAGAAGTTCTTCAAGAAGTTCGAGGTCGAGGGCGTGCGGTGCTACCCGGATCACAAGGCCATGATCGACGCCGAAGAACTCGACGCCGTCACCATCTGCACCTACAACGCCACCCACGCCGAGTGCGCCATCTATGCCCTTGAGCACGGCCTGAACGTTTTGCTCGAGAAGCCCATGACCGTAACGGTCGAGGAGGCCGCGGCCATCATCCGGGCCGAGAAAAAGAGCGGAAAGGTGCTCTCGATCGGCTTCCAGCCGCGGTTCGACGAGAACATGAAGATGATCAAGAAAATCGTCGAATCGGGCGAGCTCGGCCAGGTGTATTACATCCAGACCGGCGGCGGCCGCCGCCGCGGCATCCCGAACAGCACCTTCATTGAGAAAAAGACGGCCGGCATCGGCGCGCTGGGCGACATCGGGTGCTATTCGCTCGACATGGTCTTAAACGCCATCGGCTATCCCAAGCCGCTGACCGTTTCGGGCTACAAATCCGACTTCTTCGGAACGAATCCGAAGTTCAACAATCCGGCTGACGCGGCGCGGTTCAATGTCGACGACTTTGCCGCCGCCTTCATCCGGCTGGAGGGCGGGATCATCCTCGACTTCCGCATCGCCTGGGCCATGAACATCGACACGCCCGGAGACACCATCATCCTCGGCACCGAGGGCGGCCTGCGCATCCCCTCGACCGACTGCTGGAACGGCGCGCCGGGCGGCCCGATGACGGTCTACAAGCAGATCGCGGGCGAGCAGGTCGAGACCGTCATCCCGCTCAAAAAGACAAAGGGCGACCTCTTCGACCAAAAGATCCGCTCCTTCCTCAACGCCATCAAGAACGGTACGCCGTCGCCGGTGCCGTCGAGCCAGATCCTTTACAACCAGGCCATCATCGACGGCATTGTAAAATCCGCCGAGGCCGGCCGCGAGATCGAGATCGAAATCCCCGAGTGCTGATCGGCGCTTATGAGAAGGCAGTGCGCCCGTCTGGCTGAAGCCGGGCGGGCGCAGTTTGGATTGCGCGAGGGATTGCCGCGCGCGGCAACTCCAAAAAGCCTGCAAGGAGGCAAACAGGATGGAAAAGCAAACTGTCGGCGCCGCCATCATCGGATACGGCGGCATGGGGAGCTGGCACGCCCAGCGCCTTTCTGAAATCGAGGGAATTACGCTCTGCGGCGTATATGATATCGACCCCAATCGCAACGATATAGCGCGGGAGCGGGGCTTGCGGGCCTATTTGAGCGCCGAGGAACTGCTCGGCGACGATGCCGTCGATTTTGTCACCGTCGCGGTCCCCAACGACCAGCACCTGCCCGTCTGCCTGCAGGCCATGCGGGCCGGCAAGCATGTCGTCTGCGAGAAGCCGGTGGCGTTAAACCAAGAAGAGCTCCGCGAGATGATCGCGGCCGCGAAACAGTGCGGCGTCTTTTTTACAGTGCACCAGAACCGGCGGTGGGACGAGGACTATTTGATCGCCAAAAAGCTTTACGACGAGGGGACTTTGGGCCCGGTCTTCAACATCGAATCGCGGGTGCACGGCTCCCGCGGCATCCCGGGCGACTGGCGCAACCGCAAGGCCTGCGGGGGCGGCATGGTGCTCGACTGGGGCGTTCATCTGCTCGACCAGATTTTGCAGATGGTCTCATCGCCGGTCGAGACGGTCTATGCGACCCTATCTTTCGTGACGAACGAGGCGTGCGACGACGGGTTCAAGGTCCTGCTCGGTTTTGAAGGCGGGCTTTCGGCCCAGATCGAGGTCGGCACGAGCAACTTTATCAGCCTCCCGCGGTGGTACATCGAGGGGGAGAACGGCACGGCCGTCATCGAAGACTTCGAAAAGCACGGCAGGATCGTCATGGTCTCCGACTGGGAGAAGCGGGACGCCGTCCCGGTCGTGACGGCCGCGGGCCTGACCAAGACCATGGCGCCGCGCACAAGCGAGACCATCAAGGAGTACCCTCTGCCCGATTTGAAGGCCGATATCCACGACTATTACCGCAACATCGCGGCGGCGGTGCGCGGCGAGGAAGAACCGATTGTCAAGCACAGTGAGCTGATGCGCTCGATGGTGCTGATGGAGGCTGTCTTCGAATCGGCCGAGCAGAAAAAGGTCATCGCGGATTTCGAAGACCGCTACCGGGCGGCGATGGCGCAAATGTAAAGTTCGCCGATAAAGCGCGCGCAATACAAGCGGCAGATTTCCTTCGCGCGTTGCGCACAAAAGAAACGTTGCGCTCGCAGAATCGATGTCGCGTCCAGTAAAGTGTTCATCACAAGATAAATTTCATCACAGGACAATCGTTGCGCCCAAATGAAGTCGCGCAAAAGTTGCGTTCGCAGGCGGAGCATAGCGGCCGGGAATCCGGCCGCTTTTTTGCTGTGGCCTTGCAAATGCCGGCGGGGCGGGATATAATGGGCGTATCGACGCAATTACGAGAAAAAATAAGGAGCCGGCTTGCCGGCCGGGAAGGAGCGTTCGATGGAGGAGCAAATGGCTTTTTCGCGCACCGAACAGCTGTTGGGGCGCGCGGCGATGGAGCGGTTGCGGGACGCGCGCGTGGCGCTGTTCGGCGTCGGGGGCGTCGGCGGGTATGCGGC
>CASFAP010000090.1 GCA_949292695.1 uncultured Eubacteriales bacterium | reverse complement strand
ATAAAACCCCTCCAAATAAACCCCATTTGTCTCGCCAAAGCCGGCAAGGCCCCTCACAGAACACGAGCCGCATGTATTCGCGAAAGGAAAACCTATAAAAGCGAGAGAATATTATTGAAAGCGAAAATCACCAACGCGCCGATTACCACATTCAAAGGCTTGACGCCGCCGGCGTTGCGCAATTCGATCAGCTTGACGCCGTCGTCATCGCTACTCCGCTTGAGGATTTCATGAATCTTCCACTTGGCGTATCGAAAATACAGATGGTCGCCGAACAGGCCGAGGACTAAGCCGAAAACAAAGGGAATGATATAACCGAGCAAGGTAAGAACAAAGAGGAGATCCGACGTTTGCTCTTGAACATCCCGGCGAAGCTCCTGATAGGCGTTATACGCGGCGACTTTTTCCTTCACCTCGGGGTGCTCCGCATAAAAGGCATCGAGCTCGGCCTCATACGCTTCAAGCGGCTGGTAAGGAGAATGTTCAGGAAGTAGCCCATAGGACTCCGCGTAGGTGATGGGCTCAATATCGCGCCCGGCCAGCGCGGTGTCCAGCCGACCGGATAAGATAAAAAAGCCAGCCAGTGCAAAAAGCAGACCAAGGCAAAAGCTAATAACTGAGAGGCCCACGCCGGTCTTGACCATCCGACGGGCCAAAAACCAATAAATCGAAAAGATCATCGCCCAGCCGTTAAAGGAAGTCTTTTTGCCGGTCTCGGCCTGCCGCTTCCAGACCCGGAGATAATGATTGGCCGCACGGCCGGTAAAGGCGCGCAGGTATTTGACCTCGACGCCGTCAATCAACTCGTCCGGATCCTCATAGTAGGTTGGATTCTCGGCCGCGTGCCGCAACGACGCACCGCAGTCTTTACAGACAACAGCCGTGTCCGAGTTGGCAGTACCGCAAGATTTACATACATTCATACAAACCCCTCCGCACATCAGATTGAGTGTTCTATTTTATTGTAGCATTGTTTTTTACAAAGTCAAGCGTTTTTGTCTATAATCTTAAAATTTTTAATTCGTGTTTTGTGTATTTTGCACAACAGTTTTTACCCTTTCTCGTCACTCCTACGAACCGATCATCCAATCGTTTGAATGATGCGCACCGTATCTGGGCGCAAAAGAACGCGAGGGGGCAACCTCACTCCCTCGCGTTTAAACGCCAGCGCCTGCACACGAAACGATCGCCCGCGGCAGGGCGGCAAATTGCTATTTGTCGGGCGATACAAAATAGTCTCCTGCGCAAAGGGGCCGCTCGCAAAGGCCGGTATCGGCAAACGCATAGCCTTGCGGCAGGCAGATATTGCCAGCAAGCGCCGGCGGCGCCTCGATCACGAGCAAGATACCCTCCTTTGCCCGTTCCCAGCGCACGGCGATTTTCCCCTCGGGGGCTTCATGCCAGCCCGCGGCAAAATCCAGTTGCTCGATAAAATTCGGCTTGATGTCGACTTCCGCCCCCCTGCGGCGGGGATTGTAGTGGATGCCGGCGAGGTGCCGCAAGAACCAATGGCTGATATCTCCCCAGAAGTGATGATTCAGAGAATCGCAGTCCTGGGGATGAAAGCTTTCTCGCAGGGTGGTTCGGCCGCGCGCCACCCATTCGCCATAAGAGGGATAATCCTTGCGGGTAATCATCCGAAAGGCCAGATCGCTATGGCCAAATTCAGAGAGCACATGGAAAAGCACACGCCCGCCCAGAACGCCTACATCCATATGGTCGTCAGATTCGTGGACCATTTCCAGCAACCGGCGGAAGGCCTCCGGCTTTTCGGCTTCATCGAATAAGGAATAGAAGATCGCCATGGCCTGCGAAGTCTGGCAACGCCCCAAGGCCGTCATCGAAGAAAGGTCCAGCAGGCGCGCTCTGGCCGCCTTGCGCAATCGATGATAAATCCCAAGCGCAAACTCCTTTTGCGCCTGCATTCCCAACGCATCAAAGATATAGGCCGACTTTTCACAAAGATCCATAGAAATCACGGTATCGGTGAATTCCAGCGGCGATTTATATTGGTCGGCGCCTCGACCGACCGGACACCAATCCCCCAATCCGCAACAGATCAGCCCGTCCGGGCGGATCTTGGTCGTGAGATAATCGAGATACCGCAGGATCGCGTGGGCGTTTTCCTCTAGGATGGCCTTGTCGTGCCGGTACAGATAGGTCAGATAGGGAATATAAATCAATACGCTATCCCAAGCCGGGCCGTTCCCCCAGGAAAAGCCCCAGCCGCTTGTGGGAATGATACCAGGCAGGGCGCCGCTGTCGGCCTGGGCCTTGCGGATGTTTTTCAGCCAAGCATGGTAGTTCTTATCCGGCTCCAGATTCAGTAGGGTGTGCTCTGCAGAAAGGGCGGCGTCGGCGGTCCAGCCGTTTTTCTCCCGTTGCGGGCAATCGGTCGGAAAATGATGGAAATTGGTGAGCGTAGAACGGCGGACCATGGCCTGCAGGGCGTTTGCCGTCGCATCCGAGCAGGAAAATCCGCCCCGCTCGCGCAATCGCGTATGGAGCACAACAAAGCAAAGCAAATCTTTGCTGGCCTGCTCCGGCTTTAAGCCTTTGACCAGCACATACTGAAAACCGTGATACGTAAAGGTCGGCGTGTAGGTCTCGGTGCCTTCGCCTTTGCAGATATAAATATCCTTCTGGACATAGTCGTTCTCATCGAAGGAGATGCTTCTGCGGTCCAATTTGCCGTCCTTGACCATTTCAGCGTGATATAGGGTGATGGTCTGCCCCGCTTCCCCCTGAATGGTGAGGCGGCAGACGCCTGCGGCGTTCTCCCCAAAGTCGAAGAGATAACCGTCCTCTGCAGGCGTTACGGATATCGGCAGAATCTCCCGGGCGACAGCGATGGGCTCGATGCGGGAGAGCACCGCTTCGCCGCGCGGCAAGGGCGCCAACTGCGCCGGGGCCCAGCCGCTGTCGTCAAATCCGGGCGCGCACCAGCCGGGGATTTCGCGGCGCGCATCGTAATATTCGCCGTTCCGGTAATCGTCGCCGAAAATGGGCGAAGGCGCGGTGCGGAAGGTCTCATCGCTTTCGAGCGTCATAGTCGACCCATCGGGGAAGGCCAGGTCCAGCTGGAGCGCGAATTCGGGCGCGCCGCGAAAGCGCGCCTTCTCGAAATCCCAGACATAGCCGCCGGGATTGTTCTGAAGCCCGTTGCCGAGCAGGACGCCCAGCACGTTTTCCCCTTCCTGCAGGTAGGGCAAAAGATCGTAATCATCGTAATACAGCAAATCGTCCGGATTGCTGATATAAGGCGACAACAGGCCCTTGGTGATGCGTTTCCCATTCAAATAGAGCTCATAAAACCCCAGGCCGCAAATGAGCAGTTCCGCTTTTTCCGGCAAGGTATCAAGCCGGAAGCGCTTGCGGAAATAGGGCGCCGGGACAAAGTCGGTCAGGGTCGAATAGCGAGGCCCGGCAAAGATAAAATGCATTGGAAAGTTCATTGTATCACCGCTTTCCTAAGGATATGATTGAGAAAATCCGAGGCGCAGGGTCTGACCCTGACGCTTTTGCAGGAAAACCCCGCCTGCAGGGAAGAATTTTCTTCAGAACAGGCCGGGCGCTAACGATGCGGCGAAGTTCCATCCGCAGGGAGGAATCAGGCCTGCGAGGCGGTAGCGCCCATCGCGAAGGGGCCCTTGGAATTCGGCGGCGCCACCTCGAAAGGCGCCCGAATTCCAAAGGAATGCCGCAAAGGCGGGAACAGCAAAGCCCAAGCGCCCTAGTCGCTAAGGAGGGTCAGCGTCGGAGGCGAAAGGATGCCCTCGGGGCTGAGGCGGTAGGATTCGGTCCAGGCGTCGCCCGTCGTGCGCCAGGCGTCGGGACCCAGCCAGCGGAGCTTTTCGTCGGCCTGGTGGAGTGAGGCAAAGCCGTTGGTGCGCGGGATATAAAGCTTGAGCTCCAATCGGTGCGCGCCCGGCGCGACGCCGGCGAAGTCGACGGTATAGGGCGGATAGGCCAGCATCTGGCTCTGCGTTCCGTCAAGCGTTGCACGCACGACGGCGGCGCGGTAATGCGGCAGATGCAGGCGGAGCGCACCGGCGCGGTCTGTTTGCACATCAAGACTGTAGGTCAGCGCGCCGCTATAGAAGGGCAGGCCCTGCGGCACGATGGAGTCGAAGCCCAGCCGCGAAGGGGGCGCCGTCAGCCGGAAGCTCTGCCCCGCGCCGGCCACGCCGAAGTCGCCCAGCAAATAGCACCATTCAAGGCCGATTCTGCGCGTCAAGGGGCAGACGAGTTCGAGGATATTCTCCCCCGCCTTGGCCGGCGGGAGGGCGACGGTCTCGATCGAACGGTCGACGTAATAGCCGTCGGGCGCCGAGGCAACTGCCTGGCCGTTCCAGCTGATTTTGGTCGCGCGCGCCTGCTCGAGCGCGAGATGCAGGCCTT
>CASFAP010000089.1 GCA_949292695.1 uncultured Eubacteriales bacterium | reverse complement strand
CAGGCCTTCGTCGTTGTCGAGAGCGCGCTTATGATCCTTGGAAGAGATCATGGGCACCAGGGTTTTGCCGTCGGTAAAGGACAGAACCGAAACCTCGGGCCCTTCGAGGAATTCCTCAATGACGATGTGATTGCCGGAAGCGCCGAAGATTTTGTCGCTCATAATCGAGTGAACGGCGTCGAGGGCTTCCTGCTCATTTTTGGCGATGATGACACCTTTGCCGAGCGCCAGGCCGTCCGCCTTGACAACGGTGGGATAGGTGTTTTCGGCTTTCAGATAAGCAACCGCTTCTTCCTCACTGGCGAAAGTTTCGTATTTGGCGGTGGGGATACCGTATTTTTTCATCAGGTTTTTGGAGAAGACCTTGCTGCCCTCGATGATGGCGGCCGCCTTGTTGGGACCGAAAGAAGGGATGCCGGCCGTTTCCATCGCGTCCACCATGCCGAGGACCAGCGGGTCGTCGGGGGCGACTACGGCAAAGTCAATGCCGTTTTCCTTGGCAAAGGCGACCATGCTGTCCACATCGGTGGCTTTGATGTTCACCGGAGTGCAGAAGGCCGCCATGCCGCCGTTGCCGGGAGCCGCAAAAATCTGCTCCACTTTGGGATTTTCTTTCAGTTTCAGGGCAATGGCGTGTTCCCGTCCGCCAGAGCCGACTACCAGAATTTTCATGTAAATTCTCCTATCGTTTGAGACAAATCAAAAGTTTTCGTCCGCCTTTGATTCCTGTTTCGGCGTGTCCCGCAGACCAAGCAGGTAATCAGCGGAAACATCCAGTGTTTGGCACAGAATTACCAGTCGGTCAAGCGATGTGGTTGTTTTACCCTTTTCCATATCACTGACTTGTGTAGGCGTAACGCCTAAAATTTGTGCCAATGAAGCCTGTGACAATCCTTTTTGTAGGCGTAAAAGTTTGACTCGTTGGCCAAATAATTCACGATTTAACATATTATTCTTGTTTTGGCATATCCTGCAGTCCAAGCAAATAATCTGTCGACACATCAAAAAATTGAGCTAATGCTACCAATTTTGCAATACTCGTGGAGCGGTTGCCGCTTTCAATTGTGCTGATTGCTTTATGTGATAACCCAATCGCTTCACCGAGTTGTTTTTGACTGATACCTTTTTTCAGACGCAAATCATGCACCCGGGCAGCAAAAATTTCTTCAAAATTCATAAGAATACCTGTTGACATTTACCTATAAGTAGAACATAATCTGCTTATAGGTAAATTACTAATGGAGTTGATTTTATGCGAACCGCTTTGGAAACCTTGTTTTTGAGTATCCCGCACGACCGCCGAATATTCCCAGAAGATGACCCGCAGGCTTGTGCCCTGATGGAATCCCTGCGGCGGGAAATGAGCGAGCAGCAGCGGCGACTATTCCTGAACTTCTTAAACCGCTGCAACACCCTTTCCGATGAGCAGGCGTTCCAGTGCTTTGCGGAGGGGATGCGGTGCGGCCTGTCCATCGGGGTTACCTGGTGGGACTCCGGCGATTATCCGGTCAAAACGGAAATTCCGCCGCGATGAATATCGGGTATACCATAAGGAATAGCAGAACCGTGACGTTTTGCTTGTCAAAACGTCCTGTATACCTCTAATCAACGCTGTGTGGCCGCGTCGCAATATCCATACGGGGTTTTCTTTTTCAGAGGCGTGACTTGTTCACGCCAACCGAAGCCCGATGCGAGATACTACGCCCGCGGCGAATTGGCAGCGGCGGCGCGCCGCTTAGTGGTGGAACAGACGGATGCCGGTAAAGGCCATCGCGATGCCATATTTGTCGCAGGTTTCGATGACGTTGTCGTCCCGGATGGAGCCGCCGGGCTGCGCGATGTACTGGACGCCGCTCTTGTGGGCGCGTTCAATGTTGTCGCCGAACGGGAAGAACGCATCAGAGCCGAGCGAAACGCCGGTCAGGGTGTCGAGCCAGGCGCGTTTTTCCTCGCGGGACAGAGGTTCCGGGCACTCGGTGAAGAACTGCTGCCACATGCCGTCGGCCAAAACGTCCATGTAATCATCGGAAATATAAACGTCGATGGTGTTGTCGCGGTCGGGACGGCGGATGTCCTTCTTAAAGGGCAGATTCAGGACCTTGGGATGCTGGCGCAGGAACCAGATATCCGCCTTGTTGCCTGCCAGACGGGTGCAGTGGATGCGGGACTGCTGGCCGGCGCCGATGCCGATCGCCTGTCCGTCTTTGGCGTAGCAAACGGAGTTGGACTGGGTGTATTTCAGAGCAATCAGCGCGATAATGAGGTCGCGTTTGGCGTCTTCGGTGAGGACTTTGTTCTGGGTGGGCATTTCCTTGAGCATCTCTGCGTCGATTTTCAGCTCGTTGCGACCCTGCTCGAAGGTCACACCGAACACGTCCTTGTGCTCTACCGGAGCGGGACGGTACTCAGGGTCGATCTGTACGATGTTATAAGTGCCGCGGCGCTTGCTCTTGAGAATTTCCAGCGCT
>CASFAP010000088.1 GCA_949292695.1 uncultured Eubacteriales bacterium | reverse complement strand
GTACATCGGTACGCAATTCTGGAATCAGGGCCGGACGCAGGAAATCAAAGAGCGCGTGTTGCATTTATAAGGAAACATCATGTACTACGGAGAGATCAAAAAAACCGACATTGCCAACGGCATTGGAGTAAGGGTTTCGCTGTTTGTCTCGGGTTGCCGGCGGCATTGCAAAAATTGTTTTAATCGTCAGACATGGGATTTTTGCTATGGCCGGCCTTTCACAGAACAGACTGAACAGATGCTTTTAGAGGCTTTAAAACCTTCTTATATCAACGGCCTGACGGTGTTAGGCGGCGAACCCTTTGAACCGGAAAACCAACGGGTGCTGGTTCCATTTTTGAAGCGGGTTCGGGCATCTTTCCCTGAGAAAACCATTTGGTGTTTTACCGGCGCAACCCTGGAATCGGATTTATTGCAACAGAGCGCAAACCGATGCGAGGTCACGGATGAAATGCTTTCGCTAATCGATGTTTTGGTCGACGGCGCCTTTATCGAAGCGCTCAAAGACATCTCGCTCCAGTTTCGCGGCTCTTCCAATCAACGGCTCATTGACCTTCCGGCAACGTTACGAGAGGGCCGCATCGTTCTCTGGTGCGAGGCATAGTATCGAAGGGCGGGTTCATTTTCGGGCAGTGCTTAACCTGAACCCATGGCTTTTAAAAGCTTTTGCCAAAGCTCAATAAACCTCGAATTGGAATATAACAATGCGGTCGATGCCAGGAAAATTAGGATTTTAAACATCGTCGCATTCAAACCGCTCGCCGGAGTTTTTCCGAGAGCGGTTTTTGCTCTATACTTTTTATGAAAATAGGGAGGTGCATATCTGATGGAAACCAATTTTAAGGATTGCCGATGGGTGCAAGCTTCAAAAGAAACCGAATCTCCCTTATTTCGATTGGTTTTCGAGGCTCAAAAAGCAGTGGATGCTACTCTAACGATTTGCGGGCTTGGTTTTTTTGAGCCTTACCTGAATGGAACGCGTATTGGGGAGGAATGGTTTGTTCCCGCATGGTCGGACTATGAGCCGCGGCCTCAAATGCGGCCGACCTATCCCACCAACGATACTTTTGGCCATCGGATTTACTATCTTACCTATAACGTCCTTCCCTATTTGAAAGAGGGGAAAAACGCACTGGGCGTCCGATTGGGGGCGGGCTGGTATCATCAGAAAGACCGTATGGCCGAGGGAGATCTCAACTATGGGCAATGCAAGCTCTGCTTCCTGCTGGAATGGACCGATCAGCAAGGGCAACGGCATTCGGTCTCGAGTTCGGACGCGGTTGTTTGGCGGCCAAGCGAAATTCTCAAAACTAACTTGTTTTATGGGGAAGTCCATGACTACCGGATGCAAGTGGCTGATTTTAGCCTACCTAATGCATCCCCGACCGGTTGGTTACCGGCTATTGCCGCCGAGACACCGAAAGCCCGCCTAATGCCACAAAACTGCCCTGCCGACCGAATCGTTCGCACAATTGTGCCGGCGCTGATATGGGAGGATGGATGCCGGCGTATCTACGACTGCGGCGAAAATATAACTGGCTTTCCTCGCCTACGGTTGCCGGCAAAGCCTGGAGCTGAAGTGGTAGCCACCCATAGCGAGGTTTGGGATCCAGTGAAAAACCGGCTTGACTATGCCTCAACCAACCAAGGGTTTCCCGATCAAATCCAGGCCGACCGATATTGCGCGGGAGAGATATCTGTTGTTGCGCATCCGCACTTTACCTGGCACGGATTTCGGTATTTTGAGGTAACTGGGCCAGCGGAGGTTGAAGATGTCGCGGTCGTCCATTGCTTTTTCCCGATTTCCTCGACTTTTCGCTGTTCAAACGAAGTGCTCAACTGGCTGTATGACGCCTACATCCGAACGCAACTCGGCAATCTCCATTGCGGCGTTCCGTCGGACTGCCCCCACCGGGAACGCCTCGGCTATACAGGCGACGGTCAAGTCACAGCTGAAGCCGCGCTTTACACACTCAATTGCCAAGCGCTATACGAGAAGTGGATGGAGGATATTGTCGACGGGCAGGATCCCCGTAGCGGACACGTTCAGCACACAGCGCCATTTTATGGCGGTGGCGGTGGGCCGGGCGGCTGGGGCGGCGCGATTTTTCGAATCCCATACGTTTTTTACAGGTATTATGGAGACACCGCATTTTTAAAGCGGTATTTGCCAAATATTTACCGCTGGCTCGATTACTTGGAATCGCACAGTGAAAACGGTTTGGTCGTCCGAGAAGAGGAAGGCGGCTGGTGCTTAGGGGATTGGTGTACACCTGAACCGCCAGAGATTCCTGAACCATTTGTCAATACGTATTATTACATTAAGGGGCTTCAAACAACACTTTGGATGGCCGGCCAACTGGAGTTAGAACCGCCGGATGATTTAAAGGGTCGCCTACAACGGACGATGCAGGCCATGCAGGATGCCTTTTTGGATCCCGCAACCGATAGCTTTTGCGGCGGAGTCAACGGCGCAGACGCCTTTGCCATTGACATTGGCCTTGGAACCGAAAAGACGAAGGCCGCTTTGATAGAAAGATACAACACCATAAAACGGTTCGACACCGGCATTTTTGGCACGGATCTTTTGATCGACGTATTGTTTCGCATCGGCGAGGCGGAACTCGCTTTCCGACTTTTAACACAAGAGAGCGATGCTTCTTTCGCGCGGATGATGAACGCTGGTGCGACCACCCTTTGGGAGACCTGGGCAGGTGATAATTCGCACAACCACCCCATGTTCGGCGGGGTAACGCGCGCGCTGTTCCGCCATGTCTTGGGCATCCGCCAACCTGCAGGCAGTTGCGGTTTTAGCGAGGTTCGGATCGAACCGGTTGATATTTTAAAGCTGGATTGGGCCGAGGGTTCCATTATGACGCCGCGCGGTCAACTTTGGGTCCGCGTAGAACGCAAAAATGGAATTAAAAAAGTGCGGCACGAGTGGCGCTAGAACTGTGATTCGGTTACAGAACTTTTCGAGACGGAATGGTATTCTAAAAAAGCTCAATGCATCATTGGATGGCAAGGTTGCCGGCATAGAAGGCATTTAGTTTCGTCTGTCACATATGATTTTGCGAAATGCTTCGGAACCGGTTTCAAACTGAGCTTTTTGTGCAATTTTAAGATCGGAGGGATCAGCATGAGTCAAAAAAGAGTCGTAATTGTAGGAGGCGTCGCAGGTGGCGCATCGGCCGCCGCGCGGTTGCGGCGACTTGATGAATCTGCCGAGATTGCTATAATTGAACAGGGTCCATTTATCTCCTTTGCCAACTGCGGACTACCTTACCACATTGGCGGAGTTATTCCCGATGAGGCAGATTTGACACTCCAAACGCCTGAAAGTTTTCGGGCTCGGTTTGCCGTCGACGTCCGCATTTTGCAAAAAGTGGTATCCATCGACCGGATGGAGAAATGCGTTTCCGTACACAATTTGCAAACCGACGAAATCTATTCGATTTGTTATGACGAATTGATTCTCTCTATGGGGGCTTCACCGGCTTTGCCTCCCATATCCGGTTGCACAGCCGAGGGCGTTTTTACTCTGCGGAGCATTCCCGATACGAGGCGAATACTAGGTTATTTGGAAACGCATCAGGTGCGCTCTGCCGTCGTTGTGGGCGGCGGGTTTATCGGCCTTGAGGTCTGCGAAAACCTTGCAAATCGCGGTATTTCTATTACACTTGCTGAGCTGTCGGGCCAGGTCATGCCGCCTTTGGATCCTGAAATGGCTTGCCAGGTCCATTCCCACCTGCGGCGAAAGGGTGTAGATCTTCGTTTAAATACAGGGATTCAGGCAATCCAAAAAGAAAACGGTACGTTAAACGTTACACTTGGTAGCGAAACATTGAAAACAGACCTTGTAGTCCTTGCGGCTGGCGTGCGGCCGGATACCGCGCTCGCGAAAGAGGCTGGATTGCGCCTCAACGACCGCGGCGCAATTTGTGTTGACACCAGGATGTTAACAAGTGATCCAAGTATATACGCAGTCGGCGATGCAGTAGAAATACAAAATTTTGTAACCGGGCAGGCTGACTATATTCCATTAGCGGGCCCTGCTAATAAACAGGGGCGAATTGCGGCCGATCAAATCTGCGGCATTGACAGCCGGTACACCGGAACGCAGGGTTCGAGCATTGCAAAAGTCTTTGAGCTGAATGTTGCTTCGACCGGCATCTCGGAAAAAGTGGCGAAGCGGCTGGGCATTGCGTATGATACTGTCTACACCTTCCCTGCCAACCATGCGACTTATTATCCAGGCGCTACGGCAATGTCCCTCAAACTGCTGTTTACAAGGCCGGAGGGTAAATTGCTGGGCGCACAACTGATCGGCGGCGAGGGGGTCGACAAACGGTGCGATGTGCTGGCGACGGCCATTCGCGCCGGCATGACGGTTTTTGACTTGACCGAACTGGAGCTTTGTTACGCGCCGCCCTTTGGGTCGGCCAAAGATCCGGTCAACATGGCCGGCTATGTCGCAGAAAACCTTCTGACTGGCAAGGTCAAACAGATCCGCTTTGACCAAATTGAGTCTTTGCCCCGCGACGGGAGCGTTCAATTGCTGGATGTCCGCACAGAGGGTGAGTTTGCACGCGGCACAATTCCAGGCTTTTGGAACCTTCCACTCGATTCGATCAGAGACAGCCTCAATAAACTCGACAAAGACAAACCGGTCTATGTCACCTGCCAGGTCGGTTTGCGCGGTTATTTAGCCGCACGAATCCTAATGCAACACGGTTTTGACGTCTGCAACCTTTCGGGCGGATACCGGCTGTGGAATTCGGTTTTTGGTCAAATCTAATTTATGTAAAACAAGATCGTTTTTATCCTTTCGGGTTAGAAATGCAATGTTAATTGCATTTGCCAAAAGTGTATGGTATGATCTTTTAAAATGACTTTTAAAGTTCTATCTTTATTTTATCGATAAGGCGGGGGCTTATGGTAGAGAAAACCGAATGGGAGCAGGTGCTGTCGGTCGCGTCGAAAATGGCCTTTGAAGGCGAGTTTCTTGACTGCGAACCGCTGGGTGCAGGGCACATCAATAAGACCTATTCTGTGCGGTATCGGCAAGCCGATGATTCCGTGCGCACTTATGTTCTGCAACAAATCAATGATTCTATTTTTGATGTTGCGCAGTTGATGGCCAATATCGTAGCCGTCACCTCGTTTTTAAAACAAAAAATAGAGGCTGAAGGCGGCGATCCAACCCGCGAAACCCTCAACCTGATCCCCACGAAACAGGGCGAGCAATATTATTGCGACTCGCAGGGCAAGTCCTGGCGGGCTTACGACTTTGTGCGCGATTCGGTCTGCTATGAACGCGCCGAAAATCCAAAACTGTTCTATGAGAGCGCAATCGGCTTTGGCCGGTTTCAACGTCGGTTGGCGGATTTTCCGGTAGAACAACTTCATGAAATCCTCCCTGATTTTCACAATACCCCAAAGCGACTCGAAGCGTTAAAGGCCGCAATTGAGGCAGATCCGCTCGGCCGTGTCGCCACAGCGCGTCAAGAAATTGCTTTTGTGATGCAACGGGCGCAAGAGACTGGTATTTTGGTAGAGCTATGCCGAAGGGGAAATATTCCTCTCCGGGTGACGCACAATGATACAAAGCTGAATAACGCCATGTTTGACCGGCGGACCGGAAAGGTGATCTGCATTATCGATCTCGATACCGTCATGCCAGGGTTGTCGCTGTACGATTTTGGCGATTCTATCCGTTTTGGTGCTTCTACAGCGGCCGAAGATGAACGAGATCTGAAAAAAGTGCAGTTTGATCTCCGTTTATTTGATGTATATACCAAAGGTTATCTCGAGGGGACAGCCAATACCCTGACCGATTGGGAGATTGAGATGATGCCAATGGGAGCGAAACTCGCTACGCTCGAATGCGGTATCCGTTTTTTGACCGATTATATATTGGGGGATGTCTACTTTCGCATCGACCGCCCAGAGCAGAATCTCGACCGTTGCCGCACACAGTTTAAACTTGTACGGCAGATGGAAGAAAAGTGGGAGAAAATGCGAAGAATTGTGGCACAACATAAATATTCAATGCGTAAGCAGTGAAAAAAGAAGACTGGAAAAGCAACTTTCCAGCCTTCTTTTTTTATTTTGCAATTGAATTGTCGCAATTTAGCCTCTTTTGAGTTTAAATTGCTTAATTTGCGGTAAAAACGGACGGCCCGGACAATTACATTCTTCGCACAACATTCATAGAATGAAGTGCGGGTGTCATGCCCGCAAGTCGTAGAAAGGAGAAGCATATGAAGCATTATATTGGAAATGATTGGTTCGACTCTGGCGTGCAATCGTCTGGAAGGCCGAATTCATGTTTATCTTCCTGCCAATGCAATAGTTGCAAATGGGCAAACTGCTGTTGCCCTTCGCCCTGCCCTCCCCCTTGTCCGACGCCGATTATCGGTCCAACAGGGCCGACTGGTCCAACTGGACCTACCGGTCCGACCGGCCCACAGGGAATTCCCGGAGCTGATGGCCCGACTGGACCCACCGGCCCGCAGGGAATTCGCGGCATAGATGGCCCGACTGGTCCGACCGGCCCGACTGGTGCAACGGGAGCAACTGGCCCGACCGGCCCCACCGGAGTTGTGACTGCAGCAGCTGCCGTAACGAACGCAACCGGCACGGGCGACGTGGTGACACAATTTAATGAATTGCTTGCAAATATGCGTGCAGCCGGTCTGTTAAACAACTAGTTGTTTCTGGAAACTGTTGACATGCGTTTGGAGGACGGTATTGCGATACCGCCCTCCAATTTTACAGGAAACAATCCCGCGATTGGTGGAACTGATTTTTTTGAGACGGAACCAGATAGTCAGAAAAAGGGAGGACGTTCATGAAAGTTGTCGTTTACGCAATTTGCAAAAATGAAGCGCAGTTTGTGGATCGATGGGTGGATTCCATGTCGGAGGCGGATAAAATTGTGGTGCTGGATACCGGCTCCTCCGACGACACGGCGGAGCGTTTGGCTGCGCGGGGAGTTGAGGTTACGACGGAAGTCATTTCTCCCTGGCGGTTTGATGCGGCCCGTAACCGCTCGCTGGAGCTGGT
>CASFAP010000087.1 GCA_949292695.1 uncultured Eubacteriales bacterium | reverse complement strand
AAGCGCAATGTGGGAAAGCCCGCTTTCCACCATGGCCTGCGGCGTCGGGCCGCCGTATTTTGCCAAAATATCCTTTTCAAGCGAGCCCGAGTTGACGCCGACCCGGATCGGCACACGCTTGCGCCTGCAGGCCTCGGCCACCAGCTTCACCTTCGCCTCGTCGCCAATGTTGCCCGGATTGATCCGGATTTTATCGGCGCCGGCCGCCACGCTCTCGATGGCCAACCGATAGTCAAAATGAATATCGGCTACAATCGGCACCTGCACCGTCTGTTTGAGCTTTGCGATCAGGGGCACAGTTTCCATATCCGGCACCGAAACGCGTATGATTTCGCACCCCGCGGCCGCAAGCCTTTGCGCCTGCGCGAGATTGCCTTCTGTATCGTGCGCCGGCCGGTTGAGCATCGACTGAACCGACACCGGCGCGCCGCCGCCAATCGGCACTGAGCCTACGAGCACCTGCTTTGTCTGCATTGTTTCACCCCGCAATTAACGCCCAAATATCCTTTATCGTGATAAAGATCATAAACGCGAATAAAATCGCCAAACCGATGCCGTGCACCAGCCGCTCCTTGTCGGGCGGGACCGGGCGGCGGAAGATCATCTCGACAAGGATGAAAAAGACGCGCCCGCCGTCGAGCGCCGGAATCGGCAATAAATTGAAAATTCCTAGGTTGATACTGATCAGCGCTACCATGGGCAATAAGTCAAGCAGACTGCTTTTGGCCACCGAGCCAATGGCCGCGGTCACGCCGACCGGGCCGGCCATGGCGCTGATGCCGAACCGCCCGCCGATCAAATCGATCAGCGAAAGCCATACAACGCGGCCGTAGGAAATGGCCGTATTGAAGGTCTGGCTGACATAATTTCCAAAGGTCTTTGGCTCAGCCTGCACCCAGAAATCGACCTTTATGAGTTCCATGCCCTCGACCGTCTCGGTCTCGAACTGCACATCCTCGAGGGTCTTTTTCTCGCCGTCGCGGAGTACGGTGAGGTCGACTTTTCCGTCGGCAATGCCGGTAAAGGCATAGCTCAAGTCAAAGGTGGAATAGATCTTCCGGCCGTCGACGCCGATGATCTCGTCCCCGACCTCTAAGCCGTATTGCGCGCTCGTAGCACCCTCTTGGAATTTTGCGATCTTTGTAGAAGAAAAATTCTCCTGCGGGGCCAGCATAATGGCCACTATGATCAGGCCGAAGATCAGATTCATGGCGGCGCCCGCGACAATGATAATCAATCGTTTCCAGGCCTTCTGCCTGCAAAAGGCGCGCGCGTCGGTGCTTTCCTCGTCTTCGCCCTCCATCTCGCAATACCCGCCAAAGGGGATTAAATTGAGCGAATATTCGGTTTCGCCCCACTTTTTGCGCAACAGCTTTGGCCCGAACCCGACGGCAAAGGCATTCACACGCACACCCATCAGCTTCGCGGCGATAAAATGCCCGAACTCATGGATGACGATTAAAATCAAAAACACCAGAATCGCAACGAGATAAGGCCAGACGGCCGAAAAAAACGCGGATATATCGATCACCTACTTCAATGTTTTGCTTCCAACACACGCCGCCGCGCCAAAGCGTCGGCCGCAAAAACCGATTCCAGCGTAACGGTCGAAGTCGCCTCCTGCGCCGCCGTCGCCGCCTCGACCAGCTCGGCGATTTCCAAAAAGCCGATTTTATCCTCCAAAAACAGTTGCACCGCCGCCTCGTTCGCGCCGTTGGCCGCCGCAGGCTTGAGGCCCCCGGCCGCAATGGCTTCTTGGCAGATGCGCAGGCACCGGAAGGTATCGGTGTCGGGCTTTTCGAAGGTTAACGTGCCAATTTCCGTCAAAGAAAGCCGCCCCGCCGGGCAGTCAAGCCGCTTTGGATAGGTCAGTGCGTACTGAATCGGCAGGCGCATGTCGGGCGTCCCCATCTGACCGATGACGGCGCCGTCGACCAGTTCGACGGCCGAATGCAATACGCTCTGCCGGTGCACCAGCACCTCGATTTTTTCGGCCGGAAGGCCGAATAAGTGCACCGCCTCGATGACCTCCAGCCCCTTGTTCATCAGCGTCGCCGAGTCGATGGTGATTTTTTGCCCCATCACCCAGTTCGGATGTTTTAAGGCCTCGGCCTTGGTCACACGTTCCAGTTCTTCCGCCTTTCTGCCAAAAAAGGGCCCGCCCGAGGCGGTCAGCAAAATGCGCGAAAGCGCCCCCTCTGGCACACCCTGAAGCGACTGAAAAATGGCCGAATGCTCGCTGTCAACCGGCAAAATAGAGACGCCGGCGCGTTTTGCCGCGGCCGTTACGAGCTCCCCGCCCGCGACGAGGGTCTCCTTGTTGGCCAGCGCCAGGGTCTTCCCCGCTTCAATTGCGCTCAGCGCCGGCCGCAACCCCGCAATGCCGACGATGGCGTCGAGCACTACGTCGGCCTCTTGCATCTGTGCGGCCTCGCAAACCCCCTCGATGCCGCTTGCCACCTGCACTTGCGTATCGGCCAGGCGAACCTTCAAATCTTTTGCGGCCGCCGCATCCATTACAGCGACGCACCGCGGGCGGAACTGCCGCGCCTGCGCCTCGAGCAAACCGATATTGCGGTTGGCGGCCAGCGCCACCACCCGATACCCGCTCGATGCCGCGACATCCAGCGCCTGCGTGCCGATGGAACCTGTCGATCCCAAGATGGCAAGTCCTTTTTCCATGCTAGAAGACCTCCACATAGCGTAGCGTCAAGTCCAGAGCCGGAGCGATTAACAATATGCTGTCTACCCTGTCCAGTATGCCTCCATGCCCCGGGATCAAATTGCCGTAATCCTTAATGCCGGCCGAGCGCTTGATGCACGAGGCAAACAGATCGCCGCAGATGCCGATCGCGCAAAATACCGGCGTAAGGGCCAACAGAAGCCACAGCCTGGCCTGCACGCCTGTGATACTTCCGTATATGAAGACAATAAGCGCCGTCACAATCAGGCTGAGCACCATTCCGCCTGCGACCCCCTCGACTGTCTTTTTCGGGCTGATGACGGGGCAAAGCTTATGCTTCCCGCAGAAGCTCCCGACAAAGTAGGCGCCCGTATCGGCCACCGAAGAAAAGCTGAAGAGTAATAGAAAGTAGAACAGTCCCCGCCCGTCAGGCCGGTTGAGTAGCGCCACTAAGGCGCTAAAGGCGTAGGAAAGAAGAATCGGCATCCCTGCGGCAAATCCGAAGCTTTCGGCTGAAATCCGGCTGTGATACCGCAACATCAATAATATTTCCAAAAGTACAAAAATGCAACCAAGTAATGCCGGCGCAAGGAAATAACCGCTGTAGGCAAACGGCGCCATGGCCGAATACAAAACCGCAACCGCCAAAACAGCCGGCACCTTTGCCCGCCCGGTCCGCCACAACATCTCATAGCAGGCGACCGCATTCAGAGCGGCCATGCAGATCTCGGCGAGCGGCGAATAATACTCCCGCGCCCACAAAAAGCCGATTACCAGGGCGACAATCGCAATGCCCGATAGAATCCGTGTCTTCATACCGTTCCCTCAAACGCCGCCGAACCGCCGGTTGCGGTGGCAATAGTCATCAATGGCTTGCTCTAAATGCTTTGGCTTAAAGTCTGGCCACAGCACATCCGAATACCAAAACTCCGCATAGGCCGACTGCCAAATCAAAAAATTCGATAGCCTGAATTCCCCGCTCGGCCGAATGATAAAATCCGGGTCGGGTTGCCCGGCGGTATACAGCCGCGCGCTGATAGCCGCCTCGTCGATTTCATCAGGCCTTAACCCTTCGGCCACAATCCGCCGCACCGCCGTAACAATTTCATCCCGCCCGCCGTAATTCAGGGCGATGTTGAGCTTGAGCCCCGTCGCGTCCCTGGAGTTTTCTTCGGCGTCATGAATCAAATACACGATATCTTCCGGCAACACCTCAATCTTGCCGATGAATTTCACCTGGATGTTCTCATCCTTAAAATTCTTGGCGTCTTTCAGGTAGTCCCGCAAAATATCCATGATACTGTCGACCTCTTCTTTGGGACGCTTCCAGTTCTCGGTCGAAAAGGCGTATACCGTTAAATAGTGTAAGCCGATTTTGTTACAATATCTTGCGATTTCTTTAAAATTTTTTGACCCTGCCGCATGGCCGGCGGAACGCGGCAAATGCCGCTTTTTCGCCCAGCGCCCGTTCCCGTCCATAATGATGGCGATATGCTCGGGCAAAATCCGCTCGCCAGCTTTGCGCTTTTGGAACACTGAAATCCTCTCACTTTCAAAAAACCATCAGGGCGAACGCCCTGATGGAAGGTGCATTCCGGCAACCGCAGTCAGATTGCCATGATCTCTGTTTCCTTTTTCGCGGCGAGCTCGTCAATTTCCTTGCAAAACTTGTCGGTCAGGTTTTGGATCTTCTTCTCGCAGTCCGACTGATCGTCTTCCGTGATTTCGCCGCCCTTTTTCATGGCCTTCAGCTTCTCAATCGAATCGCGGCGCACTGAGCGGATGGCTACCTTGCTCCCCTCCGCCATTTTGTGAACCTCTTTTACGAGTTCGCGGCGGCGCTCCTCGGTCAGCGGCGGGAACAACAGGCGGATGACGCGCCCGTCATTCTGCGGATTGATGCCGATGTCTGAGGTCTGAATCGCCTTCTCTATCGCTTTTAGGGTCGAGGCGTCCCAAGGCTGGATCTGCAAGGTGCGCGGCTCAGGCACAGAGACCGCCGCCATCTGCTGAATCGGGGTCGGAACGCCGTAATACTCGACCAAGACCTTGTCGAGAATGGAAGGGTTGGCGCGCCCCGCCCGGACCGCGGCAAAATCGCGGTCAAGCGCGTTGATGGTTTTGTCCATGCGTTCTTCGGTTGCCTTTAATAACTCTTTCATATCAAAAACCTCCTATTGGATCGTCGTGCCAATCTGCTGGCCGGTCATTGCGCGGGTGATATTTTCAGGGTCGTCGAGATTGAAGACCAAAATCGGGATCTGATTGTCCATGCAGAGCGACGCGGCCGTGCTGTCCATCACATGGAGGCCGCGGTTGAGCACATCGAGGTGCGTCAGCGTCTCGAATTTGATGGCGCCAGGGTTCTGCTTCGGATCGCAGTCGTATACGCCGTCGACATTGGTGGCCTTAAAAATAATGTCGGCGTCGATTTCTGCGGCGCGCAACGCCGCCGCCGTATCGGTTGAAAAGAAGGGATTGCCGGTGCCGCAACCGAAGACGACCACCCGCCCCTTTTCCAAATGGCGCACCGCGCGGTTGCGGATATAAGGCTCCGCGATCTGCCGCATCTCGATGCCGGTCTGCACCCGCACCGGAACGCCGACCTGCTCCAGGCCGTCGGCCAGAGCTAGCGCGTTGATCACCGTCGCCAACATGCCCATGTGGTCGGCCCGGGTGCGGTCCATCTGCCCGCTCGAGCGCCCGCGCCAGAAATTCCCGCCGCCGACGACAATGGCGATCTCGACCCCCATTTCGGCGCAGGTCTTGATGCTCCTCGAAACCTCCAGCACCTTGTCGAAATCAAGGCCAAACCCCTGTTTTCCCGCAAGGGCTTCCCCGCTGAGCTTGATCAGAACGCGTTGATAAACTGGCTCCATGATCCCACTCCCAAATTGTAACATTTTAGTTTTTCCAAATCTGAGTCTATTTTACATGATTGCCCACTTAAAGTCAATGAAAGATAGCGTCGCCTTTAAAATTTATGGCGGCGCCAATCGTTTTTGGCAATCCGCCTTTTAGATTTCCGCGAAAACCGCATGGTGTTCCCCACCGCCCTCGCGCTTTTCGATCCTTTTCAAAGATACCCCTGCCGCATTTTGTTTCAAAGCCGAATTCAGGCATCGACCTCATGAATTTAATTGTTTGTTGCCAGCACGCTTATTCAAAGCCTGAAGCAATTGCCTTTCACAGCCCTTCGCCGCCGATTTTTCAATCCTTTTAAAAAATCCCTGCTCGGCATCTTAATGTTCAAAATCCAATCCTTACCCATCAATCTCATGCAATCGAGTGTTTGTTAACCGCACACTCTGTTCAAAGCCGAGCAACCGCCTTTAAAAATACGCCTCCTGTTAAACCGGCAATTCCCATGGCAAACAAAAAGCAAGGTTTTTGCAACCTTGCTTTTCTCTCAACTTATTTAACCATGTTGGCGACTTCGTCAGCGAAGTTATCCTCGCGCTTTTGAATGCCCTCGCCCTTTTCAAATCGGACATACTCCACAATCGAAATCGGGGCGCCGAGCTCTTTGGCCTTGCTTTCCACATACTTCGCAACCGACATATCACCGTCTTTAATGAAGACCTGCTCAACGAGGCAATTTTCTTTATAGAACTTGCCGAGCTTGCCCATGACGATCTTTTCGGCAATGGCGGCCGGCTTGCCCTCTTCCATGACCTGCTTTTTGAGAATTTCCTTCTCGTTTTCCAAAACATCGGCCGGGACCGAGTCCTTGTCGAGATAGGAGGGGTTGGCCGCCGCGATCTGCATCGCGATGTCCTTGGCCATTTCTGCAAAGGCCGGGGTCTGCGCAACCGCGTCGGTCGTATCGAACTTTACGAGCACGCCGATGCGGCCGCCGCCGTGGACATAGGTCGAAACAACGCCCTCAAACCGCGCAAACCGGCGGATTTTGATGTTCTCACGGACGACGAGGAAAAGCTCCTGAACCATATCGGCCACCGTAACGCCGTCAGCCTTGCACTCCATCAAAGCGTCAACGTCAGCCGGGTTCTCTTTGGCAATGACCTTGGCGACTTTCAGCGCCAGATCCTTAAAGCCGTCGCCGTTGGCGACAAAGTCGGTTTCCGCGTTGATCTCAACGACAACGCCGACCCCGTTCTCGGCATAAGCGCAAACGGTGCCCTCGGCGGCAATTCTGCCGGCCTTTTTCTGGGCCTGCGCCAGCCCTTTTTCTCTCAAATAGGTGACTGCGGCTTCCATGTCGCCGTTTGTCTCGACGAGTGCCTTTTTGCAGTCCATCATGCCGCATCCGGTTTTTTCACGGAGCGCCTGCACATCTTTTGCTGTAAACGCCATGCGTCTTAACCTCCTCTAATTATTCCGCCTGCGGCTCTGCCGGCGCATCCTCTTGCGCCTCTTGTTGCGCTTCTTCTGCTTCACCCTCGGCCGGCGCGGCGTTCTGCTCGCCCTGGCGGCCTTCGATGACAGCGGCGCCGATGGTCTGCGCAATCAGCTTGACAGCGCGGATTGCGTCGTCATTGCCCGGGATGACCGCGTCGATCTCATCCGGATCGCAGTTGGTGTCGACAATCGCGATGATCGGAATGCCGAGCTTTTTCGCTTCGGCCACAGCGATCCGCTCTTTGCGCGGGTCGACGATAAACAGCGCGCCCGGCAACTGTTGCATGTTCTTGATGCCGCCCAAGAATTTCTCGAGTTTTTCAATCTCCAGGCGGAGCTTGATGACCTCTTTTTTGGGGAGCAGGTCAAAGGTGCCGTCTTCCTCCATCTTGCGGAGCTGTTCGAGCCGCCCGACTCTGCGGCGGATCGTGCGGAAGTTGGTCATCATGCCGCCCAGCCAACGCGCGTTGACATAGGGCATGCCGCAATTTTCAGCCTCTTCTTTGATCGAGTCCTGCGCCTGCTTTTTGGTGCCGACAAACAGGATGTCTTTCCCCTCGGCGGCGATGTCGCGCGCGTAAAGGTAGGCTTCATTCAGCTTTTTCACGGTTTTCTGCAAATCGATGATATAAATGCCGTTGCGCTCCGTGAAAATATACTGCGCCATTTTGGGGTTCCAGCGCCGGGTCTGATGCCCAAAGTGAACGCCGGCCTCCAACAACTGTTTCATTGATACAACTGCCATGTCAATTTCCTCCTTTTGTTTACCCTCCACTCCACGCACCTTACCTAGAACCACCGTCACCGGCACCCGG
>CASFAP010000086.1 GCA_949292695.1 uncultured Eubacteriales bacterium | reverse complement strand
GGAGATTACAAAGACTGCAAGCAGAAAATCGAGCAGATTCAAAACCGTCTTGCAACAGACAGCGCCGTTTATTACGGAACCTACCAAAACAAGCCGATCGCATGGCGCGTCCTGCAAACGGAAGATGACAGGATGCTGCTGATTGCGCAGGAAGCTATCTGCGAGCTGCCATACAACGATGAAATAAAAGATGTCGCATGGCAGGAAAGTTCCCTTTGCAACTGGCTCAACAATGAATTTATCGGTTCGTTCTCCGAAGACCAGCTGACCGGTATCTTGACGACCAAAATTGACGGTGCAGACTGCAAGGTCTATTTGCTCAGTCAAGAAGAAGCGGAAGATTTGGAGGATAAATCAATCCTCTCAAGCGAAAAAGACTGGTGGCTTCGTACAAAGGTCGATGTAAACGCTGTGTATGTAACGGCGTTCGGCGAAATTGTTGAGGATGGCGAAACCGTTGTCCGTGCAAAAGGTGTGCGGCCTTGTATTTGGATTGATTTGAAATAAATGGAGGACAATATGTGTAAAAAACTTCTGCTCGTGGATTTGTATACAGGAAAACATTTAGAGATATATGAGCCTTATGAACAATTAAATTTTGTTCGGAATCCGGACGGTATGTTCTATGGAAATGTACCGCCTGACGATATAGTAGATATTCGGCGTTTGGATAAAAAAGCAACTACTTATGTGAAAGACGTACTAGTTGTTTATGTTAGAGTCGTTAATAAAAATAGGGATAAGAGCAGAAAAATTATAGCATATTGTAAGAACGCAACAGTCTTTCGCAAGCCACAAACAGATAAAAATGAAAGCCGAAAATTCAAAGATACGGATGGCGTACTTAAATATGCAACGTATAGCATTAAAAGCGATAATCTTACCATTATAGATGATTCTACTTGTGAATTTATCATTGATCGACGTGAATATGATATGCGTATGTTTCGAAAGCAACGCAGTTATCTGGAAAACAAACCGGAATTAAAAGAAAAAATTATAGCGTTTATTTGCGGACTAGAACATGCCAATTACCAACGACAATTACAAAACGCAAAACCCGCTTCAGAGGACGCTTCAAAACGACATAGTCAGCGTCCAGATCAGATTACGTCGTCTAATGGTATACAATACGTTGTGAGAAATCAATCCATTGCCAAAAAGATACTTGACAACAACAATTACCGCTGTGCTATTGATTCAAATCACTCTACTTTCCAAACACGATTAGGTGTAGCATATATGGAAGCGCATCACTTAATTCCGTGCACAGTATCAAACAGTCAGAGGTTTCAGAAAAAATCTAAATTGGATAGAGAGGAAAACATAGTATGTATCTGTCCAAACTGTCATCGAGCAATTCATTATGGAAATGTTGAAATACAAGAAAAATATTTAAGAATATTATACAACAAGCAAAAAGACAAATTGGATGGTGTGGGGCTTAAATTGTCCTTTGAAGAATTGCTAAATCTCTATAAAACAACTTTATAAAAGGTGAAAATCATGCAGACATTTAAATGTAAAATATGCGGAGGCAGTCTCACAGTAGCTTCAAAAAGCAGGGTTGCCGTTTGTGATTATTGCGGAAGCAAACAGATTCTGCCGCTGTTTTCGGATGAAAGCGCACAGCTGTTATACGACAGGGGTAACAGCTATCTGCGGCAAAACGAATATGACAAAGCTGAAACCATTTTTAATCAGCTTTTAGCTTTATGCCCGGAGGATCCGGAAATCTATTGGGATCTTGTTCTGTGCAAATACGGCGTTACGTTCGTCCAAGATCCGAAAACGGGAAAGTATATCCCCACCTGCAACCGTACTTATTACGAATCCATCTTAAACGATAAAAATTACCAAAAGGTTCTCCAATATGCCGACGATGAGCAAACGGCATATTATCGGAAAACTGCGGAAACGATCAATAATATACAAAAAGGCATTCTTGCAGTTTCAAAAAAAGAAAAACCATTTGATATTTTTATTTCCTATAAGGAAACGGATAGCAAGGGAAACCGCACGAAAGACAGCATTGCCGCTCAAAAGCTATATGAAAAACTAACGGAGAGCGGTTATAAGGTGTTTTTTTCCCGCATTACCTTAGAAGATAAGATCGGAACGGAATATGAGCCTTATATTTATGCCGCGCTCTATTCCAGCAAAGTGATGCTGACCGTCTGCTCCTCCAAGGAAAACATTGAATCCCCCTGGGTAAGAAATGAGTGGAGCCGTTTTTTGACATTGCGTCAAAACGACGCAAGTAAAACGTTGATTCCGCTTTATTTTGATATGCCCAAAACAGAATTGTCGGAAGAATTTTCGTTACTCTCAGCTTATGATATGAAAGTCGATGGCTTTGAACAGGAATTGCTCCGTGGCATTAAAAAATTGATTCCCCTTCCTATCATGAAAGCAAAGAGACGCAAACAAATTGCAAAAATAACAGGCATAACTGCGTCTGTTTTTTGTATTGCCATTATTGCTGTAACTGCAATTTTCTTGCCTGGTTATTTAGAAGAAAAACAACATGCGGAAGATTACGCAAAAGCAATCGAAATGTTTGAAAATGCTGACTATGAAGGTGCTTCAAAAATTTTTACCGAACTTAGTGATTATAAAGATTCTGTTGAAATGGTAAAAAATTGCGCTATTCAACCTGAATATGATAAAGCAATACAACTTGTTTATGACAGTAAATATGCCGAAGCAACTTGGGCTTTTGAAGCACTTGGTGATTATAAAGATTCAAAAGAACAAAAGCAAATTGCAGAAACTAAATGGCGTGAATCGTTGGCGACACCTGCGGTAGCATGTTATTCAGGTTCTAGCGGATATGGCTCATATTATGTGTCTTCTAATGGCTCTGTCGAATCTTTCAGCAATGATATAGGCTCATTACATACTGATTTCAAAATCGGAGAACATGGTAAAGCAGTATCCGTCGGGCATGTGAGTGGAAAACTAAATGTTTTATACGAAGACGGGACATTATGTTTAGAAAACTCGTCATCCTCATCTGCGAAAAACATTATTCAAATTACTTCCGGAGCATATTGTTTTGCCCTGCAAAAAAATGGAGCGGTTTTGTCCTCGGAAAAAATTGGCGGTGCAGAATTTGATAATGAAGATATCATTTGGAGCAAACCGATTTCAGATTGGAATAACATTGTAAAACTTTCATATTTTGTCGACAGCTCAGCTATATTTGGCTTCGGCGGTTTTTGCTTAATTGGAATTCAATCAGACGGCTCTCTAGAATGGGCAATTTTAGATAGCAGTCATAAATCCACATCAGAAAAAGCAAGTGAATATCTTTCATCCCTTGAAAATATTAAAGACATATCTGTTGTAATTTATTCTGGTGAAGAAACTTCTGTTGATTGTATAGGAATTTCTGCTTTAGATATTAATAATACTCTGTATATTTGGTCAGAGGCCAATACGGGAAAAGAAGATCCGTATTCTTCTTTGAAAATTTTAAACAAGACATATGAAGAAACATATAAAAATATCGATATTTTAGACTTTAGCATTAAAATAAACAATAATTACGATACTAATTCCAATGTTTGGGAATATACAATAGGACTCTATGTAATTGATAGCGACAAAACCTTGCGTATGTTCAATAATGAAAAAGCAACATATGCGGATGTTGTTTATATCGTCGATAATGTTGCCGGAGATCTTTTTTCAATAACGCAAAGTGGCAATATTATTCAAGCAGAAAAAAGTACAGAATGTAAAACAAAGGTTCATGATGTATGGTTGGAAGGAAAATAAAATGAAATGTAAAATTTGTAATGGAACTCTATCTATTGCAGATGGAATCTGTATTTGCACATCTTGTGGCAATAAATCATCTCTTGATGATTATTTTGAAAATATTGATGTCTATATTTGTTATATTGACAATGATGAAAACGGGAGAAGAACAAAAGATTCGATAATATCACAAGATATATATCGAAAATTTGAAGCAAAAAAAATTAATACATTTTACAGCCGCATTACTGCCGATGGTTTAGTTGGAGATGATTTTGAAAAAATCAGTTTTTCTGCATTAATCAAGTCTAAAATTCTTGTAATTGTAGGAACAACAAAAACATATTTTGAAAAACTATATGAAAAATATAAAGACTTTTTTACTGATAAAATTGTTATCCCTGTTTTTTCTGGCATTGATGCGAGTCAAATACCACAAAATATTAGCAAAATACAAGCGTTGAATTATGACACTATTGGTTCGGATGTTACATTGATAAATAGTGTATTAAACGCGTTAGGAAGAAAAGATGAAGCTAGTAGCAGAGAATTATCTATCAAAAAGAGTAATAAAAAGTTTCTTTTAATTTTTCTTTGCTGTTTAAGTATACTTGCGGGAGTGGTAGGCTATATCGTATTTGGTACTGATTTGATTATAAAGCCAACTGTATCTGAAGTAAGTGATAATGTATCGGATACTTATTTAGAAGATTATAATGCTGCAATAAGCCATATTAAAAATAATGAGCCTAAAGAAGCCATAGAAATCCTTTCTAAACTTTCTGGATATAAAGATAGCGATAAACAATTACAGTTGATTTACGACAAATATGCTGGTTATTATAAAGATTCCGAAAAAGGTATTTCGCTACATTTCCAGACTTATGCCAATTTTGGTTCAAGTATTGAAGTCGACTATTTTTCAGATGGGAATAATATAAAAATTACTGAAAGCGCTTCATTAACAAGCAATGAGATTATTTATAATTTTAACGACAGTGAAAATAACCAAGGCATTATTACAATAAGTTTAGAAAACAAGGTGTTAAAATTGTCGATAAAAACAGATGAAATAAATTCCGAAAACTACATTTCTAATCAAGAAATTGCGTTTGATTTAAGCGAAAAATCGGACAAGCCCATATTGTCTTTAGACGCCAAAACGCTATTTTCTTGGGTAAAAACTCCGACAACTATTCAAGATGTGAAACGATTAGGCTATGAAGTTATACTAGAGTTTTCATCTCCGCGTATGGATATATATGAATATTATAAAATTAAAAATACAGATATTCAATTAGCTTCGGTTTGGGAATCAATAAATATTTCATCTATTCGTGCTTCGGCAGACTTATTGATTCCAGAATATATAGGGCAACCGGGAACTCCTTTTTACATAGAAGATGTACTTGTTATTCCAAATGCAACAGCTTATGGAAATACATTTATACCTTGGGGAAGTGAAAATAATGCCATCATCAAAGAAGACACGCCAGTGCTTATTCTTACAGAAAAATCAGTAAATGCTGTGCTTGATGGTTATAGTGTATCTTTTAATGATTTATACAATAATTAATTTCTGAGTTGTATTTTTCTTAACAATTAAATGTTCTATTTTAGAATAAAGAAAGCCCTGTTGAGCGCAGTAACTTTCGCATTTCAACAGGGCTTATTGTTTTCAATTAAAAGAGTTTTAGGGGCGTG
Source organism: uncultured Eubacteriales bacterium (assembly GCA_949292695.1). Taxonomy (GTDB): domain Bacteria; phylum Bacillota; class Clostridia; order Oscillospirales; family Acutalibacteraceae; genus CANQSG01. The sequence continues at coordinate 20,919 of CASFAP010000086.1, read as the reverse complement.
AATGGCTATATGTTATACATCTTTGCTGATAGCGCTACTAAAGAAATTTAATCAAAATTGAATTTTAAGCAAATACAATATCCATATTTGCTACCTCTATCGCCCGATTTCGGATATTATTTATCCGACTAACCCATTCTATCTGATTTTGTACTTTGAGTTGTTCGGTTACGCCTTCACGCTCAGCCGTTTGTTTTACCAATCTAAAAAACATATCCTCTGCCTGCCGGTCAATTCCGGCAAGATAGGCATTCAGCTTACCGCTTGTCAACAGGTTATAATATAAGATTTTGTGGTGTTGTTTTAAGTGCCGTGCGTGCCGCTGTCCCCAAATACCGATAGGCTTCTGTTTTTCTTCGGCAAGTATCAAGTTTGGCAGTAGATAATCTCCCAACTGCGTGTATGTGCCGCCAATCTGTTCAAATAATGATTTTTTCATTGTGTTTATCCTCCTGTTTTTTATTGTACTTTCATTTTACAGGAAGATAAAGATTAACACCAATGTGCCGATAAAAAATACAGCGTATCTGCAAAAAACAGATACGCTGTAAGTGTTATATCTTAATTTCGGGATATGCGGCTACTAATTGCTGATACATCTTTCTTGATGGCTGTCGTGATCCACCTTCCCATTTAGAGTAAATGCTCCAGCTTATGCCTGCCCTTTCTGCAAAAGTTGATTGATTTAATCCGTAAGTTTTCCTAACTTCTCGCAATTTGTCGTTGTAAGGATAATCCATAAATTGAGCAAACTCATCAAACAGCAGAGACTTTGATATTTGCAATTCTTCAACCAGTAAAACAGCAATATCATACGGTATCGGGAAACGCCCTTGTTCATATCCAAGTATCGTTGCCGGAACAATATGCAGTTTATCGGCGAGCTGCCTTGTAGTGAAGCCATGCAATCGGCGGTAATAACGAATATACTCTCCGGGGCTGTTCAGTTCCGTTAAAGACTCAAATACGAACTTGAAGTGCATCAGCATTTTGCCGTGTTGGTATTCATACAGTCCTGTGTGATTGAGAATAGTGTCGTATTGGCTATTCGGCCTTTGAGTTTTGGAGTTGGTGGGATAAAGATCTTCAGGCGATCGAAGCCGCCGTTCGAGAGACCGGCCTTGCTGTTGCAGGCTTTTGCACAAAGTTTATCAGCTTGACCGATCCGGCCTGCCGGAAAGATTATCTTGACGGCCTTACCGAATCAATTGAAGTGGCAAAGCGCTTGGGGTGCACCCGCCTGCTCACCCAAACCGGGGCTGATACCGGAGCCAGCCGCGAACAGCAACACATCAGCCTGTGCGATGGGTTGCGGGAAGCGGTACCATTGCTCGAGGACGCAGGGATCACTTTACTCGTCGAGCCGCTCGATACGAAAACCGATCATCCCGGTTATTACCTTACTTCGTCGGAGGAGGCCTTTTGTCTGATCGACGAGGTGGGAAGTGAATCGGTTAAGGTGCTTTACGACATCTACCATCAGCAAATTTCCGAAGGAGATCTAAGTGGGCATATCCTGCCCAATATCCAAAAAATAGCGCATTTTCATGCCGCTGGGTATCCGGGTCGCCATGAGCTCAATACCGGCGAGATTCATTATCCAAATCTATTCCGTGCTATTTTAGAGGCAGGATATGACGGATACTTTGGATTGGAATACTTCCCGCAGGATGAGCCCGACTTGTTTCTTCGGGCATTAATCCATCAGTAACCTGAAAGAAGGCTCCGAAACGGAGCCTTCTTTGCATTTTTTAGGATGGATTCCCCGGCGGGAAAAAGCCATTACAAAGATCAGAATACCGTACGGAACCACTTGATTTCCAGCGCAATCTGCAACACGCCAAGGTCCATTATTTTCATCGCCGGGCCGGTGACCATGTAGGCCGCCTGCATATCGTCGTGCTAGATACATTTTCCTTTGCCTTTGGTGTGGCAATATTTACAGGCTAGGTAACCAGCGATCCTTTGTGACAGACATTGATGACATTTACTTCATAGCCGTTTTTCCTTGCCCTTCATGCCAGGCGGCGCACTGTCCTGAGCCGTGCACTGCCGTTTAAAATATTCATACTGTCACGCTCCCAGCGAAAAGGTGACGATCACATTCTCGCTACCCAACGCGTCCTCCCAGCCGGATAAATCATCAATTTTTCCAAGCCTTGTATAGCTCCAAGAATTGGAACCGTAAAAAATAACGATCTGGTTCCCCTGATACAGCACAATATCTCCCGCATGGGTCGTGGTCTGAACGTTGCTGGTGGGCAGATTCGTTCCAAGAGGCCCTACCTTTTCAAAGCCGGCATAGTCGTGCATCTGGATAGTTACCGGTTTGTTCTCCATCATCTCCACAAAGGCGTCCACTGCAACATTATTCTCCAAGGTTGCTGTAAAAGTACGGTTTCCAACCTGTACATGCATTTTCATCGTTGTACTCTCCTCCTCGCCTGGAGTGTTCTCTGAGTTCTGCTCAGATGATGTTTGATTAGAGGTCTGATTGGAAATGGACCCCGTAATCGGCGGATTCGTTTGACTCGGGCGGTACGTTCCCGGTGCTGAACTCCTATCTTCATCTTCCGGTTCCTTACTGGGAGCGGGTTCAGAGGCCTGTTGCACTGTCTGGCCGGAAGTCGCACCATCCGATTGTGGTCTGGTGTTCTCTGCGGACTGTTGCGGCGATTGTGCGGAAGAACCTCCCGCCGATTTGTTCTCTTCAGTAGCGTCGCCCTCTTCTTTTTCAATTCGTATTTCACCAGTTAGACTTTCAATCTGCGCGGCCCCGGATACGGCCTCGCCTAATTCATATAATCCGCTTGCGCCGCCACATTCTCTATAGAAAATCGCCACATCCCCCCAAGGCTCATAATAAGCCAGCGTTCCGGCGGGTCCTTCTGCCATAGGGGTATCGCTTACATCCAGTTTCTCACGCGGATAAAATATTTTTTCGCTACCGGCATAATCCTCCACTTCAACGGTTAGGGGCAGTTGATCGTATAACGATTGTGCCGCAGGACTGTTGTTCAGCCGGAACACGATGCTTTGCGTATCGGATTCAATTCGGATCTGCATAAGTGTCTCCGATGGGTTTTGGCTTTCAGAAGGGTCGCCGGATGGTTCTGCGGTTTGTTGCCCATTTCCGCAACCGGTCAGTAGCAAAGTTATACTCAGGATACAACTCCATATCCAGAAATGTTTTCTTTTCATCATTTGCATTTACGCCACCTTTTATTGTTTTAAGCCCGATTCATATTACCAGCTGAATATGTAGCAATTCCGAAATTAGACAACAGGTATAAAGGCTGGGTAGACATAGCAGACCAAATAAAAGATTTGATTGAAAGTATTCATGCAAATTATGCCGTTGATATGAATAAAATCTCCTTAACAGGTCATTCAATGGGCGGGACTGGAACATACCAACTCCAAGTGAAACTATCGAATACGTTTGCTTGTATTGCTCCGATGAGTGGTAGCATACAAAACAATGAAGCAAATCTAACTGCTTTGAGCAAAACAAAGATATGGGCATTTGTTGGAACGGATGATACTATTGTAAGTCCAGATTCCAGTAGAACAATTATAAATGCATTAAACGAAAAAGGTGCAACCGCAAAAATTACGGAATTGGACCGTGCTACGCATTTTGATGTTCCCTCACTGGCGTATAAAAACGATGCTTTAATCCAATGGTTAGTTCAATGTGGTGAATAACAAATTACCAGGCGAAGTTTTGTGGGGTTATTCTGTCAATGGGTCAGGATAAAAGCCTTGTAAAAAGTGCGCTTGATTAATCGTAAAAGCAAGCCCTGTGTGAAATCGTGTAAAAATCGTGTAGGGCTGATGAAAATAGCAAAAGACCCTTGAAAAATCAAGGGTCTTTTGGAATGTGGCAGGGGCAGAAGGACTTGAACCCTCGGCACGCGGTTTTGGAGACCGCTGCTCTACCAACTGAGCTATGCCCCTAGTTTTAATATTTGTGTATGCGGCAAAATGGTGGGCCATCAGGGACTCGAACCCCGGACCGACCGGTTATGAGCCGGTTGCTCTAACCAACTGAGCTAATGGCCCGCACATCCGCAGACGGCGCCTGTAGATCAAAACCGCTTGCACTTCATTATATCATAAAAACCCTGGTTGTCAATATCGAATTCTGAGGCCAAGCATCAAAAAACCAACTGAACAAGCAACATGTAGCAGACTGTACCGCCTGCAATCGACAGGAGCATTTGTCTTTTCCATTGGTGCAATCCTACTACGAGCGCCAGAGATAAGAGTTCCGGGATTCCATGACTTCCTGTAAGGGGATTCACATCTTTCAGGCTATAGATGACCAACAGTCCAAAGACGGCGGCGGGTAGCACTTTACCAAGATATCGGATGTAAGCGGGGGTTGGTTTCCCAGCTGGAAAGAGCAAAAAAGGCAAAAAACGGGTAGCCATCGTCGCAAGAACAACCAAAGCGATCGTAATCATTTGTTGGGTCAAGGTCATTTTTGCACATCTCCTTTCTGGAGATGCCCTCGAAGCAAGGTCAAAACGCCAAGTATAGCAAGCATAGAAGGAATGAGAAACCCATCCGCTCCAAATAGAATTAAGCAAAAGGCCGACAATATTAGCCCCAGTAGCGAGGCTGTATGATTCTTTTCTTTATTCCACTGCTCAAGAAAAATCACAACGAACATAGCCGTCATGACAAATTCCAAACCTTCGGTGTTGAATCGGATGAACGAGCCGAAAATCCCGCCCAACGTAGCGCCCAACACCCAATAAATCTGGTTGAGGAGAGTAACAAAAAAATAAAACCAACCCCGATCGACGCCGTCGGGAATCTCAGCGGTATAATTGATGGAAAAGCTTTCATCGCACATGCCAAAGATTAAGTATAGCTTTTTCCATCCGAGCCCTTTGAATCGGTCAAGCATAGAGATGCCGTAGAATAAATGGCGCGCATTGATGATAAAGGCCATGGCAAAGGCTTGCAACGGATCAAAAGCGCCAAGCAACAAATTGACGGCGACAAATTCCACCGAACCGGCAAAAATTGTCATACTCATAAACATCGGATACCAAAAGGAAAAGCCCGAAACATTCATGTAAATGCCGTAGGTAAGGCCCAAAAACCAAAATCCTGCAAAGATCGGAATCGTGTATGGAAAAGCGGCGCGAAGCGCCTGCATACGGCCTTTATGATCAGTTTTCATGTTTTCACTTCCTGTCTCGGGCGCTTGCCTGAAGCTTAGAATTCTGCTATACTAAATTGCAGATTGCCGCCTTTGAATAGCGGAATGGGGGATGCCTATGATCTTACAAACTGAACGTCTTTTTTTACGAAAGCTAACCGCTGACGATCTGCCGGCTCTTCGACGGATTTTGCAGGACAAAGAGGTTATGTACGCCTATGAACACGCATTTACGGAAGAAGAGGTGCGCGAATGGTTAGCTAGGCAATTCGAGCGTTATGAAGAATATGGGTTTGGCCTTTGGGCCGTTTGCCGCAAAGAAACGGGCCAAATGATCGGTCAATGCGGCATCACCATGCAGGACTGGGAAGGCAAACTGGTTCCTGAAGTCGGCTACTTGTTTGAAAAAGCCTATTGGCACCGCGGTTTTGCTACCGAGGCCGCAATCGCTTGCAAGGAATACGCCTTTCATAAGCTCGGATTTAGCCAGGTCTATTCCATCATTCGCGATAATAATTTGCCTTCGCAGGCCGTGGCCAAGCGCAATGGCATGAAACCGGTCGGACAATTTACAAAGCACTATTATGGAATCGACATGCCGCACATTGTCTTTTGCGCTAGTGTATAGATCCAGTATAAAAGGCCCAAATGGGCCTTTTAAAATTCGAGTTTTTTTGTGCAGGCTACAGCCAGCGCCCCTTGCCCGATATGACAGGCAACACTCAAAGACAACGGATCCATGTAAAATTCCATCCCTGGGAAGGCCGCCAATAGCTCCTGCTTCCAATCCGACGCCTCGGCTTCATTTCCGGTATATGCAGCCTGAAGCATGAGATCCTTGGCCGGATTTAGACCAGCAAATTTTGTTTGAAGGATCATTCTGATTGCATCAATCATGGTTTCTCTGGCTTGCTTCTTCCCCCGTACTTTAGCGTAAGCATCGAGTTTCCCGCCGTCAATTTGCAAAACGGGCTTCAGGTTCAGGACCGTACCAATTGCGGCCGCGGCCGGGGTAATGCGCCCGCCTCGTTTCAGATATTTGAGGGTTTCAAGTGTAATAAAAATATGGCTTTCGGCCTTGGTTCGTTCTAGCAATTCCTTAATTTCAGCCGCGGTTTTCCCGGCCATAGCCAGCCTTTTCGCATCAAGGACAGACTGGCGGAGTGTCACAGAAATGCGGTGATTATCGACGACTTCGACCCGGCCATCGTATTCGGCCGCCAACGTCTGCGCCGTAGCACAAGAACCGCTGAGTCCTCTCGACATCGGAATGTGCACAATGCTTTCATACTGTTCTAAAAGGGTATCCCAGAGCTTCATTAAATCGTCCGGTGTCGGTTGCGAGGTGTGGATTTCCGCATCTTCGGCCAATTTTTGATAAAATGACGGCTGATCCAGCGTAATGTCTTCAAAATAAAGGATGCCATCGATATAAAAAGGCATGGGCAAAACCGAAACACCCAGCTCCCCCGCCTGTTTTTGGGTGATGCCACTGTTGCTGTCGGTTACAATTGCAACCTTTTCCATACAGAATGCTCCTTATTTCCAAAATTCCAAATTATTATAACGAATTTAAGAAAAGTTTTCAAGTATGGCTTGCGCTATGGAGGAATCTTGTGTATATTAAAGAAAAATTACGATCGGGGAATATAAGTCATGCATCTCACTTTTTTTGAAAAAGCCGAACCAGTATGGCCCAAGGATCAGGCGTTCACCCGAAATCTGACCTGCGGCTTTTGGGTTAGCCTAAAGGCGGCCAATGCGGCAATTTTTCGGGTAACAGCCTCAACGACCTATCGGATGTTTTGCGGCGACCGATTGATCGCCTATGGCCCTGCGCGCACCGCGAAGGGATATTTTCGCGTCGATGAAATTGACCTTTCCGATTTTCTTAAAAACGATTCGATCTTTTATCTGGAAGTCGCCGGCTATAACTGCAATAGCTACGCAACCCTCAACCAGCCTTCTTTTTTGCAAGCTGAGGCCATATGCGACGGGTGCATTGCCGCTTACACTTCCGCAAAAGATGGCGGTTTTGTCGCCCGGGTGCTAACAGAACGCATCCGGCGGGTGCAACGTTATAGTTTTCAGCGGCCGTTTTTGGAGGCCTGGCGGCTGACACCGCAATATGCTTCTGGCTATTTTTGCCTGCCCGAAGGCCCGTTTGAGAAGCTTGAGACGCAACCGGGCGGCAAGCTATTACCCCGGCGTGTCGCCCTCCCGGAGTTCTGCGCATTGCCGGCAGTTGGCATCGTCGCAACAGGCCGGGTCACCGAACGTGAAATCCCACTGCGCCATTATGAAGATCGGTCCCTGACCGAAATCAGCGATATTCTAACAGGTTTTCCAAGAGACGAACTGGAAGCGAAATTATCGGATGACGCCTGCCGCTATGAATTCTCTGATTTTGATTTTTCTGTACGCGATATTGCCGGGGCACATGACCTTTGCGCCGGCCATTTTTTGACGGTCGGTTTCGAACATAATAGCGCGGGCTTTCTCTCAATGCGGGTCAAGTGCACCGAGCAGACCCGACTAGTGCTGTTTTTTGATGAAATGCTGAAAGAGCATGACGTCGACTGCTTCCGAATGGGGGATTGCGCAAATATCGCCCGGTATGACCTCGCGCCGGGAGAATATTGGCTGTTGAGCATGGAATGCTATGTGCTCCAGTATTTAAAGGTGATCGCTCTATCTGGGCAATGCGAAATTTCTGACATCGCCGTTGTCGAATACGCCGCATCTGAGACCGGTCTTCCGCCCTGCCCAGTGAAAAAAGGGTCACTGGCCCCGATCTGGGACGCGGCTGTACGGTCATATCGGCAGAATGCCGTCGATTTGCCAACCGATTGCCCTTCGCGCGAGCGGGCCGGCTGGCTATGCGACAGCTTTTTTGCCGCCCGTGTCGCCTACACCTTAACAAAAACGACAACGCTCGAGCACAATTTCCTAGAGAACTACCTGTTGGCAGGTCAGCTTCCCACTCTGCCGAAGGGAATGTTCCCGATGTGCTATCCCGCCGATCACGACAACGGCGTATTTATTCCCAACTGGGCAATGTGGCTGGTGCTTCAACTCACGGAATACGCTTCACGCGGTGGCAAAATGGACTTGATTTCAGAATTCCGCGCGCCGGTCCTATCGCTTTTCTCCTATCTTGATACCTTTTTAAACGAAGACGGGCTTTTAGAGGACTTGCCAAGCTGGGTCTTTGTCGAATGGTCGCACGCAAACGACCTCACCGATGGCGTCAACTATCCCTCCAATATGCTCTATGCGGCGGCAAAACAAGCCGCCGGACAGCTATATGGAGAATCGGCCTTATGCAGAGAGGCAGATGCCATGAAAAAGGTCATCTTGGCGCAAAGCTTTCATGGCATATTCTTTCAGGACCACGCTGTCCGCAGGCAGGGCAAACTTTTCTGCGTTCATGAGTCGACCGAGGTCTGCCAATACTACGCCTTCTTTTTTGGCCTTGCAACGCCTGACAGTCATCCTGCGCTTTGGGCCACACTCATAAACGACTTTGGTCCAGAGCGGAAAGGCACAGGGCGTCACCCCGAAATCGCACCGTCCAATGCCTTCATGGGCAATGCAATGCGGATTGATCTTTTGCTCCAAAACGGTCTTTATGCGCAGGCGGCCCGCGAAATTGAGGGATATTATTCCAAAATGGCCGCCTTGACCGGCACGCTCTGGGAACACGATACGCCAACTGCCAGCCTGAGCCACGGTTTTGCCGCTTATGCGGTCTGCTGGCTTAAATTGCTGGGCGAACAAAATAATTGGAGGCAATTATGACGAGAACCGACTTTTCTTTACTGTCGGGCGATGGCAAGACCACCCTCCATGGCATAGCTTGGCGGCCGGACGGCGAGCCAAAAGCCATCGTACAGATTTCACACGGCATGATTGAATATGTCGCCCGATATCACGATTTTGCGGTCTATCTGGCCGATCAGGGCTTCCTTGTGGCCGGTTGCGACCATTTAGGGCATGGAAAGTCGGTGGGCTCAGAAGCGGATTGGGGATTTTTCCACGATACGGCGCATCCGGAAGTAACTGTCGTGACCGACCTGCATGCAATATCTGAACGCTTACGCGCTGAGCATCCGCAATTGCCGTTTTTCCTTTTAGGGCACAGTATGGGCTCCTTTTTGGCGCGGCTCTACCTTGCGCGTTGGGGCAAAGAGCTGACCGGCGCAGTTTTGGTTGGGACCGGCAATCAGCCCGACTGGCAACTGGGCCTCGGCCTTGCACTTTGCCGCACATCGTCAAAGCTATTCGGCGCCAGGCACCGGAGCCGATTGATAGACGCGATGGTCTTTGGGGCGAACAATCGGAGAATCAAACACCCTAAAACCCATTACGATTGGCTGACAAAAGACGGGGCTATCGTCGAGGCCTATGCCCAAGACCCAGCCTGCACCTTTTCGTTTACCATGAATGGATATATTGGGCTTTTTTCGACTATTCGTTCTATCAAACGCCCTGACGCCATTGCCGCAATTCCAAAGGAGCTACCCATTTTATTGGCTTCAGGCGAAGCCGATCCCATCGGGAACTATGGAAAGGCGGTGCGGGAAGTATATGAGGATTATCGCGCGGCCGGTATCCATGACGTCACCTTGCGCCTCTATCCAAACGATCGGCACGAACTTCTCAACGAGGTCGACCGCAAAGCAGTTTGGCAGGACATCGACGATTGGCTGATTTCCCATCTGCCGCAGGAGGTTTAGTATGGAAAAAAGCAATATCATTTTGATCGGCATGCCGGCCTGCGGCAAGAGCACAATCGGCGTATTGCTCGCCAAAACGCTTGGCCGCCAGTTCATCGATACTGACCTACTGATTCAAAGCCGGGAGGGCCAATTGCTTCAGGATATTATTGACCAAAAAGGGCTAAAGGCCTTTTTGTCGGCTGAGGAACGCGCGATTTTAGAGCTAGATTGCACCGGCGCAGTCATTGCGACGGGAGGGAGCGTCGTTTATTCCCCCGCGGCCATGGCGCACCTAAAAAGCATGGGCATTACCATTTATCTCGAATTGCCCTATTCGGAAATCGAAAGGCGGCTCACAAATATCAAAACCCGCGGAGTCGCCATGGGAAAAGACGAGACATTGCACGAGCTGTATGCAGAGCGTGCGCCACTTTACCAGCACTATGCCGACAAAACACTTCATTGCGTTGGCCTTGAGATGGAACAAATCGTAGCAAGGATTGCAAAGCTTATAAAAACCCCGGGCGGTGAATGAATCCATCGCCCGGGGTTTTAAAACGAAAATCTGCAATTGGAATAGTTTTAGCAAACAAGTATATTGCCGACCGTATTAATTCGGCTTATTATTCTTAATTTTGCTCGATATGAGAGCGAGCCTTGACTGAGCCGGCGTATTCAGATGGTGTCATGCCAGTGCTGTTTTTAAAATGCCGCGAAAAATAGTGGATAGACGAATAACCCAACCGTTCCGCAATCTCGCTGAAATTGAGTCGCTTCTCCCGGATTAGGGCTTTGGCCCGCTCAATTTTCAGCATACGATAATACTGCATGACGCCTTGGCCGACCTGTTGCCGGAATAACTTTTGAAGCGCCGACTCACTCATAGAAAAGCGAGCGCAGATATTGCGAAGTGTAAGATTCTCCTCAACCTGATCAGCCAGAAAAGAAAGGATTTCCTGCAACCGATTTTCCTTTTTCAGGAAATCCTGGTCAGCGGACTTTGCGTAAGATTTCTGCATTCGCACAAAGGATAAAAGTAGCAACTCCAAATAACAGCCGAGCGCCTGTTCACTTCCAAACTTCGGTTTGTCGAGGCGTTCGAGCCTGTCTGTATAGGGGTCGTCGAACGGAGGCTGGAAAGCCTGTTTTGCTTCAGCGATCAGCCTGCCCAGCAATTCCTTTTGTTCCGCGTTGCAATGCAACACCCTGCCTGACAAGGCGTAAAGCGCTTCGCAGTCACAGCAAAAGGCGACGATTACAGAGTTCGGCGCACATTTACCATCGCTCCGGACATTGTGAAATTCCATCGGCCGATGCAAAAACAAAGATCCCTGCGGCAGACGAAGTGCCATGGCATCGCTACTTAAGATTAGTTCGCTCCGATCTGCATAAACCAGTTCCCAAAAGTCGTGCGCTTCCCCTGCAAAGGAAAAATCCACTGCATATTCAAAATAGTGCACCGATACGATTTGCGAAATTCGAAGCGGGCAAATAAGTGTTGTTGTTTGATAATGCATTCAAATCCCCTTTTCAGCATATCGAATTCACACTCGAAATGCAAGTACCATATGCGTTAAAAGACAAACTTTGAAAGCAATTATATAAAATCATTTGCAGTGCAGATGTGGTATAATGTCCACAGACGAAGCGGGACTTTAAGTCCCGCCACGGCAGGGCCGCGTGCCGTTTGACAAAACGGCGCCTGTGGACGGTTATCACCGCATCTGATAATTGGCGAAGCCAATCGGGGGGCGCATCGCGCCGCGGCCCCTTTGTGGGGCCTGAGGATGTGGTATAATCAGCGGTAGTAAGGCTCTGACGCGCAATGGCAAAGCTTTATAGTATCATGACTTTGACAAGGAAGTGGCGCAATGCGAATTCTTTACACCGAAAATTATACAGAAATGAGCCGATGCGCGGCCGACCGAATCGCCGCACAAATTCTTTTGAAGCCCGATTGCGTGTTGGGACTGGCAACCGGAGGTACACCTCAAGGGATTTATGCATCCCTTGCCGAACGTTATCGGGCCGGTGTATTGGATTTTTCTGAAGTTCGAACGGTGAACCTCGACGAATATGCTGGGCTCGGTGCCGACGACCCGCAAAGTTATCATTATTATATGAAACAATACTTATTTGGGCTGGTCAATATCGCGCCCGAACACACATGGATCCCCGACGGAAAGGCCGAAGATCCGACGGCTGAGTGCCAAAGGTATGATGACGTTATTGAACGTTTGGGCGGGATCGACCTCCAGCTGTTGGGGATCGGCAATAATGGGCATATCGGGTTCAATGAACCTGCTGATACATTTCAGCGGCAAACGCGCCTTGTGGATCTCAATCCTTCAACCATCGAGGCAAATGCCAGATTTTTTAGTTGCATAGATGAGGTTCCGAAGAAAGCGTTGACCGTTGGCATTGGCGCCATTTTATCGGCCCGCAAAATTCTACTCGTCGCCGCAGGAAAGCAAAAATTAGAGGTGATCGATAAAGCGTTCCATGGGCCCATTACACCGCAATTGCCCGCATCTATTTTGCAGTTGCATCCCGACGTTACAATTATTTGTTGCAGTCATACTTGAGAAAACTTTCTAAATACCTTATACTATTGTTTGTATAACCTGTTGGCTTTTTAAAGGATGAGGTTTGTTTCATCTTTTCGGAAAGGGATGTGACCTATGGATTATCAAACGGAGTTGCAACAAATTATCGCCGCTTTCCCAGATTGGGAGGCTTTTCATGGAAAGCGTATATTAGTAACCGGCGCAACTGGATTAATCGGTTCATATGTAACCGACCTTTTTATGGCACGCACGCTTGCCGGATATGAAATAAATGTTGTGGCTATGGGTCGGAATCGCGCTCGGGCGCAACAACGCTTTGCGAAATATTGGTCGAATCCGCACTTTAGCTTTTTAGAACAGGATGTGACAGAACCGGTCGAGATGCAATCGCGGTGCGATTTTATCATCCATGCCGCCAGTAACGCCCATCCGCGCGCCTATGCAACTGATCCGGTCGGCACCCTGCACGGCAACTATATGGGCATGTATCGGTTGCTCGAGTTCGCGCGGAGAACCGGCACCCAGCGAGTGCTGTTCGTCTCTTCCGGCGAGGTTTACGGCAATCTGCCGGACGCGCCAGATTTCACCGAAGATATGCTCGGACGGGATGACCCGCTCGATGTGCGCTCCTGTTATCCGCTCGGCAAAAAGGCGGCGGAATGTCTGGCGTGTTGTTATCACGCGCAATATGGCCTTCCGACTGTGATTGCGCGCCTAAGTCACACCTACGGCCCAACGCAGACAAAAGAAGACAGCCGCGCCATCGCCCAATTTTTGCGCAATGCGAAGGCCGGAGAGGATATTGTTCTAAAAAGCCGAGGCGAACAGGTTCGAAATTATTGTTATGTCGCCGACGCAGTGTTGGGACTGCTCTTCATCCTGGTTCGCGGCAACCCAGCTGAGGCATATAATGTATCTGACCCCGACGCAGTCATATCCATTGCCGATTTGGCCGGGCAGATTGCCAAGCAGGCAGGGACAAAGGTCCGGTTCGAGCTCGCCGACCAAGTCGAACAAAGAGGTTACACAAAAATTCCCCGCGGCGTACTCTGCGCCGACAAATTGCGTTCCCTCGGATGGCGTGCGCAGGTGGGATTGAAAGAGGGAATAGCGCGTTCTATTGGGTTTCAATTATAAATAGATAACTTATTGGATCCTAAATTTTACTTAAAAAGGAAAATCAAGCCATGTGGTTTCGACTCTGTTAGACTAAATATTGATGAGATTAATATTAAGTGAATTGCTCTTTACAATTTCTGCTATGTATGCTATATCTTAAAATAGTTTTTGGCTATCGAATAGGATAAAGAGGGGCATTCATATGCAAAGTCTACAGATTCATTCAGAGGGACGTTACCTATGCACCGAAGACGGCGCGCCCTTTTTCTGGCTTGGGGATACAGCGTGGGAGCTCTTTCATCGATTGACCCGCGAAGAGGCCACCGAATATCTGCAAAACCGGCATGACAAAGGATTCAACGTAATTCAGGCGGTTGCCCTGGCTGAACAAGACGGCCTAGGGGCGCAGAACGCCTACGGACGTATCCCGCTCAGACGTCATGCTGGCGTCGGCTATTTGCCCATTTCGCCCGATACCACTGGAGACTACAGCTATTGGGATCATATGGATTATATTATCCGGCAGGCGTCGCGCTTAGGGCTTTATATTGCACTGCTACCGACATGGGGAGATAAGGTCAACCGGTGCGACGGTGTAGGTCCCGAGCTGTTCCGTGATACCAATACTGCCTATACATATACGAAGTGGCTTGCCGAGCGGTATGCGCAGGATGCCAACATCATTTGGGTGCTGGGCGGCGATCGGGATATGGAAAAGCGGCGGCATTTTGAGGTCGAGTGCGCTATGGCGCGCGGCTTGCGGGATGGAGATGGCGGTACGCATTTGATCACTTTTCACCCCAAAGGGTTGCGCACCTCTTCCTCGCCGATGCATGAGGAAGAGTGGCTCGCTTTTAACATGATTCAATCCTGTCACTGCCAGCGTAGCGCGCCGAATTACACCATGATTGAGCATGATTATTCGCTCCAGCCAAAAAAACCGGTTCTTGACGCAGAGCCCTGCTATGAGGATCACCCGGTCAATTTTAAAATGAACAACGACTTTTTCTGCGATGTGGATGTGCGAAAAGCGGCTTATTGGTCTGTGTTTGCGGGGGCCTGCGGTCACACTTATGGGCATCATTGCATTTGGTCAATGAATCAGGAACCGGGTTCTTATTTTATGATGGGCTGGCGCGAGGCCATGGATCGGCCCGGCGCGGGTCATATGCAATATCTGCGCGCGCTCATGGAATCTCGCCCTTATTTTGAGCGTGTGCCAGCTCAAGAAATGCTTGTGCAGGAAAATCGTGACGGCTCAAACCATATGCGCGCTACGCGCGGCAAGCGCTATGCTTTCTTGTACACGCCGCATAGCATGAACCTGGCGGTGCACCTGGGGCAGTTGCCGGGAGAACAATTGCACGCGCAATGGTATGATCCGCGAACTGGAGAAACGACCGAAATCGGAATCATCGATAATATTGGAGATCGGCTCTTTGTCACGCCACGTCACGGTTGGGAGATGGATTATGTGTTGATTCTCGATAGCATGGATGATTGATGATCGACCAAAAAAGAAATCGCATATCGAATAGAGCAGACGGTCCAATCGGATAATCGGTACAACGGGATCAGACCGGGGCTTACTAACCATTTGCCGAAAGACATAATGCCATATGGCCTGCGAGTCGCACCAGTATCGACTCGATGTTTTGCCATACCGCACCGCATAAATGTTTTAATGTTTTTTTAATTCATTATAGAAAAACTGGCATCGTTTTTTAACGGCGCCAGTTTTTATCATAATAAGATTAGTCGGTATTATAAATATAATTTTATTCTCACCAACGATAAAACCAAATCAAGTTGGATCTACCGCGCTTAAAATCAAGCGCGAACCTATAAATTGAGCATTCGCGTCTGCGGTGAGACGCCCCTGTGTTTCGTGCGGCAAAGATAGGTATAGGTTGAATTGAGCTGAGGTAGCTTTTCGACTTGCAGTTCGATTTCAAAAGCGCCCTCCAAATCATCTGGGAGAGAAAAACCGATGGAACCGCAAAAAAGACTCGACTGCGGGGCGACCGTCTGGGCGCACACCTTTCCCCAGTAAGCGCGTTTTCCACCTAGCGTGTAATACACGGCAATCGTAACCGGATCGAGCGCACAAAGCGTATCGTTGATGAGATGAATTTCGGCGGAGAAATTTTCTCCGCCCCAATATAGATGCCGCTCGACGCGCAGGCTTGCAAGTTGCGGGCGGAGCGCATCTTTCACGGCATAATAGGCCGGCTTTGGTTTCGCAGGCCAGTTGATAAGGCTATTGTTGGCGGCCGTCGGCCAGGGCTCATTAAAACACCAATTGAGCGCCATCGAGCAATACGGCCATTGCCGGCGCATTTCTTCAAACATCGATTTATAAGAAATGCATTGAATCAATGTCAACTTCTCGATCAGATCATCCGTGTCGCACCAGCCGCCGAAATAATACGCGGCTTCGGGCCGTCTAAGCCAGCGCTCCCTACCCCAGGCTTCAAACGCATGGTGGGCAACCCAAAGCGGATTTTCTGGGTTGCAGTCTTCATAATCAGACTGGGGCAAAAACGTTTTTATGTATTCAGCCGGCGACGGGCCAGGGCACCCAAACTCGGTGTAGGCCGTCTGCCGGGCCTTTGTGATTACCGAGATCCACTCGGTACCACCATTATAATCCTCATCGTAATTGACATAGTGCCCATGCGCCATGCCATAAACAGGAGAGGTCGGCAAAAAAGGCGTAAAACGGTCGAGCGAATAGGTCAGCGCATTCAAAAGCCGAAGCGCATGCTTTTGATCGGTCATGCGCGACCAATTGTTAAATAACTCGTTGCCACCGCACCAAAGGCAAAGGCAGGGGTGGGTGCGCAAACGCTTGATTTGCAAAGTGGCTTCTTGTTCAAGCACCGAGAGATAATCATCTGAATCAGGATATTCATTGCAGGCCAGCGTAAACTCCTGCCAAACTAAGAGGCCAAGCTGGTCGCACAACTCAAAAAATGGGTCCCGATTGAAAAAACCTCCGCCCCAGACCCGCAGGATGTTCATATTCGCGTCCCGCGCAAGGGAAAGCATTTCGCGGTAAAAGTCCTCGGTCATCCGGTGCGGAAAAATATCGCCGTTGACCCAATTGGAGCCTTTTGCAAAGATTCGAATGCCATTGACCTGCAATGTAATCGGGCAGACCGAACGCGATTTCGGGAAATCGCGCGGTTCGTCCCAGGTGCCCTCGTTCATTAAAATTTTGACCCGGCGAAAGCCGACCGTGCGCGTCCGTTTGGAGACAACGACCCCATCGCGAAGAGCGCAGGCCTCCAGGGTATAAAGCGGTTGTTCGCCATACCCGACCGGATACCAAAGCCTGGGTGATTCGATGCGCAACACCGCGGCGACCTTTCCGGCAGAAAAGACCGTTTTTGCGGCTACCACAGCGCCCGTTTCATCCAGCAATCGGAATTCTACATCGGCCTCACCAAAAGTGACGGCCTCAGCCTTTAAACGGCAAACATCCAGTGCGTCATTTAAAGCATAATGCGCTTCCAACGTTTCGATTCCGCAGGCATCCTCAATTTCGAGCACACAGTCCTCCCAGAGGCCGACGGGAACTAAGCGCGGATGCCAATCCCAGGAATAGCCGGCGGGCGGGATGCAACTGCTCTGCGCTTGGGTGCGGTCCTCCGCATTTGTCGCTTTTGGAATCGGGAAGATCAAGACGCGCAATCTGTGCGGCTGTCCGGCATAAGGCGAAACATCAATGCGAAAGGGTGAAAACATCCCCTCGCCGCGATAAACTTCCGCGTCATCAATCAAGACGATATACTGATACGAGATCCCTCCAAAGGCCAGATGCGCGACCTCGTTCGCTTGCAAAGAAAAATGGAGCGAGGTTTCATAAACGAAATAATAATCTTCCATCCAACGAAATTGTCGAAAGTTGTCCGCCTTCCAGTAGTCAGGAAGATTTTTCGCCCTCGCATAGTCGAGCTGGACCGCGCCGGGAACTTCTGCCGGGATCCATTCTTCAGGTTCTGAGTCGGCCGATTGGCTCCAGCCGAGTTTCCATTCAAATTTCATTCCTCGCATGTCGTGCCTCCTAAATTTTATAACAGTATCGTTGTGGAAAACTAACAGCTTTCAGTAACAGAGTAGCCCCACCGCACCGCTCGCCAACAATATGGGTATCGGCCCCAGCCGGAACCGTCTCAGGCAATAAAAAGCGCCCACCAGGATGGCGATTGCAATCAGGTCAACCTGCCGCAAGGTCGCCACGGTGGGAACGCCACCCCATAGCGCCAATAAAAGCAGAGATAGCCCAGCCGAAGCGATCATACCGACGACGGCGGGACGCAGGCCTCTTAAAACACTGTCGAACACCCAGCCCTGCCGATATTTCCCATAAATCCAGGCCAAAAACAGAATGATCATGCAAGAAGGAGCGATGCAACCAAACGTCGCCGCTAAAGCGCCAGGAAAACCGGCCACTTGCATGCCGACAAAAGTAGAGGAATTGATCGTGATTGGGCCGGGCGTCATTTCTGAGATGGTAACGAGATCTGCAAAGGTCTCCATCGTCAGCCAACCGTGCAAATGCACAGCCTGCGTTTCGATAAGGGGCATAGCCGCATATCCACCGCCGATACTGAAAAGCCCGATCTGGAAAAAACTCCAGAATAGTTGCAGATAAATCATAATGCCTTTCCTACCCTTCGCCGCCAAAGCCCTTGTGCAACGCCGATGGCCGCGCTAATTGCGATGATAAGCAACATATTGATTTTGAAAAAATAAAGTCCCACAAAAACTGCCAGCATAACGAAAATTGACACAAGATTTTTTTGCTTGCCAACCTCTGACCCTAAATCGAGCACGACATCGGCGACAATTGCCGCAATTCCGGCCTGCATGCCTTTGAGCGCCTTTGCGACCCAAATGTTATCGCGAAAGGCGGCATACCCCAAAGAGACGAGTGAGAGAATGCCGAGCGGCGGTAGGATTGTCGCAAATAACGTGACTGCCGCACCGCTAAACCCCGCCAGACGATACCCGATCAAAATCGATGCGTTGACGGCCATCGCTCCGGGCGTCGATTGCGAAATGGCTGTAATATCCAGCATCTCTTCCTCGCTCAGCCAATGCAATTTCAGTACGAATTTTTTACGCATCAATGGAATCATGACAAAACCGCCACCAAAGGTAAATGCGCTGAGCGTAAAGGTGGCCCAAAATAATTTCCAATAAAAATGCTTGATCTCGCGCCGGTTCATGTTGCCCTCCCATTTTGCTATTCGGTTTATGGATTAGCACGACTTTTGGGTGCGCCTTTAAAAGCTAGCGCAAATGAAAAGCTTTAAAACTAAAGGGCCATCCTCCCCTTTGCACCTGACAAAATCGTTAATCTCCTATATTTAAGTATATCATACGTACAAACTACCAGCAAGAAAAGAATCCGTAAATTCATAAAATAGACTTTATTTTTTGCGTTTACGTTGCTATAATGAAAATATCTATGTATTGACTCAAAATGAAACGGAGCGTACCGACCCATGAGTTTAGTCACAAAATTGTTTGGCAACTATAGCCGCAAAGAACTCAAACGCATTCTCCCCATTCAGCAACAAGTGCTGGATTTGGAGGAGGAATACAAAGCTCTCAGCGATGATCAACTGCGGGATAAAACCGATGAATTTAAAGAGCGGTTTGACGCGGGTGAGAGCCTCGACAGTCTCCTGCCGGAGGCCTTTGCAACCTGCCGGGAGGCGGCCGATCGCGTACTTTCGATGCGGCATTTTCCGGTGCAGATTTTGGGCGGCATCGTCTTGCATCAGGGCCGCATCAGCGAAATGCGCACCGGCGAAGGAAAAACCCTCGTCGCAACTCTGCCGGCCTATCTCAACGCTATCAGTGGTAAAGGGGTTCACATCGTTACAGTCAACGACTATCTCGCCAAGCGTGACTCCGAATGGATGGGCAAGCTGTACCGCTTTTTGGGGCTGGAGGTCGGCCTCATTATCCATGGCATGGACAACGACCAGAAACGCGCCGCTTATGCCGCCGATATCACCTACTGCACCAATAACGAACTGGGGTTTGATTATCTGCGGGACAATATGGTGATCTATAAAGAAAATAAAGTCCAACGCGGACATAATTTCGCCATTGTTGACGAAGTCGACTCCATCCTGATCGATGAAGCCCGCACGCCACTCATTATATCAGGTCGGGGTGAAAAATCCACCGACCTATATCAGCAAGCCAATCGCTTTGCACGAGGGCTGAAAATGGTCCGCGTCCGTGAAACAGACGACAAAGCAACCGATGAAGAACTGGGTTACGATGGCGATTATGTCGTCGATGAAAAGGCCAAGACCTGCACCCTAACGCCGGCCGGTGTAAAAAAAGCCGAAGAGTTCTTTCATCTTGACAACCTCAATGATGCCGAGAATATACAAATCGCCCACCATATCCATCAGGCAATCAAGGCATATGGCATCATGAAACGCGATGTCGACTACGTCGTCAAAGACGGTGAGGTCATCATTGTCGACGAGTTCACCGGACGCCTTATGTTCGGCCGCCGCTATAACGAAGGCCTGCATCAGGCGATCGAAGCCAAAGAAGGTGTCAACGTCGCCCATGAATCCAAGACGTTGGCAACCATAACGTTCCAGAACTTTTTCCGGCTGTATAGCAAGCTGTCAGGTATGACCGGTACGGCCATGACCGAGGAAGCGGAGTTCCGCGAGATTTATAAGCTCGACGTCATCGATATCCCCACCAACAAACCGCTCATCCGTGAGGATCTGGACGATGTCATTTATAAAACCGAACGGGCAAAATTTGCGGCCGTCATTGATCAGATTGTCGAATGCCACAGTAAGGGGCAACCGGTTCTGGTCGGCACGATTACCATCGAAAAATCCGAATTGCTCAGCAGTATGCTCAAACGCCGCGGCATCAAGCACAATGTCCTCAATGCCAAACACCACGAAAAAGAGGCCGAAATCATCGCCCAGGCCGGCAAAGAAGGGGCCGTCACCATCGCGACCAACATGGCCGGACGCGGCACCGACATCATGCTGGGAGGCAACGCCGAATACCTTGCCAAGGCCGAGCTCCGCCGCCAGGGTTACAGCGAAGAGCTTATCAACGAGGCCACCGGTTTTGCTGAAACCGAGAATCCCGATATCATCGAAGCGCGCGAGAAGTTCATCGCCCTCAATAATCAATTTAAGGCCGAAATCGCGCCTGAGGCCGACCGCGTCCGCGCCGCCGGCGGTCTATTCATCATCGGCACTGAAAGGCACGAGTCCCGTCGCATCGACAACCAGTTGCGCGGCCGCGCCGGTCGCCAAGGCGATCCGGG
>CASFAP010000085.1 GCA_949292695.1 uncultured Eubacteriales bacterium | reverse complement strand
CGCGGCGGATCGCTTTCGTGGATAGGGAAAACCAGAATGAAGAGTTTCTGGTTTTTGAAGAAATTCTAAGGGTGAGCCGAAACGCCATCGCTATGCAGGGAGGTTCTTTGTTTGATTTACAGAATGCTACCATAGAACGGCTAAAAAAGCCTATAAAAAACAGCAAGTATGTTTCCAGTGTTTTTTTCAGGTGGCCGGCCAAGGTTGCATTCCCACGAATCAAAGCTTAGAATTAGCTAGCACTTAATCTTTCCAACGATGGATTAACTCGTTAATTTGGTCGGCAAAACGGGCAAGCTCCTTGTTCGGATGGCCCTCTTTGGACTTCGCCAGAGCCAGTAATTGTTCGGCGGCGGCGATCAAACGAGCAAAGACTTGAGCGGTTCTCCCTTTTTTACGCGTTCGCATCCTGGTTTGGTTGCCTGGCTCAATACACACACCAAATTCAAGGTCGTAACGAGCGCCGTTATATGGTGCGACGGCGGGTATTTCTAATTCTGTCCGTAAGCGTTCCGCAAACTGGTCGCAGACCGCATCGTCGCCGTGGACGACAAAAACCTGCTTCGGTTTCGGCGAAAAGTGGGAGGCCCAGCAAAGAAGGCCCCGATCATCCGCATGGCCGCTTACGCCGGTTAGCACGCGAATCTGGCACCGTACTTCAATGGGTTCCCCAAAGAGATTCACCTGCTTGGCCCCGTCAACCAGCATTCGACCGAGTGTACCTACCGACTGGTACCCTACAAATAAGACTGTGCTTTCGCTTCGCCAAAGATTATGCTTTAAATGGTGGCGAATGCGGCCGGCCTCACACATTCCGCTGGCCGAAAGGATGACCTTGGGCGAGTCATCAAAATTGATTGCGCGTGAGGTGTCCGATGTCGTTGATAGGCATAAATCGGGAAACTGAAGCGGATTAACACCCTGTTCGACCAAATTTTTCGCCTCTTCGTCATAACATTCCGACCAACTGTTTTTAAAAATCCCAGTGGCCTCAATGGCTAAAGGGCTATCGACATAGACTTTAAAATGGGGATAATTCTTGATCAGCCCCTGCGTTTTGATCTGCCGCAAAAAATAGAGCATTTCCTGGGTGCGGCCCACGGCAAAACTCGGAATGACGACGTTGCCGCCACGGTCAAAGGTCTCTTGCAAAATGGTTGTAAGTTCAGCGATATAATCCGGACGGGGCCCGTGGCTACGGTTTCCGTAGGTCGACTCCATAATGACATAATCCGCCTCAGAAATATAGGTGGGATCGCGCAAAAGGGGTTGATGCGTGTTGCCGATATCACCGGAAAAAACAAGCTTTTTTGTTTTACCTTGTTCTGTAATCCAGAGTTCTATGCTGGCTGAACCCAGTAAATGCCCCACATCGACGAACCTTGCTTCTACGCCTGGTAACACAGGAAAGCGTTCGCCATATGGATGGCCGACAAACTGTTCCATAGCCGCGGCGGCGTCAAGTACCGTATAGAGGGGTTCATAGGGTTCCGCTCCACTTCGGCGGGCTTTGCGATTGCGCCACTCGGCCTCAAACTCTTGAATATGGCCTGAATCCCGCAACATGATATCGCAAAGTTCTGTAGTCGCGTTCGTGGCGTGAATTGGGCCGTGATAACCATCGCGAGTCAACAAGGGGATCTTCCCGGAGTGGTCGATGTGCGCGTGGGTCAAAAGCAGAGAGTCAATTTGAGAGGGCGTGACTGGAAGAGGCTGGTTTTCGTAAAGGTCTTTGCCTTGCTCCATTCCGCAATCAACGAGGATTCTTCCGCCTTCACACTGAAGCAAAAAGCAACTTCCCGTCACTTCATGCGCGGCACCAAGAAAGGTGATATCCATACTGCAATTCCCCCTTTTTCTTTATCATACCTGTTTCGAGTCAAAAAAACAATAATTAACGGCAAAAACACGCTATTTTTTAGAAACCGATATCAGGAATATGAAGGCAAAGATTTAGAAACAGGCCGTTCAGGTGGTTTTTGTTTATAGACAGAAAAGAGAGATTGCTAAATTTGCAATCATTTTTAAGAGACAATTTTAAGACGTTTTGTGAACAGATAATTTTGCAATAAAGTTTTTTGTAAAAGTATTAAACGTCTTTTCAAAAATTAAAACAGGGGGACACTTTACAATCTCATTAAATAGCAAAAAGGGCCCGAACCGCGAAAACGGTATTCAAGCCCTACAAGTCTATTTAATGTCTTATAAACACAAACCAAATCAGCAGTTAAATCTGGTGCGAAGCGGTAAGAAAAAGGAAAGGCGGCCTTTCTTTTTTGCGAAAAAATCCATTGCGACGACACGATGTTACACTAGAAAAAGGCACAGCAAAAAACTGCGGACCGGCATTACTGCCGGGTGTGAATTTTGGCCCATGTGTCGAACAAGTCAAGCTTCGGAGCCGTTTAGCTTATAAATTTTAGCTGAAAATGCTTCCGCCTCTTCCAGGTTGTGTGTGATAAGCAAGATCGGTTTTTATAATGCGAGCAAAACTTCAGCCGCATTTCGCCAGGCGTTTTCATCAAGACCGGTAAAAGGTTCGTCCAACACCATGATATCAGCCGGCGTCGCGACGGCGCGTGCAATGGCAAGCCGGCGTTTCATCCCACCGCTCAGGGCATCAGGATACGAATTCTCTTCCGCAGACAGCCCCAGTTGTGCGAGAGCATTGCGGGCTGATTCTAGATCCCCAGTAGCCAACGCCGCATTTTCCAAAACACTTTTCCAAGGCAGGAGACGGTCCTCCTGGAATACCACTGCGGCCCTTAAGCCCTCTGCGCCAGTAATACGCCCCAATGCGGGACGCTCTAAACCCAACAACAAACGTGCGATCGTTGTTTTTCCACAACCAGACGGTCCGAAAAGGCAAATGCGGTCATGGGGGCCGATTTCAAACGAGAAATGAGACAAAACCGGCTTGCCAGGATAGGAAAAGGAGACATCGTCAAACCGAATCATGACGTTGCAACCTCCTTGTAAGCCCTTTCAGTAGGGATTCAAGCATAAGGCTCAGCAAGACAATCGTAACTGTAAGCGCAAATACTTCAGGCGTTTCAAGATAAATCTTAGCGTCTTGCAACATCCCCCCGAGCGAAGCAGAAGGGCGACAAATCACCTCAGCGGCGATACCAGATTTCCAGGCTAAGCCTAGGCTTGTCAGAGCGGCACCCCAAAGGGAAGGCAAAACAGCAGGCATTTTAATTTCCCAAAAGATCCTGCGAGGCGTCATATGCAAAACATGCGCCATTTCAAGCAATTTTGGATCAATGGCTCGTATCGCAGTTTCGACACTATTCCATACCACTGGCAATACCATGAGAAAGGAGATAAAAACCGGAAGATATCCAGTTTGGATCCATACGAGCGCTAAAATAATAAAAGAGGCAACTGGAACCGAGCGCACCAAGTGCAACAGGGGTGACAAGAAAAGTTGCAAGATGCGAAAACGACTCGTGGCCATAGCGCCAACCACACCGGCGAGCGTCCCAATTAGGAAGCCGGCGCAGATGCGCAACATGGATTTTCCGACCGAAGCCCAGAAACGCCCGGTACCTGCCAAGCGGACGAGCGTTTTTAGGGTTTCAAGAGGGGAAGGCAATAAAATAACCTGGTGAACCATGAGGCTCAAGATCTGCCAAACTGCCAGCCAAAAGAACGCAACAAAAACAATTTGGCACAACCGAATGACCTTAGTTCGAAGCTTCGATTGGTTCGGCATAATAGAAATCATCGCCAGGCATTTGGCCGCCGATTGACTTGGGGTTTGCGTCATACAGCACTTTTAAATAGCCGGACAACCCGGTTTTCATTTCTTCGCCAGTGCAGAACGTAATATTGGAGCGCGGGAGGGCCGACATCGCAATGCCCATCTGGGCGACAATTCCATACTCTGCGCAGAGCTCAGCGGTGTGCAAACGGTCGCTCGAGGTTTTGTCAATTGAATCTTTGTATTCAACTAAGAATTGCTTAACTGCATCCGGATTGCTCTCAAGATAGTCGTTGCGCACAACGACACAGCCCATCATGAGCTTACTGCCGTCATCTACAGACTTATCCCATTCTTCGTTAACATCAATCGCAATGCGGACAAACTCGCTTTGTGCCATCAGGGTTGCGGCAAAGGGTTGCGGCGCCATGACGATCGCATCAGGGTCTGCGAAAAACTTCTCGGCTAATTGTTCGTTCTGATCAACATATTCCACAGTTACATTGATAGACGGGTCGAGATTGTTTTTCGCCAGCAGGAAATTGAGGATATATTC
>CASFAP010000084.1 GCA_949292695.1 uncultured Eubacteriales bacterium | reverse complement strand
AAGCCGAAAGGGGTTCCCTTTCGGCTTTTTCTTAAAATGACGCCTCATAATAGAAGAAATGGTCGGCGATTTTTTCGGTGTAGTAGGTGTTGTCCCCATCTTTTTGCTGGTAAGACCAGCCGGACTGATCCGCTTCGATTTCTTCGGGCGGGCTGGCGCACCATATGCCAGCAATATCGTCGCTGGCGGAGTAATAGAACCCACAGTAATGAGTTGACGGTCCAAAGCCCTGCCCACCGCAATCAAAATCAATCACGCCGTTGTCCTGCTGATTCACCTGCCGGATGCCCTTAAGCGCTCGGGTAGCGGTAAAATCGTCCTTTGCGACATCGGCAAGGAGCGTATTTAAATTTTCCTGTACAAGGTCAAAAATCTTTTCTTTTGAAAGCCTATCATCATAGGAATTGCAACCGGTAAAGGCGACAGCTACAACCAACGCCGCAAAGACGACAAGGATTCGTTTCATCAAAACAAACACGCATCTCAATATCCGAAGGGGAAATCGAAATCAGAGCTATTGTAGGACGAGGTGCCGTCAGATCCGTTGCCGCCAATATTGCCGGAGCTTTCCTGATAGCTGGAACTGCCCGCGTCGGCTAAGAGTCTGGCGGTGGCCGAAAAGGTCTGATTGCCGGACTGCACGGTGACGGTGATGGTATCTCCGGGTTTGAGTTCTTCAATAATATCGAGGATAAACGCCGCACGGTCGAGCTTGATGCCGTTGACCTCGGTGATGATATCGTTTTCCTGCACTTTGCCATAAAGGTCGCTGTCATTTTCAACCGACGCTACCATAATCCCCTGCGGGATATTATTGACCTTTGCGGTGACGGCGTCGACCTCCCGATAGGTGATTCCCAACCGGGCACGGTCGGCGACATAGCCGTTTTGAATGAGGGAATCGACAACGCGCTTTACAGTCTTTGTTGGAATAGCAAAACCGATGCGGTCGTACTCGTTGCCGACAAGCTTGCTGGAAGTGATGCCGACCACCTGGCCATACATATTGACCAGCGCCCCACCGGAACTGCCGGGATTGATGGCGGTGTCGGTCTGAATGAAGCTGGCGGAATAGCTAGTCGTCACCGAAACGCGGCGATTGAGCAAAGAAATGATGCCTTTGGTGATATTGGAGTCAGTCGTAGCGCCGCTCGGACGGCCGATGGCGACGACGCTCTCCCCTACCACAAGTTCTTCCGAATTGCCAAAGGTGGCGGGCTGAAAGCCTGAGCCATTGATCTTTAAAACGGCCAAATCGCTCCGCGTATCGCCAGCGACATAGGTCGCCTCATAGGATTTACCGTCGAAAGTAAAGACCAGGAATTTAGGCGAAGTGATATCGGCATAAATATGGTCGTTGGTAATTACATAACCATCTTCGGTATAAATGACACCACTGGCGACGGCGCTCGCGCTATCATTGTAAACCGCGATGCCGACGATGGAAGGATTCACCTGCGCATAGACCTGTTCGGCGCTGAGCGCGTCAGTGTCCTGCGGTTTGGGTTCGAGCCCCATGACAACGCTGGAACGGCGGCTCTGCCCGACGCCAACGAAGTAACCGACCGTGCAGGAAAGGGCCAAAGCGACTGTGACGGCGACACAAACGATAAAGGTGACAAGCCCTTTTTTACTCTTTTTATGGTCTTGGGGCTGATCCAGCGGATCAATTTCTACAACATGGGAGAGTAGCGGCGGCAATTCCTCTACAGGTTTGGGGGCCGGCGCGGGTGGTTCGGCCTCAGGCAGGGTGCCGACGAGCTCATCAATGGCATCGACATCGTCAGACATTTCCATTTCAAGGTCGCTGAAAAGGCCTGCGTCGGCTTTTGGAAGGCCGGCTTGCACGTCCGACTCATTTGCTTGTTCCCGCGACCAATCACTCGCTTCTGCTTCGATCGAGGATTCTGGCGTAACCGCTCCATCAGACTTTACCTCAGATTCTGTTTGCGGCTCTTGTTGCGCCGGTTCCTCCGGCGTGGGTTGGGATTGCTTCTCAAACTCGCTCATACTAATGCCTCCCAGCAATTATTTACATTCTAAGGGGATGTTAAACTCAAAGGTTGTATAAGAATCGGGGATACTGTTGACGACGATATTACCGCCGTGGATCCCAATGATAGTTTTGACGATGTAAAGCCCGAGCCCTGTACTATCTTTCACCTTGGAGCGGGATTTATCGCTCTTATAAAATCGCTCAAAGATAAAAGGCAGATCACTCGCCGGGATTCCCTCGCCGGTATTTTTAATTTTGACATAGGCCTGCGCTCCACGCGAAGTCACCGAGAACTCGATGGTTCCGCCCGTATCTGTAAATTTGACGGCGTTGTCCACAAGGTTATAGACCGCCTGGTGGATCAAGTCGCGATCGGCCAGGACCTCGACCGGCTCGAGCGCGTCGAGCCCCACGATATTAATGTTCCGCGCTTCGATGCGCTGTTCCTGCGAGACGACGATATTGCAAACCATCTCACTGAGCGAAAAGCGTTGCGGGTTGATTTTTTGCTCGCCTGATTCGAGCTTGGCAAGGCCCAGCATCGACTGCACGAGCCTAGAGAGTCGCTTGATCTCATCCGAGACAATGCCGAGATAATAATCCTGTTTTTCGGGCTCAATGGTGCCGTCGCGGATGCCGTCAATAAAGCCGCCGATGGTGGTCATAGGGGTCTTGAGCTCATGCGAAACATTGGCCACAAAGCTCCGACGCATGCCTTCGAGTTGCGAAAGCGAATTGGTCATCTGGTTGAAGGCAATTGACAACTCGCCGATTTCATCGTCGCTAATAACTGGAATCCGTTTTGAAAAGTCCCCTTTCGCCATGCTTCTGGCGGCGTCCGACATCAAACGGATCGGCTTTGTGAGCCGGTAAACAAGGGCATATTCTGCAAAGAAAATGAGGATGAGCGGCACAAGGGCCGAAATCAAATACATCCGGAACATACTACCGAAAAAGGTGCGCAGTGAGGATGTCGCCGAAAAGGAGAACACAACGCCCACCGGCGTTTCTGCCGAATCGCGGATCGGCGCTCCTGCGATGTAGTAGAGTTCTCTAAAATAACCGCCGAGATTTCCGACTTCATAAAAATCGCCCTGAAGAGCCTTTTTTAAAACTGCGGCAGGAATCGGTTTTTGCAGATGCACGCAAACGCCGTCGTCTTTCCAATCATCACAGGTGCAGACCGCAATATTGCCTTCGGCATCGGCAATAAAGATCTGAGAATCGGATGTGCTACTGATGACTTTGGCGATATCCGAGGCATTCCGTTTATCGTCTTCCGACTGCAACCCCTGCGCCATCGAAAAATTGGCAATGGCGTTGCAGTTCTCATATAAGAGCTGATGTTTTTCCTTGGCCATATAGCTCGTCACAAAAAAGCTCAAGATGACCACCATAAACGTCAGGCTCGCTAGAATAATGCAAGAAGTCATCAAAAAAAAGCGCTTGAATAGTTTCTGTTTCATCTGCCCGCTTACTTTACTTCAAATTTATAACCGACGCCCCAGACGGTCTTTAACGACCATTGGTCCGACACGCCCTCGAGCTTCTCGCGCAGACGTTTGACATGGACGTCAACCGTGCGGGAGTCGCCGTAGTAATCAAATCCCCAGACCTCATCGAGCAACTGGTCCCGTGTATAAACCCGGTTTGGATTGCTGGCAAGGTGATAGATAAGCATGAGCTCCTTTGGAGGAGTATCAATCTGGACACCGTCGACAATCAATTCATAGTTGGTCAAATTGATGATGAGCTTATCATAACGGACTTCTTTTTTGCCTTCTCCCTCTTCTGGCGACATCGTCCGTCGGAGGACAGCCTTGACGCGGGCCAAGACCTCTTTGGCGTCAAACGGCTTGGAGACGTAATCGTCGGCGCCAAGCTCGAGGCCCAGGATTTTATCGAAGGTCTCCCCTTTTGCAGTCAGCATTATGATCGGCACACGCGATTCCTTGCGGATCTCGCGGCAGACTTGCCAGCCATCCAATTTAGGGAGCATAATATCGAGCAAAATTAGATCGGGCGCTTCGGATTGAAAAGTAGAGATCGCCTGCTGGCCGTCGTGCGCGATACTGGTTTCGTAGCCATCCTTTTCAAGGTAGAGGCGCAAGAGTTCGCAAATATTTTCATCGTCATCCACGATCAAGATTTTTCCCTTTGCCATGCAAAGCCCTCCTTCAATTATCCGCTTTTGGTTTTCATTATCATACGATACGGATATTAAGAGAATATGAATTTATGTGGCCAAAATTTGTTTTCTTTCGAAATTTTTTTACAATTTTTGAAAGGTAAAAGCCCATCCGGGATCCCGGATGGGCTTAACGTCAGAATCGCTTATTCAGCGCTCTCGTTTTCCTGTTCGCGCATCTTGGCGAAGCATTCACTGCAATAAACCGGACGGTCGTCACGCGGCAGGAACGGAACCCGGGCGACGCCACCGCAAGCATGGCAGGTCGTCTCGTGCATTTCCCGCGGCGCTCTGCCGGCGTTTTTGCGCTTGTCGCGGCAGGCTTTGCAACGCTGGGGCTCGTTTACAAAGCCCTTGGATTCGTAGAATTCCTGTTCTCTCGCAGTGAAAACGAATTCCGCGCCGCAATCTTTGCAGACCAGTGTCTTGTCTTCGAACATGATTTGTACCTCTCTTGATATGGATTTTTCGCCCCGGACGGAATCGCACCGACACCTTTGAGAACAACGCTCTACTATTTTAAGCTACTTGGGCATATAGAACGGAATGAACAACGCTATTTCAGCTTTTGGCGGATTCGAAACATGGCATTGTCAACCGTTTTCGACTTGAGCGCCAGGTTACGTGCAATTTCATCGTAGTTGTCGCCGCGGAGGTAGGCGACCAGGATGCGGTACTCCAGTTCAGATAAGCGGCTTTTCAAAGACTCCACAAAATTCAAAAAAGCCTCCCGCTCGATGACAATGGACTCAGGGCCGGCCGACGATAAAGGCTCGGCATCGTCCATGGATATGAGCTTTTCCTCTGGAATCTGCTTTTTTCGGTAGTATTTTCGGAGGGCCGTTATGATGCTACGGTCAATGCAGAGACGCACAAAGGTGGAAAAAGAAGCGGATGAGAAATCATAGGCATTCATCGCGGCATAAACCCCAATGAGCCCCTCCTGGACCAGATCGTCCAATTCGACGGCCCTTCCTTGGGAAAGCGCCACCGCCCGGTGCCTCACGAGCCCACCATAACGTTGAAAGAGCGCCAAAGTTGCATCGGCATGGCCGGCCTTGGCAAGCGGCAATAGGGCTTCATCCGACATTTTTTCATAATTTTCCACAAAAAAATCGACCATTCAGCCACCAACATAGTAATGCATTACTAATATTGCAATTATCATACCGCATTTACGAAGATTTGTCAAGCAAAAACCAAAAAACTTAAAAAATCATTTTGCTTTTTTCGGTAATAGTTCGACAAAGACGAGTTCTGGGCGATTAAAAACGCGCGGGAGGCCATTGCGGCATAAACCCCGACTGACGATGAGCGTTGTCTTTCCGAGTTGGTACCGACCGCCGGCATACCTCGGGAACAGGCCCTGATTCGGCGCATAAATCCCATTCAGCAGGCCGGGGATACGCACCTGACCGCCATGCGCATGCCCCGCCAGGACAAGGTCAAATCCACTCTTTTGGTAGGCCGCGACCCGTTCCGGCCGATGGGTCAACAAAACGGAATACGCCGCGCGATCCCGCTGAGCGGCGCAGGTGTCCAATTCAGCCTGCCAATTCGCGCCCTGCACATAGGTCTCGCAGGCCGGATCATCAATGCCGGCGATTTGCAAGTTCTGGCCTCGCAACTTTAAATTAGCTGTCTGGCCGGCCAAAACGGTGACGCCAAAAGTAGCAATTTTTTGTTTGACAGTGTCGATTTCGCCGGTGCGAAATTCATGGTTGCCGGCCACATAATAGCATGGATAATCCCCCGCCACGGCCGAAAGTAGCCGCGCCGTACCGACAAAGGGGGCTCGGTCATCGGCAATATCGCCGGCCAGCAAAATTGCATCCGGCCGGCAGGCGCGTATGTGCGCGACAAGCGTCTTCTGGTCTTTTCCGTAAAATCCGCTGTGCAGGTCGCTCAACAGCAAAAGGCGGACCGGCGCATTGATTTTTTCGGCAACCAATTCATAGCGCCGCACCTGAAGGTCCTGCCGCATGGCATAAAAAAGGACAGCCAGCGCAATGAGCAAAAGAATCCAAAACATTTAGTTTCCTGCCTTTCGGGCAAATCATATCATATGTTCGCTCGTTTTGCAAAGTATAATTTGTAAATTTTTGCCCCCTATTTTGCCATCGACCAAGATTGGAAATATATGCCGCGCCCATCTTATCATGAGGCGCAATTTGAGCTACCATTCGCAAATTGCGCCCGTATCCACTTTGCCGTGCGCCACGATATCAACCGCCATTCATAAAACTGCCTGGCCCCTGTTTTTTTCACTGGGGTTTAAAAAATCCAACCGGCCCTTATCTTGACACGGCAAAACGGAACTATTATACTAAAAAAGGTTTTTAACAATTAAGGAGGTACATTATGTACAAAGAACGATATGCGCAGTGGTGTGAATTGGCGACGGAAGATCCCGATCTAAAAAAAGAATTGGACGAAATCGCAGGAGACGAAAGCGCCATCAGCGACCGGTTTTATAAGGAATTGGAATTTGGCACGGGGGGGCTCCGCGGTGTAATCGGCGCCGGCACCAACCGGATGAACATCTACACGGTCGGCAGAGCCACGCAGGGGTTAGCGGAGTATGTCAACTCGGTATCGGACCGGCCGCAGGTGGCCATCGCCTATGACAGCCGGAACAAATCCGAGCTCTTTGCAAAGACGGCGGCCTGTGTTTTAGCGGCCAATGGGGTCCAGGTCCATCTTTACCCGGAGCTCATGCCAACGCCGATGCTTTCTTACGCGGTGCGACGCCTCCAATGCGACGCCGGCATCGTCATCACGGCCAGCCACAATCCAGCGAAGTACAACGGCTACAAGGCCTATGGCCCCGACGGATGCCAACTGACGCTCGAAGCCAGCGCATATGTCTTATCCATTATGAACAAGGTGGATATATTCGGCGGCGTTAAAAAAGCGGTCTATGACGAGGCATTGGCCGACGGCCGCATCCGTCTGATCGAGCCCTGGCTGATCGAATCCTACCTCGACGAAGTGCAAAAGCAATCGGTCGGCGCTTCCGATTGCCAGCTCCAAAACATCAAGGTGGTCTACACG
>CASFAP010000083.1 GCA_949292695.1 uncultured Eubacteriales bacterium | reverse complement strand
CTCATATACGCCTGCTCAATGGCAAGGCTTTTCAGGGCCGCTTCTTCGGTGTCTGGCGTTGTAAAACCTTCGTGAAGTGAAATTCCGTTGACGCCCATAAATGCCTTTGTAAAATGATAACGCCGCAAGTCTTCCATCGCGCCGGCGCCGACAAAGGCTTCTGTCTTAGGCCGTAACAGGCCGCCCGGCACATAAACTTTAAAACCTCTGCGACTGAGTCGGGCCGCGTGGCCGACGCCATTGGTGACATAGGTCACATCCGTTTCGGGCAAATATTCTATCATCTTGTAGGTTGTCGTACCGGCGTCAAGAAACACAAAATCCCCCGCCTGAACCTGTTTTGCGGCATAAGTTGCAATCCGGTCCTTTTCGGCCACATTGCGCGATTCTTTGGTGGCGACGTCTGGTTCATCGGCCATGAACTCGGCCCGCAATAGGGTTGCTCCCCCATGCACCTTGCGGAGTCGGTTTTGCTTATGCAATGCCGCCAAGTCTCGGCGAACCGTCGATTCAGAGACACCCAACTTTTCGGCCAGTTGCGAAACCGTCGCCGCCTGTTCTCCAGAAAGAATTTTTAAAATTGCCGCGAAACGTTCCTCAGCTAGCATTGCAATCCCCCTTTGAAAATATTTGATTTGTTGTCTATAGCATAGCATAAATTTCATTCAATTTCAAGCTTAAATAATCAAAAATAATCAAATATTCGAATATTTGTGAAAACATACGAAAAATATTGATTGAATTTGACTATTTAAACAAAAAAAGAATGCGGATTCTGCGCACGACAGAGAATCCGCATTCAATTAACAACGGGTCAAAAGCAAGCACATTGGCCCCTTGGGCTGGATTCGGTAGGATCTTCCCGCAGGTAACAGGTAACTATCTCCTGCGCGTACAGGTTCATCCGAAAGGCTACCCTCCCCTGACAGGCAGAGCAAATGCCGGAAACCATCTGATGCATCCAGCTCCAAATTGCCCATCACGTCTAGCTTTTCTACCGTAAAGTAATCGCAAGCCGCCAAAAGGCCGGGGCGCTGTGCCTGCCGGGAGAAACGAATGGCATCGATCTCGGCCTGCGAATAGTTTCGGATGACATCAAGCGCTTTTTTGACATGCAATTCGCGCGGTTTCCCATCGAGTCCCTTGCGACCATAATCGTAAACCCGATAGGTCACATCGGAATTCTGTTGGATTTCGGCCAGTAGGATCCCACTTCCGATCGCATGCACAAGGCCGGCCGGGATAAAGAACACATCACCAGGTGAGACCGGCACATAGTGAAGCTTCTCCTCCAATCGCTCGGAATGGATGGCCTCGGCCAATGATGCAATCGGAACATCGGGTTTGAGACCATAAACCAATTTAGCATCGGGCTCTGCCTCGAGGACATACCACATTTCGGTTTTGCCGAGCTCGCCCTCGCGCCTTGCATAGGTGTCGTCAGGGTGAACCTGGATCGACAGCTTATCATTGGCATCGATCAGCTTGACGAGAAGCGGGAAATCCTCAGCTCCCAGATAGTCCCCGAGCGGCATGCCAGTGTAGGGACCATTTTCAATCACATTCATTTCCCGTTCACGCACAGTCAGTTCCCAGGATTCAGCCAATCTGTCAAAATCGCAAAGCTTGCCAAATTTTTGCTTTAGTTTTATCCCACCCCAAATGGTTTCTTTTAAGACCGGTTTTAATTTCAACGGATATTTCTCTCGTTCCATGCTATTTTCCCCGTTTCGTCTTGAAATATTGGCCCTCCATCAAATTCGCTTTTAAAAAGGGAA
>CASFAP010000082.1 GCA_949292695.1 uncultured Eubacteriales bacterium | reverse complement strand
ACCGGCCTCGTCCAGCATTTTGCGAACTTTTTTGGTCAGGTAGGTGATATCGCCGCTGTCGATCCGGACGCCGACCGGGCGGCAACCGCGGGGCTTTAGCACCTCATCAAAAACCCGAATTGCATTTGGAACGCCGGATTTTAAAACGTTGTAAGTATCTACTAAAAGCGTGCAGGTCGTCGGATAGGTCTCGGCATAAGTGCGGAAAGCGGTATACTCGTCTTCAAAGAGTTGCACCCAGCTGTGCGCCATCGTGCCGGTTGCCGCGACGCCGAAATCCTGCGCCGATTTGACACAGGCCGTCGCCTTGCAACCGCCAATCACGGCCGCACGCGCACCGTAGATCGCGGCATCGTACCCATGCGCGCGGCGAGAGCCGAACTCCATGACAGCGCGACCGTCCGCGGCGCGAACAATCCGGTTGGCTTTGGTTGCGATGAGCGACTGGTGATTGATGGTAAGGAGTACCATGGTCTCCACCAAAAACGCCTGCATCGCCGGCCCGCGGACCGTTACGATAGGTTCATGTGGAAAAATTGGCGTCCCCTCGGGAACCGCCCAAACATCGCAGGCGAACTTGAAATTCGAAAGGTATTCGAGGAATTCTTCGGAAAACAGCCCCAAACTACGCAGATAGGCGATATCCTCCCCTGAAAAATGCAACTGATTAAAGTATTCAATCAACTGCTCGAGCCCCGCCATAATGGCAAAGCCGCCTTCATCTGGCACCCGGCGGAAAAACATATCGAAATAGGTAATGGTGTCCCGCATTTCGCTCCCGAAAATACCGTTGGCCATCGTCATCTCATATAAGTCCATCAACATTGTAAGGTCTTTTCTCATCATTCTGGCTCCTTTTTTGTTAACCGAACGGATGTGGCTTTTCGCGCCCGTTTTGCATCAGGTCCCGTTCTTTGCATTCCCGCGCCTGCCGCAGGATTTCGGTGAGGGCCGCGCTGTCGGCCGCCAATAGCGCGTCAGCGTATTCCTCGAGGCGAGCGATGAGGCCGTTCAGCTCCTGTAAAAGCGGCCCCCTATTTTCTAAAAACAATTCGCTCCACAAGTGCTCGTCCACCCGCGCGACGCGCGAAACATCATGAAAACTGCCGGCCGAATACCCTGCGTGGTGTTCGCTTGTCGGAGATTTGATATAGGCGCCGGCAAGGATATGCGGCAACTGCGAAGTATAGGCGATCATTTTATCGTGATGCTCCGGTGTCGTTTCCGTCACACCGGCGCACCCCAATTCCAATGCGAACTTACGCATCCGTGACAATGCTTCTTTTGAAGTGTTGGCCGTCGGCGTTAAGATATAACTGCGACCTTCGAACAGGGTGGCCACAGCGTTTGCAAAGCCGCTACATTCCCGCCCGGCCATCGGATGCCCGCCAACAAAATGCAAGCCTCTTTTTTGGCAAACCGCCTCGCAGGCCGAAACAACATGGGCTTTTACGCCGCACACATCGGTGATGACCGTTCCCTCAGAAAACTGGCCGGCATATTCTGCAACAAATTGAATCGTCGCATGCGGGCTAAGCGCTACAATGACAAGCCCCGCGTCCGTTACCTTTGTGTCCCAAACGCCATCAATGGCAGAAACGGCTTTTGCGGCCTTTAATACCGCCATATCCCGGTCCGCACCGAG
>CASFAP010000081.1 GCA_949292695.1 uncultured Eubacteriales bacterium | reverse complement strand
AAAAACTTGGTATCAAATGAGCGGCTTGCCGTTAAAACGATTTTTTAATACCAGCGGTCTACTATACAAATCATTGGAGCTCAAGGACAAGCTCCCGTCGCTCGGCGAAACGGAGCAATTGCATTTGCTCGCAAGCGATGGTATGCTTGTAAAACGACCTTTGCTGATCGGGCCGCATTTCGTTTTGGTGGGATTCCGAGAAACCGAGTGGAATCAAGTGCTTGCAAATGAAGCTAGTTTGGAATCCAGCAGTAAATTCTAGGGGTGATATTATGACAGAACGCGAGAAAATGTTGGCTGGATTGCTTTATGATTGTGGGGATTCGGAGCTACTCGCCCAATGGCATAAAGCGAAGAATCTTGTTCGGGAATATAATCAGTTAGATTCTCAGGACCTAGAAAATAAGGATCGTATTTTAACTGCGCTTTTAGGTGGCCGCGGTCGCAACTTATGGATTACTGCGCCGTTTTTTGTCGACTACGGCAATAACATCTATTTCGGCGATCATTGTGAAGTCAACATGAATTGTACCTTCTTAGATGATAATAAGATTATTATCGGGGATCATGCATTGATTGCTCCAAATGTTCAAATATATACTGCATTCCACCCTACCAATGCGTTCGAACGATTCGGTTCCAAAAAGGAAGATGGTTCTTTTTCGTTTTGTAAAACCCAAACCGCTCCGGTCAAGATTGGAAATCATGTCTGGATTGGTGGAGGCGCCATTATTTTGCCAGGAGTCACCGTTGGCGACAATGTAGTAATAGGCGCAGGAAGTGTTGTAACGAAGGATATTCCCGATAACGTAGTGGCTTTTGGGGCGCCGTGCCGAGTAGTCCGTAAGAATTGTTGATTTCATATGACTTCCGGTTCCAATGAAGGAAATTTTTCAATTAAAAATACCGCATCAATTGGAAACCGCTTATGAAGAACCCACCATTGAAGATAAAATGGCGTTAAAGGGAGCAGGAACTATTATCAGAAGGAGAGTCCCTTGTGCAACGATTTCAGGAAATTGAACGAAGCATTATCAAAAAATACCGAAAGACAATTTGGAACCCCTTTGTCGGCAGTGTAAAAACCTATGCGCTGATCCAGCCGGGAGACCGGATCGCCGTCTGCATTTCGGGCGGGAAGGACTCTATGCTTCTTGCAAAATGCATGCAGGAACTGGAACGCCATAGCGAGGTTCCGTTTTCGGCCGAATATCTTGTAATGGATCCGGGTTATCGTCGCGAAAACCGCGAACGCCTCCTTGAGAATGCGGCAGTGATGCGGATTCCTGTCAAGGTATTTGAAAGCCCGATTTTTGATGTCGTCTCCTCGGCCGGTGGATCCCCTTGTTATCTCTGCGCACGCATGCGGCGGGGTTATCTTTATCATCAGGCGCAACAGCTCGGTTGCAATAAAATCGCCCTCGGCCATCACATGGACGACGTCATTGAGACCCTGCTTTTGAATATGATGTATGCTTCAGAGATCAAAACGATGATGCCAAAACTGCACAGCACAAATTTTGCCGGCATGGAACTCATTCGACCGCTTTACCGCGTCAAGGAACGCGATATCATTTCCTGGGCGGCATATAATGGTCTATCTTTTTTGCGCTGTGCCTGCCGGTTCACGGAGCAAAGTGCGCAAGAAGATGGACTCTCAAAACGGCTGGAAATCAAGCAGTGGATCGCTTCGCTCCGACAAATCAACCCGAATGTTGACGATAACCTCTTTCGAAGTCTCCATAATGCCAATATCGGTAATTTGCCGGGCTATCGCGAGCGGGATAAAGGGAAGGTCCATAGCTTTTTAGAAACTTATGATTCCAAGAAAACTTCTTGACAGAATGGGAAAAATGTACTATCATGGACAAGACGCCGGTGTGGCGGAACAGGCAGACGCAAGGGACTTAAAATCCCTCGATGGCAACATCGTACCGGTTCAAGTCCGGTCACCGGCACCACGTCGCCGCGGACGTCATATCGTTCGCGGCGACTTTTTATAAAGGTCACCTCTCACTCATTTTGTCGCGGCTCCCTTCCAAACCGAACCCGCTACGCTGGGCTTGGGTTTGGTATGCCGCCCTGCGGGCGGCATTTTCGTTGAAATGAAAATATCGATTTTAACCGTCCCTTCCATATTAAAGCACAAACTTAGATGCAAAAACAGCCTTCCAAATCGGACGGCTGTTTTTTATCTATGCCCGGAAATCCTGATATTATAGGCTTTCCGGGCTTTTTCTCGGCTAAAGCCGCTACTTTTGGGAATGGCGTTTCCGAAAAAGGCTTTTGCCGGTTCTTTCGGTTTTTCCAACCGTTCTACGATCTGTTCCGGGGAAACATAGTTACCCTGTAATTCAAGCTCTGTTTTGCCATCTACTGCAATTTTCGCATCTAAGATATTTCCGAAGGATTAACCTGCGCAACCATCTTAAGTTGCTCATATTTTTTCAACCGACCACAGTGGTCCGCTACTTTTTGCGCACCCATTGCGGTAAGGCATCAGCTTCCCGATAGAGCGTAATGTAATTTTGATGCCGGCTTTGCGCAATCTCGCCCCTCGTCACAGCGGCGCCAATGGCACATCCAGCCTCTCCGGTATGCGTGCAGGAGGAAAAGCGGCATTTTCCTAAAAAAGCTCTGAACTCAGGAAAATCTAAAGCGAGGTTTTGAGGCTCGATCGGTTCCCCCCAGGTCAGATCCAACTTCGAAAAACCGGGTGTATCACCGACAAAGGTATCTTGCGAAATGGCAAACAAGGAGACCTGTCGGGTCGTATGACGGCCGCGCCCCAGCTTTTCACTAACCTGGCCGGTTTTGAGTTCCAAATCCCCATAGAGCGCATTTAAAAGGCTCGATTTCCCGACACCGGAATTCCCGGCAAAAATGCAAACGCCGTAAAGTGCGCCTCGCAACTCGTCGATTCCCTCGCCGTTCTTGGCTGACACAACAAAAGTGGAAAAGCCTGCTTTCTGGTAGCGGCCGGGAAGGTCTCCAAAGTCGCCAAGATCGTTCTTATTGAAGACAAGGATCGGTTCGATTTCGTGTTCATAAGCAACGGCCGTCAGTCGATCGATTTGAAGCAGGTTTGGCGATGGATTTTCGAAGCAAGAGACGATCACAATCTTGTCGACATTTGCGACAGGGGGCCGCGACAATTGATTACGCCGCGGCAAGACCGACTCAATTCGACCTTCATTTTCGCCGGTAACTGCAAAAACAACGTGATCGCCAGTGATCGGGCTTTCTCCCATCTTCCGAAAAACGCCACGCGCTGTGCATTCATAATGTGCGTCGCCGGCCTTTACATCGTAAGAACCGG
Source organism: uncultured Eubacteriales bacterium (assembly GCA_949292695.1). Lineage (GTDB taxonomy): Bacteria > Bacillota > Clostridia > Oscillospirales > Acutalibacteraceae > CANQSG01. Next base: position 22,361 of record CASFAP010000081.1, on the reverse strand, counting down.
CGACGACTGTCATGACGAAACCCTCCATTGAAATTAACGATCGCTATTGGAAGAGGAGGAAGATGAGGATTCCTCGGAAGAAGTTGAGGTATCGGAGGAATTATCCGAAGAGGTGTTTTCTTGCTTCGTCGGATAATTATAACGATTCGTGATTTGGACCTCACCCGTAGAAGCATCTATAATTGTAAGCGCAATGTAATCGTCATACTGTTTGCCGTCAGGCGACAATTTCACGATTAACTTCATGGTCTTTTCCTTTGTCGTAACATTAAAAGTATAATCGCTTAAAGAGTTGATGTCGATTTTATTGGATTCTTCATACAGCTCGGAACCATTATTGATCCAAAGTGAGACATATCCCACATCAGAAACATAATCGCTTGGCATAGGCACCTTGACACTGAACGAATATTCCATCTCTCCGGTGCTGACTTCCAAGTCGACCTTCGATCCGAGCGGCACCCGTTTTGAATCTTCATATGCAGGAGACTGTGAAACAACAACTCCCTTCGGTTTCGTACTGTTGACCGGCGTGATGCTACCGACTTTCAGGCCAACGCGTTCGATCATTTCTTTGGCCTCATCTTCGCTCATACCGACGAAATCCTTCAGATCAACATAGGTCGTCGGTTTACCGCTACTGACATAAACGACCACTTCAGTTCCCTCATATACACTGGTACCCTTAGTGGGGTTGGTGCTGATGACGACATTTTTTGCAACTTCTTCATCTGGCATTTCCTGAATCACCGGGACAAATCCCTCGGCCTTCAGTTCGCTGACCGCCAGACTTGACGTATGCCCATAGACGTCGGGGACCTTAACGGTCTTTTTGCCCAAGCTGACATAAAGTGTAATTTTGGCGCCCTCTTTGAGCTTTTTATCCGCCGGTTGCGACTGGTCATAAATATAACCGTATTCATATTCGGTATTGTAATCCCATTCATCATTTAGCTCGAAGACCGCATATTCTTCATCGGTTTCCACATCCGAAAAATATAACCCCTTAAAATCCGGGCAGGGAATCTCATCGCCTGAGCCGCCGAACAACTTCGGCAGAAAGAAGATGAGTACCGCGACAATGGCGATGACAAAGGTCGTCGCCACACCGGCGAGGATGGGGATAATCGGCGACTTTTCATTTGTCTCGGTTTCCTCCTCTGCTGGTTCAGCCTCCTCGCCCTCAGCGGTTACAAAACGGGTCGGCGCATCGTCGACAAAGTAATTGTATTGAAAAGTGATGGCGGGATCCTTTTTGAAGGCCTCTAGGTCGCATAGCATCTCAGCGGCCGACTGATAACGGCGAGAAGGATCCTTCTGCATGGCGTGCATTGTAATCTGTTCGAGCCCCAACGGGATAGAGCCGTTGATTTCCCTGGGCAGGGTCGGATCGCGTTGCAGTTGCATAATGGCCACCGAGACGGCGCTTTCAGCCTGGAAGGGCAACTGCCCTGTCAGCATTTCATAGAGCATTACGCCGACCGAGTAGACGTCGGCTTTTTCATCCGTCGTCTCGCCGCGCGCTTGTTCAGGGCTAATATAATGCACGGAGCCGATTGCCTTGTCGGTTATCGTACGCTGTTCGCTACGCGCAAATCTGGCGATGCCAAAGTCGGTAACTTTAATGGTGCCGTCAGGCAAAACCATAATATTCTGCGGCTTGACATCGCGGTGCACAATGCCTTTATCATGGGCATGTTGAAGACCGCGCAAGATTTGAATCGTAAAATGAACCGCGTCCTTCCAGCGCAAACTGCCCTGCTGTTCAATGTACTCTTTGAGGGTGATGCCATCGATATACTCCATAACAATATACTGGATGAGGTCGCCAAAACTAACGTCATAAACCTTTACAATGTTGGGATGCGATAGCATGGCAATGGCCTTTGACTCATTGCGGAAGCGGCGCAGGAACTCCTCATTGGAGACGAACTCCTCTTTGAGGATTTTAATCGCCACAATGCGATCCTCGATATTATCATACGCCTTGTAGACGACCGCCATGCCGCCGACGCCGATAATCTCTTTGATAACATAACGGCCATCCAGCCTTTTTCCAATGTACTTATCCATGACTCTAACTCCATTCTGCTATTCAGCTTCGAATTTTGTGCCCGCATCTGCCGCCAGTAGCACGACTGTAATGTTGTCGCCGCCACCGCCGCTGTTGGCCGCCGCGATAAGCCGGTCGGGTGCACCGGCCAAACCGCCGTCAAAAAGGGCCTCCAGCATCTGTTGCGGGGTGGTATAATTGGTCAGTCCGTCAGTGCATAAAAGCATGACGTCCTGCGCGAGCAGTTTGTATTCGTTAAAATCAATTTCAATCGTTTCATTCACACCCAACGCCCTAGTAATGACGTTTTTTCTCGGGTGATATTGCGCTTCATGTGGAGTCAGTTGCCCCTGTTCAACCATCGATTGCACCATGGAATGATCTTTTGTGATCTGCTCTAAATGATCTGGCCTGGCAATATATAGTCGGCTGTCCCCTGCGTGTGCGATATGAGCGACACCGCCGGCGACCAAAACCGCGACGACCGTCGTTCCCATTCCAAGCAGATCCGGGTCCTTGCCCGCTCGATCATAGACCTGGATATTGGCCGTTGTCAGAGCCGCTTGCAATAAAGTCCGAATTGAGTTCTCTTTCATACCTGAATGATAAGAAGCTTCGATGCAATCCGAAATCACTTCGACAGCAATTTCGCTGGCAACACTGCCGCCCTGCACACCGCCCATGCCGTCACAAACCACGGCCCAAACCGCCCCGCCGGGAAGTGTTCCGGTTCGGTAAGCGTCCTGATTGCTTGTGCGGCGAAGGCCGATGTCAGTTTTACTGTAAATTTGCATCGCAGTTCCCCCTTTCCGCCTCTATTCTTCGGCGCAATTGACCGCAAGAGGCATCGATATCCGCACCCAGGGTGCGGCGGATTGTCGCATTGATTCCGAGCGCTTCCAGTCTGGCGGCAAAAGCCTTAACTCTAGCGTTATCAGAACGTACAAACTTATGCTCCACAACCGGATTGGCCGGGATCAGATTCACATGGCTAAGGATTCCTTTTAGGCATGAGGCTAACATGCGGGCGCATGCATCCGAATCATTGACATTCCTTATCATGGCATATTCAAAGGATATGCGCCGCGTCGTTGCCGCTTGATAAGCTTTGCAAGCTTCAAGCAATTCTTTAAGGCCCCATTTTTGATTGACCGGCATCAGACGACTTCGAAGCGCATCCTCAGGCGCGTGAAGCGAGACCGACAAGGTGATCGGGAATTTATATTCGGCCAATTTTAAAATGCCAGGCACGACACCGCAGGTCGAAACAGAGATATGCCTTAGCCCGATGTTCAAGCCCTGCTCATTGGAAACGAGTTGCAAAAATCGGACGGTGTTGTCAAGGTTGTCAAGCGGCTCCCCCATTCCCATCAGGACAACGCCCGAAATCCGCTGTCCGCTGTCTTTTTGTGCGGCAAAAATCTGGGCCAGCATTTCCGAAGCAGATAGATCCCTCGCCTTGCCGTTGAGGCCAGAAGCGCAAAAACTACAACGCATATTGCAACCCACCTGGGTCGAAATGCAAAGTGTCGTCCCGTGCTTGTATTGCATTTTGACCGATTCAATCAAAGCGCCGTCGCGAAGCCGGAACACATACTTGACTGTTTCATCAAGGCGGGAGGTCTGACGTTTTACAATTTCTGCGCCCGCGAGGTACCCATCCCTGCGCATCTGCCCGCGCAAACCTTTTGGTAGATTTGTCATTTCCTCAAAATCGCCCACGCCGCTTTGCAACCAACGAAAAAGCTGATTTGCGCGGAACTGCGGTTGGCCAAGGCCGGCAAGATAATCCGCCAATTCGGCCTCTGTGCAAGAACGGAAATCAATTAGCGCCAAGGTTTCACCTCTTTTGTTCGAGAACCGCAAAGAAAAATCCGTCTGTTAAATCGCGGTGCGGCATAAAAGTCCTTTGCCGCCGTAGTGCAAAATCCGGATGCGAAGCAAGAAAGGCTTCGACCACCGCCTCATTCTCGGCGCGGTGGAGCGTGCAGGTGGAATAGACAAGCCGTCCCTCAGGTCGCAGATACTTTGCGGCTGTTTTTAACAGTTGCAGTTGGCGCTCAGGCAGGTCCCCTGCCAACAGATCCGGCTGATATTTGAGTTCAGGTTTTCGGCGAAGGACACCGAGCCCCGAACATGGGACGTCGCATAAAACGCGGTCAAAGGTGCCTAGTGCCGGGTCATAAACTGCGCTATCACGGCACTGCGGCCGGACTACGGTCAACCCAAGACGCTTAGCCCCCGCGGCAATCAATGAGACGCGGTGCTCATGCACATCGCAGGCGATGATTTCTCCGCGGTTTTGCAGATACTGCGCGGCAGTAAAACTTTTACCACCCGGTGCGGCACAGAGGTCGAGCACACGCTGGCCAGGTTCCAGCCCCAACGCTTCGACGCAATACTGCGAAGCGCGATCCTGCGCATGGAACGCACCCGCCTCATAACGTTTGCTGGCCGCAATATCACACCCAGCCTGCAGAATAAGCGCGCCCGACGGATCGGCCTGCGTCGCTTCGATCCCCTCGGCCTTTAAGGCTTCAATCAGTTTCTGCGGGGTAGTTCGTAACGTATTAACTCGGAGTGTTACAGGAGGCGGCGTAAGGCTCGCCTCTAGTAATCCAATGGTATCATCAAAGCCGTAATCCGTCAAGAAAGTTTTGACGATTGGTGCCGGACAGGAATAACGAACCGCAAGCACCTCTGGCGCGTTCCCCTCAGGGAGTGATAGATCCGTTCTCGTCGCGGCTCGCAAAACGGCGTTGACAAAACCGGCATTATAGCGCTCTTTGGAAGACTTCACCAATTCTACAGCTTCGTTGATGGCGGCTGAATCAGGTATACGGTCTAGAAATTTGATTTGGTATAGACCCACCCGCAAAATTTCTGCAGTGAGCGGGGCGGTCTTAAAAAAAGGCTGTTTCATCAAGGAATCCAGCCAATAATCGAGCGTAAGCTGGCGGTCAAGCACGCCGTAAAAAAGCGCGCTCGCAAATCTTTTATCTTGCCCGGACAACTGAGCCCTTTGTAGCATGGTATGCAATATAAGGTTGGAATAAGCACCGTCAGCGTGAACTTTTCGGAGCGCTTCGACGGCGACCTTACGAGGATCGGCCAAAAAAAGCCCTCCTGTCAGCAAAATATATCGTCAGGCGCCAACGGGTGACCGAGCAAGGCATCGCGCCCCGCCATGCGGCGGCTTCCTTCCAGCTGAACTTCCAAAAGTTCCACGGCCTCGCCATCGCCGCAGGCCGCATACCAACCGCCGTTCACGCTGTAGGTCCGGCCTGGTGGAAAGGGGCAGGAACCGGCAAGGCGCGTTTTCAAAATTTTGATTCGCTTGTTATTTAAAAATGCATAGGCCGCGGGCCAGTCGTAAAGGCCGCGCACGCGGTTGTGAATCGCCACGGCCGATTCTGTAAAATCCAAATGCCCCATTTCTCTTTTGAGCACGGTGCAATAAGTCGCTTTCTCTTCGTCCTGCTTTTGCGGTGTGAGGCGCCCCGCCCTTAATCCCTCCAGGGTTTCGAGCAGAACCTCGGCGCCCAGATCAGATAACCGATCGTGCAATTGAACGGCTGTGTCTTCGGAGCCGATTGGAACCGAACGAGAAAGAAGTATATCGCCGGTATCCAGCCCTGCATCCATCTGCATGGTGGTAACACCGGTGACGTTGTCGCCGCAAAGGATCGCGGATTGGATAGGAGAAGCGCCGCGGTGCCGCGGTAGCAAAGACGCATGGACATTGATGCATCCAAGCGGTGGCAATTTCAAAATCGATTCCGGCAGGATTTTGCCGTATGCCACTACGACAATCAAATCCGGATTTTCTTCCGATATGCGTTTTTCGGCGAAACCATCTCGAAGAGTTGACGGCTGGAAGACGGGAATTCCATTCGCCTCGGCAAAAATCTTAACCGGCGGCGGCGTTAAAGCCATTCCGCGCCCTTTCGGCTTATCGGGTTGCGTGACGGCCAAACGCACATCATATCCTGCTTCACACATGGCGCGCAAGCACGGCACTGAAAATTCAGGCGTTCCAAGGAAAACGATTTTCATCTATGGCGCCCGCCCTTCGTGTCATCGGCTAAGCGGTCCAAAAAGACAATGCCGTCCAAGTGGTCGATTTCATGGCAAAGCGCCCGCGCTTTCAAACCCTCGCCCGTGACAGTGAAGGTCTCACCTTTGCGGTTCTGGGCGCGAACTGTTACGCGCATCGGCCTGTTAGTCACGCCCCAGCGTCCGGGGAAAGACAGACATCCCTCCTGCTCCTGTTGCAGGCCGCTTTTTTCAATAATGACAGGATTGACTAGTTCAATCACCCCGTCCCCCACATCAACAACACAGTACCGTCGCAAAATGCCGATCTGAGGTGCGGCAAGGCCGCAACCGTCGGCCGCATGCATGGTTTCGATCATGTCGTCTAAGGTCTGCGCCAGGCGGTCGTCAAAATTCAAGACGCTTCTGCTGACCTTGCGCAGAATCTCGTCTCCGTCCTTTACAATGGTGCGAATGGCCATAGGTTCCTCCTTTATAGGATCGTTTCAGGGTTAACATCCAAAAAAACGCTCGCATCCTTATGCTCCGACTGCCGCATCGCGGCGCGCATTAAATCGCGAAAACGCTGGTTATTGTGGCATTTTATGATGAGCCGGAAGCGGTAACGCCCGCCCACCTTTGGTACAGTAGCAGGCGATGGGCCCAAAATGATGAGCTTGACATCGCGATATTCGCCGGCGACAAGGGCTTTGATGGCATCAAACAATGCGTTGGCGGCCGTAGCCGCAATATCATATCGATCGGCCGTAACGCAAGCCAACACGATTTCGCAATAGGGCGGATAGATCATTAGCTTGCGGGTCAGAATTTCGGTCTTATAAAAGGCATCATAATCCTGAAGCGCCGACAAGCGGATAATATCGCTATTGGGATTGGCTGTTTGAATGAGGGCGACGCCCTCTGCCTTCCCCCGTCCCGAGCGCCCAATGACCTGCGTTAATAGCGAAAATGTACGCTCGTAACTGCGAAAATCATCACTATACATAGCGCCATCGGCCGCCAACACCCCGACCAAAGTTACTTTTGGAAAATCAAGGCCCTTGGCAACCATTTGGGTGCCGAGCAGTATATCGGCCTCCCCTTTTTGAAAAGCTGATAATGCATCCGAAAAGGAATTGCGGGTCATGGTGCTGTCAGCATCCAATCTTACAACACGGGCATTAGGAAACAGGCGGGCGAGCTCTTCCTCGGCCTTTTGAGTGCCGGTGCCATAATACCGCAGATGCTCGGCGCCGCATTTCGGGCAGGTCTTTGTATAAGGTTCGGAATGGCCGCAGTAATGGCAAATGAGGCGGCCGTTTGCCGAGTGGTAGGTCATGGAGATGCTACAGTTGGGGCAGGTCGCCACAAAGCCGCAACTCGGGCAGGAGATATAAGTATTGTGCCCGCGGCGGTTGAGAAGCAAAATTGCCTGATTCCCTTGTTGCAAGGTATCTTCTAACCGCCCGGCCAATTCGCGGCTGATCGCGCCGGTATTGCCCGCAAGCAATTCCTTTCGCATATCGACTGTTACAACCTCAGGCAGATGCGCTCCCCCATATCGTTCGGTCAGGGTACACAACGTAGCATGCCCCGCCTTGGCGGCACTATAAGTCTCGACCGAAGGGGTCGCGGAAGCCATTAAAAAGAGCGCCCTATGATACCTTGCTCTGAACTTGGCAAGGTCGCGCGCGTGATATCGCGGACTGCGCTCGGATTTATAAGTGTGCTCCTGTTCCTCATCCATAATGATGAGGCCGAGCTCAGCAAATGGGGCAAAGATCGCCGAACGAGTACCGACAGCAATTTTTGCGCGCCCAGTTTTGACCCGTTTCCACTCATCCATGCGTTGCCCTAAGGCCATCGCACTGTGAAATACTGCGACATTGTCGCCATATCGGCTGTAAAAAATCGAAAGTGTTTGGGGCGTGAGGGCAATTTCGGGCACCATGACAATGACACCCCTGCCCTCTGCAACGACGGCATCGGCCAACTTCAAAAAAACCTGGGTTTTGCCGCTTCCCGTAACACCATATAAAAGCGCAGATTCGCCTCGTCCGGCTTTTAAACGGTCCAATAAGGTCTCATAGGCCCGTTGCTGTTCCGGTGTCAGGCAGATTTGTGTTTCATCAGTGCTTCGGTTTATGCCCTGCGGGCAGACAGCCCGGAACACCTCTTGCTCATAAAACTCGACGGCCCCTTTTTTCGCAAGGGCTGATATAACGGCGGAGGTCACACCGGTAAAATATAAGACCTCTTTGACACTGCAAGCCCCAATTTCACTGAGCAGATCGACCACCGCACGCTGTTTTGGGGTTAATTTTATGGATGTTCCGTCAAAATCAGGTGAAATTCGCACCATTTTCTGCGTCGCGTCGCCCATTCGACGCTCAGCCGACTCGGTGCGTTCGATGATACCGTCGCGAACAAGCCTCTCAAATAGCGGCGCGTTTTGAGACAATGAAAGCGAAGCGCACAGCTTTTCGCATTCCATCTTGCCACCGGACCGGTCCAACAGGTCAATCAGTGCGCCCGCATCGCCATCCGGCAAAATATCCGGACGATGCACGAGCCTGAAGTAGGTTTTTATTCTAAGGCTAAGGCCGGCCGGCAACATGGCCGAGACGGCATCATAATATGTGCAAAATGTATGCTCCCGCATCCATCCTGCCAATTGCAACATCTCATCTGATAAAATAGGCGCAGGATCAACGACCCGTTCAATGCTTTTTAACGTCCTGCCCGTTTCATAAGGCCGGCAAGATAAGACAATTCCCTGGCGGCAAGTGTTCCCGCGGCCAAACGGCACCTGCACACGGCATCCCGGTAGGCAGGTTTCATTTAGCTGTTCGGGCACCAGATAATCAAAAGGTTGGTCATAGGCATTCGTGGTATGATCCAGCACCACCTGTGCGATAACCAGTGGCATGAACGACCTTCTTTCGGTTCGCCATTATTCGTTTTGCGCTACCTGCGAATCCGGCACCTGTTGCGCCGCTCCTGACACATCTTCTAATCCGGAAGAAAATGAAAAATCCGATAGATCTGAGGAGATAGGGGAAGATCCGCCCTTCAGCTTTGATGCCAAACGATTGATTGCAAGGCTCACCGGCTTTTCAACGAGGATTTCCCCTCTTTTTTCAGCTTCAGCGGCGATCTCGCGAGCAAATTTTGCGACATCGAGCACCAACTGATAGCGGTTATCATACGCTTCAATCAATTCTCCAATTGCAGGGTTCAACATTGCTTTAACACCTCATCTAAGATTTGTTCTTGCCGATCGCGCTTCAGTCCGTCGCTTCGCAAAACGGATGCGAGATCATCGACCGCTTTTTGAAGGTCGTCATTGACAACGATATAATCATATTCTATGGCGCGTTTCATTTCTTTCTTGGCACACTCCGCCCGACTTTCAATCTGCTGTGGCGTTTCGGTCCCGCGCCGCTCCAGACGACGCTTTAGCTCAGCGATCGACGGAGGCATGATAAATATGCTGACCGCCTCAGGCATTTGAGACCGAACCTTAGCCGCGCCATTGACATCGATTTCAAGAATGATATCTTCGCCATTTGCAATGCAAACTTCGACCGGCGTTCGCGGTGTACCGTAATAATTGCCGACAAACTCATTATATTCCAGGAATTCACCCGCTTCTAACAGTTTCAAGAACTCCTCGCGGGAAACAAAGTGATATTTTTGTCCTTCCCGTTCACCCTGACGCATCGCACGCGTGATGGTAGAAATCGAAAACCGAATATCCGGCCGACGAAGGAACAGTTCGCTTAAAATGGTATCCTTTCCGCAACCGGATGGGCCGGAAACAATAAACAAACGGCCTTTACACATCTTCCGTCTCCCCTTCTTCGACCTGAGCACCCTCCAGTCGGGTAGCAAGCGCCTCACATGGCAGATAAGACAAAATCACGTGATCGCTGTCGGTCAGGATGACGGCGCGAGTGCGCCGACCGTGGCTGGCATCTATTAGGGCGCCTCGTTCTTTGGCCTCGGCGATAATCCGCTTGATCGGCGCCGATTCGGGGCTGACAATGGCGACGATGCGCTCGGCCGACACAAGATTGCCGAATCCGATGTTGACAAGTTGCATATTTGTCCCTTCTATTCCACGTTTTGAATCTGTTCCCGAATTTTTTCGATCTCAGATTTCATATCGACAACGGCGCGGGCAATTTGTAGGTCTTGCGCCTTGGAACCGATCGTATTTGCCTCACGGTTCATTTCCTGGACAAGGAAATCCAGTTTGCGGCCCACCGGGCCGCCCTCTTGCAACAGCATGGCAAATTGATCGATATGACTACGCAACCGAACCGTTTCCTCATCCACCGCGACTTTGTCGGCAAAAATTGCAACCTCAGTAAGCAGGCGCTGTTCCTCTATCTGCACGCCCTCCAATAATTCTCGCATTTTTTGCTCTAGACGTTCACGATAGAGCTGGACGGTTTCAGGCGAACGCAATTCGATCTGTCCCACCAGCTCAAGGATGGTTGCAAGTCGGTTTTTTAGGTCGGCGGCTAGCTTTTCCCCCTCCCGCTTGCGCATTTCTAAAAACTGCGCAAGCGCCGATTCGGCGACGGGTTTTACCGCATTCCAGATTGCCTCTTCATCTGCCGTTGCACGTTTGATCCGAAAGACATCGCTCGCACGTGCGACCGTCGAGACCGAAACATCATCCTTTAAGCCATACGATTCGGCTAGCTCGCGCAGTGCGGCTACATATGGATCGGCAAAAGCGCGGTTGATTTCAACACCCGCAATCTCTGCCTCACCGCCTTCAATGGAAACAACGGAGTCGAGCTTGCCGCGGGAAATCCTGGATTGAAAAAAGGATTTGAGTTTTTCCTCTAAAAAAGTTGCCGACCGAGGCAATCGGGCCGAAAATTCAAAATACCGATGGTTGACCGCCTTTAGTTCAACGGCAATATTTATGCCTTCTGCGGTTTGCTCTGCGCGGCCAAAGCCGGTCATACTCTGCACCATAAACACACTACATCCCTATTTGCAAAATACTCCAGAATAATTCATTCTATTTTACCAAGGAATCCCGGCACTTGTCAACTCCCATGGGGATCTTGTAACTATTTTTAACTTTTTCCCAAAAGGACTTGACATTCCCAAACGATTCTTTTATAATAATTTGCGTTGCGGATTATGCTGCTATGGCTCAGGTGGCAGAGCACATCCTTGGTAAGGATGAGGTCACCAGTTCGAATCTGGTTAGCAGCTCCAAAAAGAAACACCGGCAAAAGCTGGTGTTTTTTTGTCTATAGCTGGTATTTTTTAGAGGTTCCAGCGGCCAGAGGTCGCTTTCATCTTTCGGCCTCAAAATGCTCGGGGCGGCAAAAACGCCGTCGGCCAGAAGGCCGGTTGGCCGATCCCGCTGATCGTTGCTGGTATGTGAAAATGTCGACTTTAGTCGCCCCTTCCACGTCGCCGCAGACTTCCTATCGTTCGCGACGGCGTTTTCTTTTCATTATGAAATGCTATCGCTTTTTCCGCATTCCCAGCCGCAACCCGCTTCGCTGGGCTCGCGGTTGTTGGCGTTTTAATCTGCCCTTCCAGCTCAAAGCAAGCGTTATTTCGCTTGCTTTAAGCTTTTCTATTTTCTTGTAAAGTGATCAAGCTCTTCCAGCTTGCCCCTCGCAATCGAAAGATCATGCTCCGATTGCCTACTTGACTCAAGACGCCCTCACGACGGCACCTGTCGCTACCAATTTTTTGTGAAGAGCACCGTCACATGATGGCTTTATGCGTCGTAGAAAAATTTCGCCCTAATCACCTTTCCAACTCGTCACAAATAGCCTGTCGCCTTTGGCGTTTTTTTGCAAAGTGCATCAAATTTATTTAGTTTGCCCCTCGCATTCTAAAAAACAACCCGTTCACCTGTCTCGCCCACTGCGCTCTGGGTTCTCGCTGTTCATCAACTTTTTGATGCAAACGCCCACGCAGTAGTTTTTGGCGCCAATAGAATTTAGTCTCTTCAACTCGCCGCGTAGGTCAGATGCCCATTCGCGTTTTATTTGGGTCGCGAGTTCTTCACTGTTCCACTCAATCCCAATTCCAGGTTCAAATTTTTGCGATATTGTGAGGGCGGTACGCCATACCGTCTTTTAAAACTGCGCGAAAAATAGAATGGATCGCAGAATCCAAGGCCGTCACTGACCTCCTGGATCGATTGACTTGTCATCCGCAAACGGCGTTCGGCCTCGCGCAGAATAAGCTCCTGGCAATATTTTCCAAGTGGAATACCGATTTCCTGTTTGAACCGTTTTTGCACCAGACTTTCCGATAGATATAGTTTTTCAGCGATGCGTCGCGCCGTCAAGCCCGCGTGCAGATTGGATTGGATCAACGATAGCGCCCGCGCAACAATGGGGCTAAAATCCTCCGGTCGGCCAAAATCTGCACCGGTCTGCGCAATTGCTTCGCACACGGTCTGATAGAGCATCGTTTTCAGTAAGAATATGGATGCATTATCGCCGCGCTCCCAGCATTCTAGTGCCTGGGCAATTTGTGCTTCCCTGTTTTTTAAAACGACGCAAGTAGGAAGCTTTGCCAACAGATCACTTTGATCTGCCCTCAAAAGGTTCACATGAAAATAGAGTTTTTCCAGAAAGCTTTCGCATCGGTATGAAAATTCGGATTCTGCCGGCAATACATAGATTGATCCCGGCTTTAGTTCAATGCGCCCATCAGAATACTCCACTAGACCAGTCCCTCGCGTCACATAATAAATCCGAGTAAAGGGAGCTTTGGCAAAATCGTTGCGCCAGCTGGTGTCGAGCTTTGCATATGCTATTTCTGAAATATCCATTTTAAGGCGATTCATTTCTTTAAAAAGAAAAGGTTTTTTAATAATTCCCATCCTAAAAACTCCATGTTTTGAACCGCATTCTGCATTTTGTTTTTACAAATTATATGCTAAGCTAACGGTAAAGTCAAGAAAGGGAGGTCACTTATGTCAAGCTATTCTATCAAAAAAACACCGGGTGACACCGATTGGTTCCGCCATGACCGGTTCGGCATGTTCATTCATTTCGGACTTTACGCTTTGCCGGCGCGGCACGAATGGATCAAATCCTATGAATGCATTCCGGAGGAAAAATACAATCTATATTTTGAGAATTTTAACCCCGACTTGTTTGATGCGCGGGACTGGGCGCGCCAGGCCAAAGCGGCTGGCATGAAGTACGCGGTTTTGACCACCAAACACCATGAAGGCTTTTGCCTCTTTGATTCGCAATACACAGATTATAAGTCGACCAATACTCCATTCAAACGTGACATCGTCCGTGAATATGTCGACGCCTTTCGGGCTGAAGGCTTAAAAATCGGATTTTACTACTCCCTCATCGATTGGCACCATCCCTCCTTTCCAATTGACCGCTTCCACCCTCGCCGAAACGATCCTGACGCCGAAATGCAGGACGAAGGCCGCGATATGCATATATACGCCGCCTATATGCGCGATCAGGTCCGGGAACTCCTCACGAATTACGGCAAAATCGACATTTTATGGTTCGATTTTTCCTATGATGCGCCTCCGGCAGGCGACCCAAACGGCAAGCCCTGGATGCGAAACGGAGGCGGCAAAGGAAAAGAACAGTGGGAAGCCGAGGCGCTCATTGCGCTAGCGCGGGAACTCCAGCCCGGTATCATCATCGACAACCGCGCTGATCTTGAGCAGGATTTATGGACACCCGAGCAATGGCAACCGACCGAATGGATCAAACACGAAAAAACCGGAGAATTCGTCACCTGGGAGGCCTGCCAGACCTTTTCGGGCTCATGGGGATACTTCCGCGACGAAATGAGCTGGAAATCCCCCGAAATGCTCCTCCACCTCTTAATTGACACGGTCAGTTGCGGAGGCAATCTCTTGATGAACGTCGGCCCAACCGGACGCGGAAATTTTGACAGCCGCGCACAAAAGGCGCTCAATGTCTTCGAGGACTGGATGCGTTATCACGGCCGGTCAATATACGGATGCACCATGGCCGAACCCGAATTCAAAGCGCCGGCCGGCACGAAACTGACCCAAAGTGAAGACGGCAAACGGCTTTATATCCACCTCGAGACCTATCCCTTTGATTCGCTTGCCATGGAAAACCTGGCGGACAAAATGAAATACGCGCAGTTTTTGCACGACGCAAGCGAAATTTTATGGGAGAAAGACGGAAACCGTGTGATTTTCAAATTGCCGGCTGTCAAGCCAGATGTCTTAGTGCCAGTGATCGAAGTGATTTTGTAATTGCTATCCCCCGGCAATGCTGTAGAATTGCCTATTTGGGCAAACAGGTAGGCGTTCCCCCACGCAAGTGCAGTGCTGGCCATGCGTGATTTGTCGCCGAAAGGATAGGTTGCATTCCCGCTGTGTCTGCGCAATATCTTTCTTCATGTATTTATATGTGCTCTGGATATTTTGGCTGACTATTCCTTTTCTGAATTTCTGAAAACGGCTACCGTTAAAAGCAAAAAACGCCCGGTCTTCGGGCGTTTTTCTCGCATGATAGGTTTATTTTGAACGAAAGGGCAAATACTAGCGTTATCTTTGAGCGAGGGTGATTCTTTGAATACGGTGATTCTTTTCAGTGAGCCGGAAAACGAGACACTTTTCCCTCTGTTGCGGTTATTCTGCCGTTTTGGGGCAACGGTCGTTTCCCCAACCCGTGTGCAACAAGGGGCTGAAGCGCTGGCCGTTATCTATCAACCATCCTACGAAAAATTGACGATCCCTCAGGGAATCGCCCTGTTCATCAACAAACAGGAACTATCGATCTCACCCGCCCTGCCGAGGAATCTCATTGGCGTCTGCGCTTCCTCTAATCGTTGGGCGCTAGAGCGTCTGATGCAGGGAAAAAACGAAGTGCTGACCTATGGCATGGGCTCTTGCGATACCCTCACCTGTTCGAGCTTATCCGACGAAACGGCCGTTCTTAGTTTGCGGCGCCAAATCCTCCCGCTCCACGGCGCCCCGGTGGAGCCGGGCGAATTTCCAATTCGATTGAATCGTTCCTACGCCCCTGAATGCATTTTAGCCGCCGGCGCCGCATTTCTTTTGGCCGGCAAAATGCCAGAGGCATTTTAGGCGTTGATTCAATTGGCAACTTTTTGATAATAAGAAAAGAATCTAGGACTCTAAAACGCAACCGATTCCGATGCGTCCTGCAGGTACAAACAGAATTAAGGCAAAAACGGCGTGCCTGGCACGCCGTTTTTTAGATCCTGACTTTTGGGGTTAAGCGTCGCTTTCCTTTTTTACTTGTGGCGGCAATAGAGCTGAGGCCCGCCTTTCCCTTTGATAGAAAAACAATCCAATCCCAACAGAGAGCTCAAGGCAAAAAAGAAACCAATAAAACGAATAGACTGGGAACATAACGCCAAGGTACAAAAAGATGATAAACGGGAAGATAGGCAAGATGGCAAGGAAAAGCCCCGACAAGCTAAGCAGAAACGGGCCGGCAAAAAGCAGAAGCGAACTGAGCGCAATGCAGATGCTATAAAAGCAGGCGCCGGAATTGAGCTTGCGGTGTTTTGCGCAACGCATACGCTCAGCAAAGCAAACCGCGAAGAAGCCAAAGGCCAGCAGAACCGCCATGAAAAAAGATATGCCAGGTTTCAAAAAGTCTCCAGGCCTCTCCAGGAAAGACGAAATCGCACGAATCGCCTGATATGGTAACGAAAAATAGAGATTTTCTCTAGAAAACAGAGTGACGATCAAAGAGCAAAGGATCCCCAGAAGAGCGATTCCTGGTATGACGATCAGGGTAATCACAAAGCGAGATGTTATTTTTTTGTCCTGTTCCATATTGCCCCCCTTGTTTACACCCATTGTAGCCAGCGTTTTTATGAAAAGCAAGTAACTTTTTTGTTACACAAAAAAGATGTAGCCCCGGCGGTCAAATTGAATCAAACGTTGGAGTTCAACAAACGAAATTCCGTTGTGCACCTCCTTTCTACACCAGATGAAAAACTCCAAATGCAAAAGTGCTATTCAAAAAGGCGATATGTAATTACATACCGCCTGTTTTTCTTTAAAATCCAAAGTATTCTTTGGCATTCGTATAGCAAATGCCCTCTATCATCTCACCTAGCAAATTAAAATCGGCTGGGTATTCCCCCTTTTCGACCCATCCGCCAATCAGCTCGCAGAGAATGCGGCGGAAATATTCGTGCCGCGGATAGGAGACGAAGCTCCGCGAATCGGTCAGCATACCGACAAACCGGCTCAAAAGCCCCAAATTGGCCAACGCCTTCATCTGCTCGGTCATACCGTCGCGCTGATCGTTGAACCACCAGCCGGATCCGAACTGGATCTTGCCCTTGACCGGCCCGCGCTGAAAGTTGCCAAGCATTGTGCCGAGCACGTAATTGTCCTTGGGATTGAGGGTATAAAGAATGGTTTTCGGCAGGCCGGATTCGCATTCGATACTGTCGAGCAAGCGGGAAAGCGGTTCGGCGATGCTCAGATCGTTGATTGAATCGAAGCCGGTGTCAGGTCCCAATTTTTGATACATCGGCGTATTGTTGTTGCGGAGCGCGCCGATATGCAACTGCATCACCCAACCGCGCCGCGCATACTCGCCCGCAAACTTGCGAAGCAGGTCGGTCTTATAAATTTCTTCTTCCGTTTTCGTAATCGCCTCTCCGCGCAGACGCTTTTCAAACACTGCCGAGGCGTCGCCGGTTGCGAAAGGAACACCATCGAGCGCGTGATCCGACACGCGGCAACCGTTTTCCGCGAAGAAATCGAGGCGGCTACACAGAAATGTCCAAAGCGCTTCATAGGTTTTGGCGCCGGTCTGTTCGACATACGGCAAAAAGGTCTCCTTGCCGATCTCGACCGCTTTATCGGGCCGGAAGGCCGGATAAACCTTAACTGCAAAATCCGACGCCGCAATAGCGCGATGATACGAAAGGTCGTCGAGCGGATCGTCGGTCGTGCAGACCACCTTGACATTGGATTTCTCAATGAGGGCGCGGGCACGGAAGTCTTCGCGCAATAGCAATTCGTTGCAGGTATTCCAGATTTCATCGGCTGTCTCAGGGCATAGAAGTTTGTCGATACCAAAATAGCGTTTCAGCTCGAGATGCGTCCAGTGGTACATCGGATTGCCGATGCAATAGGGAAGCGTCTCAGCGAATTTCAAAAACTTCTCGTAATCAGGTTTATCTCCCGTAATATAGGCCTCGTCGACCCCGTTGGACCGCATGACCCGCCATTTATAATGGTCGCCGCCCAAAAACAGTTCGGTGATATTCCGGAATTTTGCATTTTCTGCGATCATTTTTGGGCTCAAGTGGCAATGATAGTCGATGATCGGCATCTTTTCAGCATACGCATGATAGAGCTTTCTCGCCGCCTCGGAATGCAACATAAAATCGTCGTGGATGAAACTCATAATGTGACACCATCCTTAAAAATCGAAATTTCGCGATAACCCTGGATTTCATTTCGGGTCTCTTGCCCACTGGCTACGGCCAGGCATAAATCAAAGAGCCGTTCGGCCGCCGAATCCATCGCTTCCCCTCTTAGCACTGTGCCGGCGTCAAAGTCGATCCAGGCAGGTTTTCGGGCAAAAAGCGCTGAGTTGGTTGAAATTTTAACCGTCGGCACCGGCGCGCCCGCCGGCGTACCGCGGCCGGTGGTAAAGAGGATCATCTGGGCGCCGGCCGCCGTTAAGTTAGTCATGGAAACCAGATCGTTGCCCGGCGTGTTGACGAGATTCAAGCCGCCGGCCGACATCGTATCGCCGTAATCGAGGACGTCGATGACCGGGGCCGTTCCGCCCTTTTGCACGCAACCGAGGGATTTCTCTTCGAGCGTCGTAATCCCCCCGGCCTGGTTGCCGGGCGATGGATTTTCCGACACCGGCTGGCCGTGCGAGACAAAATAGGTTTTAAACCCGTTCACCAGCTGCACCAGTTTGTCAAAAACATCACGGTTGACACAGCGGCGCATCAAAATAGTCTCGGCGCCGAACATCTCGGGCACCTCGCCGAGCGCCGCGCCGCCGCCGGCCGCGATGATTTTGTCGCACACCCTACCGACCAACGGATTGGCCGAAAGGCCGCTGAAGCCATCACTCCCGCCGCATTTTAAGCCGATTCGCAAATCCGATAAAGGGCAGGCCACGCGGGCATAAGAGTCGGCGTAGGCTTGAAGCTTGGCAATTTTTTCGAGTCCTGCAGAGACCTCATCGCCTTCCTCCTGCGCATTGAGGAACTGCACGCGGTCTGGATCCCACTCCCCTAAAATTTTTTGGAACACGCCAAGGTGGTTGTTTTCGCACCCGAGACCGACGACCAGCACGCCGCCGGCATTCGGATGGCCTACAAGGCCTTTGAGCACCAGTTGCGTGGTACGCATATCGTCGCCGAGCTGGGAGCAACCGAAGGGGTGGGTAAAGCAGTGCGCGCCGGTTTTCTGCGCGAGGGTCTCGGCCAGGCGGTTGACGCAACCGACCGTCGGAATGATCCAAATTTCATTGCGAATTCCCACAGCCCCATTCCCCCGTCGATAGCCGAGGAATGTTCTCGGATCGTTGTCCGGCTGGATAGGCCGAAAATCCGGCGTATAGCGGTATTCCTGCGCGCCGCCCAAAGCGCTTCGCAGATTATGGGTATGCACCCGCTCGCCAGGCGCGATATCGGCCGAAGCGGTCCCGATCGGGAATCCGTATTTTATGACGGCTTCGCCCATTCGAATTGGCGCAAGAGCAACCTTATGCCCAGTCTCGAGGTCGACCGCGACGTTGTCAGAAGGATGTATCTGCATCATGTTGCACCTCATCTGCTAAAAACGACAGGTCCTGCCCCCAAAGCTGTGCATTGCCGAGGATTTCGCGGAAGCTGTGAGAGCGCAGAAAGGAGATAACCTTTGGGTCATCATTCGCACCGTCGGTCCGATAGAACAGTAATAGCGCCGTCAACGCATGCAAAAGTCCCTGCGGCGTGCGTCCGAATTTATCCCGATACGCAATCAGCGAGGGTAGTACGCGCACGCGGAATTTAGAAACCGAATTGAGGGCGATAGAAGAAAGATAATGCTTGATATAAGGATTGCGGAAGCGTTCGAGCACGTTATCGGCATACGAGATCAGCTCTTCGCGCGGAAGCGTCAGCGTCGGGATGATCTCATCATAGATGCACTGGCGGATAAAACCGAGCATCTCTGCATCCTCGACACAAGCGCGGACCGTATCAAAGCCCTTTAATAGCCCTAATGGCACAAAAGAAGTATGCGCACCATTCAAGATGCGGACCTTCCGGGTGCGATAGCGTTCGAGATCATCGGTCCAGACAACATTGAGACCGCACTCTGCGAAGGGCAATTCCCTTTCCAGTTCGCGCTCCCCCTCGATAACCCAAAGATGGAAGTACTCCGAAGTGTTTACCATGTTATCCTCGTACCCCAAATCGACGATTTCGTCTTTTGGGTATCCCGTCACAATCCGGTCGACAAGGGTATTGCAGAAATGGTTCTCCCGCTCGAGCCAATCTAAAAATTTCTGCCCGAGGCCCCAAAGTCTCGCGTATTTGCAGACAATGGATTTGAGGGTATCACCGTTTCGCTCAATGAGTTCGCAGGGCAACAGGATAAAACCTGGCAACCCCTTTTGGAACCGGCGGTATAATAGGGCTGTTAATTTGCCCGGAAAGGATGATTGCGGTCGATCCTCAAGCCGATCGGTTTCGCAAAAGGCAATGCCCGATTCGGTGGTGTTCGAGATAATGAATCGCATCTCGGGTTGATCGGCCAACGCGAGATACGCGTCATAGTCATCATACGGCTTAACGCAACGCGAAATAGAGTCGATCACTGTCGCTTCTACTCCTTCGGTGCCGCGAATTAAATGGGTATACAGGCAATCCTGCGCCGACAGTTTATCACACATGCCCTGTTGGATCGGCTGAACAACGACGGCATCACCAAAAAAGCGCCCAGCATCGTTCATCTTTTGGAGCATCCAGTCGGCAAAGCCGCGCAAAAAACCGCCCTCGCCGAATTGGATCACCCGCTCAGGGCGAAGCGGTTTTGAAAATTTTTCATTGATTTTTTGCATAATTAGAGCTCCCTCCTTGCCAACTCGTGATAAATATCCCGCGCCGCATAGTAGGCTAATTTCGGCTTGCGGTATTCATTCAAAATGCCTTTATTATTGAAGCCGCGCGCACGGTCGTTGCCCATCTCAGGTGCTGTGCGGATGTCGGTGAACTGCCAAATAAAGGTGCCCGACAGGAAATCGGTTTCATGGAACAGCTTGAGGGTAAACTGAATCAGCTCGGCCTGATATTCTTCCGTCCACTTTTGTTTGCGGAAGTCATGGCATCCGTAAAGCGCCGCGGCGCCAAATTCTGACATGACAACAGGACGGTCTGCTACTCCGTCGGCCTCGAGCTTTTGTCGAACGGCATCTAAAAAGCCCTGCCAACGGTCGACGCCGCCCTCATACCAGCCGTGATATTTATTGATGCTGATCACATCGGCAAAGGCAAGGCAACGGTCGGTCAATATACGATCGGTTGCGAAGGTGATAAGGCGCGAAGAATCAAGCTTTCGCGCAAGAGCGGCTAATCGTTCTGTCAACTGCACCCCAGCATCCGACGCGGTATCGATTTCATTATGTAAGCCCCAGAAGATGATCGAGGGGTGGTTATAGTACTGCTCGACCATCTCGCGGAACATCCCTTCGGCGCGCGCCACCAGTTTTTCTGAGGCAAGGTTGCGTTCCGGATACCCCCAGAGCGGGATTTCACTCCAAAAAAGCATGCCTTCACGATCGCATAAATCCAAAAAAGCCGGCGCATTCGGGTAATGGGACCCGCGCACCATGTTGCACCCAAGGTCCTGCAGGATCGCCAAATCGTGCTTCATGAGTTCTCGCGGCAGGGTGAACCCCCAATCAGGGTGCATCTCATGGCGGTTGATACCGCGAAGGGTCAAGGCCTTGCCGTTCAGCTGGACTTTACCGCCCGCCGTACAAACCTCGCGGAAGCCGACCCGGTCGCAAAAGTCATCCTCCCCTATCTGCGCATATAAGTCGTACAAAACCGGCTGTTGCGGGCTCCAACATACGACATTTTTGAGTTTGATCTCAGCGGTTTCAATCACCGTCTCGCCCTCAAATTTGTGAACCTCTTCGACCTGGCAGTCCCCCAATGAGACCCGAACGGGAAGTTCCACCGCTCGCTCTGAAAACGCAGAAATCCGAAAACGAACCGACGCACTCTGGCGAGAAAGGTCTAACGTATATTCCGCATGGCAATAGCGAATCGCGCAATCGCCCACTTCGGCAAGGGAAACACTGCGGGTAATGCCGCCGTAATGATACCAGTCGACGCGAGGAAGCGGAATGGTTTCATCATCGCTCGATGCGTCGACCCGCAGGGTCAAATGGTGAAGCCCCGGCCCTACATCGGCCGCAAAGCCATAAAAGGCGGTAAAGCTACCGTAATGCGCAGTCAGCGGCTTGCCGTCCAGCCAAACGCGGCTCTCTCCACTGACTGCACCGAACTCAAACCATAAATTCGATGCATTTTCTAGCAAAAATGTGCGGTGATACCAGGCGACGCCAAAATAGCTGTCGTACTTGAGCGTCTGATTCCAGCAAGCCGGGACCTCCATCCGATCCGCGGCCGGAAAGGACTCGAACCAGCCTGCATTCACGCCCATATCATCCGGATCGATCTTAAAATCCCATTCGCCGTCGAGTTTCACTGTCTTACGCTTGCGTTGCGCTTCAAAAAATCGTTCCAAATTTTCTTCCTCCTCACTTCTGCCCAAACAAGTAAAAGCCCTCACGCCCACGCCGTACAATTGGTAAGCGCATATTGAAGAATGCAATACTTATTTTGCGCTCCATCGCTGATCATGGCTACACCACCCCATCTCACTAGATGGTCCTTTTTGCAGGTCTGCACCATTTTGACATAACCGCCGCGCTTTAAGCGCACATGTTTTTGCACTACAGCTTCAGAGTTCAGTAAAAAAGCCCACAGCGATACGCTTTTATGATGCATACACCTTCCGTGAATCATAAACGCATTCGCTGTGGACATTATACCATAATTGACCGCCCATTTGAAGCCCTGAAAATACCGATAAATTCAAGGCTGTTCAATATATAAGGCTATGCAAAACTTATATAAAATCGGGCGGTTAGTAACAAAATAGTAACAGATTTTCAGGCTTTATACAAGCTGATTCACCCTTGCCTGTACAGCGTCATAATCATAGCCTGCCGCCGTCAGCCTG